>JAKCDM010000151.1 GCA_021841865.1 Pseudomonadota bacterium
CTCAACCCCCACCTGCACCACATCCGCACCGCGGGCGGCAACCACATCCAGCTCAACGACCGCGACAACGCGCAGTCCATCGTCCTCGCGTGCCCCTCCCACAACACCCGCATCGCTCTCGGCCAGCCCCCTTCGGCCGGCGGCACCGAGGGCGCCGGCGGGTTCCACGTGCAGACCATCGGGAGCTCGTACACGGTGATCACCGGCACGCAGATCCTGGTCCTCGGCGGAGCCAGGAACACCGCCGAGCTGGGCTATCACGGCAGGCTGGTCGGCGGTGTCGACAGTTCGCTGGCCATCGGCGGCGCCACCAAGTGGAGCGCGGGCTACATCGCGACCTGGGGGGGAGGCAGCGCGCAGGAAGCCAGCGCCACGTCGTGGTACCTGCAAAGCCCCAGCGTCGAACTCGACGCCGACGACGCCATCACGCTGCGCGCCGGGTTCTCGCCACAGGCGCTGAAGTACACCCGGCGCTGGCGGCGCTATGCCCAGGCAAGCGCGCTGGCCGGCTCCGTGATCAACACCACGCTGGCTGGCGACGTGCTGGACCTGATCCTGCGCCCCCCCCCGGGGCACCCGATGGACGGCGAGGACTGGGTCGAGACGGCGAGGCAGTGGGGCACCCCGCTGGGATGCGGCGCCTTCGCGCTGGGCACGCAGGAACTGGTGCGCCACTGCCTGGCCCGCTGCGAGCAGGCCGGCAAGGATGCCCACAACGCGGAGCTCGAACTGCGCCAGGACCACTCCCAGCTGCGCCATCGCCCCGACAACGGAGCCAGGCAACGCGCGCTGCGCCTGGACCCGCAAGGCGCCGAGCTGCAATCCACGCCCGATGCCGAGACCGAACCCAGGGGATGGGCGTGGAACCCCAGGCAGTGCAAGGCAACGGCCGGCGACGCCGAGTGGTTCATGCAGGGACACCCTGCGCGCGTGCGCATGGCTGTCGGCAAGGAGACCCAGCTGGGTGTGTGCGCGCAGCGCCTGGCGCTGCGCTGCGACGAGCACGCCGGCCTGATGCTGGACAAGCGACGCAACGTACAGGTCTGGTCGCAAGACAACAGCTGGGAATCCACCGACGTGGTGTGGATCGCCTGAGCCGCGACCCACGCCGGAGGCGACATGCGCATCGACAAACCCGAAGACATGGCCATCGTGCCGCAGCGCGGCTGCCCACGCGCCGGAACCGTGCCGGGGCTCAGCGTGCTGCTGGGCATGCGCCTGCGCCCCGACGACGCCGCCGCCACGCTGCCCGAGCCCGAACTGTGGAGCCAGGCGCAACAGGCACTCGGCCCGAGCGGCGCGCTGTTCGCCGGATTGCCGCAGCGCGAAGCCCAGGTGCTGGTGCACGGTCGCGCCTGGCCGGCGCCGGGACAGGCCACGGCGACCCGCGTGCGCGTCGCGCTGCGCGTGTTCGGGGCCGATGCGACCCACCCGGGCAGCACTGCCGCGCCACTCATCGACAAGCTGCTCGACGTGCACGGCGACCGCGAGCTCGATTCGCTGTTCGGGCCCGGGCCGGCGCGCCCGTTCGACAGCATGCCCCTGGACCTGTCCAGGGCCTTTGGCGGACCTGGACACGCGAGCAACCCGCTGGGGCGCGGGGCTGCGCCATGCAAGCCCGGGGCCGCCTCGCGCTGGCCGATGCCGAATGTCGAATACCCCGATGACCCGCTGCGCCACCGCGGCCAGAAGGTCGAGCCGGCCACGCTCGGCGCGCTCGGTCCGCTGCAACGCGCCGTCGACCACGACCGGCTCGAGGCCTGCGCACGCGACTGGCTGCGGGCCTGGCCGCATGCGGCGATGCCCGCGCGCCGGCAGGCGCACGCACCGGCTGACCAATGCCTGCCCGGCGACCTGCACGGCGACGAGACCATCGAACTGCAGCACCTGCACCCGCGGCACCAGCGACTTCGCTGCCGGCTGCCGGGCCTGCGCCCGCGCTGCCTGTGGATTCCCGCCCCTGCACCCGGCAGCAGCGCCGACGAAGTCGAATGGCGGGAATTCGCGCTGCGCGCGCATACCCTTTGGCTGTTCCCGGAGCAGGAGATGGGCGTGCTCGTGTACCACGCCGAGGTCGACGCCGGCTTCGACCCCGCCGCCCGCGACAGCTGGCTGCTGGCCGAATGGGAGCCGCTCGGCCAGGCAGCGCGCGAGCCTGGGGAAATCGTCGCGCGCTGGCAATCGCGCAATCGCCCGCAGCCGCCTGCTGCTGCCGCATCGACGCCGCCCGCATCCGGCTCATCCGGCTCATCCGGCTCATCCGGCTCATCGGGCTCATCCGGCTCATCCGGCTCATCCGGCGCACCGGCGCATCCGGCTGCCGCCGCGCCCGACAAGCAGGCGGCCGGACCGCCCACGGACGCGCTGGCCCAGTCCCGACAGGACGCGATCCGGACACTGCGCCGGCGCGGCTGGAGCGAGCCGCGGATCGACGCGCTGACCAGCAAGGGCTGGCTGCCGCGGGCCGCGCCCGAACCTGAATCGCTGGACGAGCTGCTGAAGCAGCTGCAGCAGCAGACCGACGCACTGCGAAGCCAGCACGGCCTGAGCGATGCCGACATCCAGCGCTTTGTCGAGATCGCCGAGCGCGACATGCCGGCGCCGGGCGGCGCCGGTGATGCACGAGCCGAGATGGCCAGCGCATTGCGTGAACTCGAACAGCAGACCGGGCAGGCCTTGCGTCAGGCGGGGCTGAGCGCGGAACAGGCCACGCAGATCCTCGAGCAGCAGCAGCCGGAGCTTGCGCAGGCCCTGCGGCGCCTGCGCCCGCAGGAGTCCGGCGCCGCGCAGGCCGCCGGGCACGAGCCGGGCCCGACCGGCGCCTGCCCGCCGGACGAGCAGCAGCCCGAGCCGGCTGCGGCGAGCCTGAGCCGGGCCGACGTCGAACAGCGGCTTCGCGACGGCAGCTCGCTGCGCGAACAGCGGCTCGACGGGCTGGACCTGCGCGGGCTCGATTTCACCGGCGCCGACCTGCGCGGCGTGCTGGCCCGGCACACCCGCTTCGACAGCTGTCGAATGCAGGGGGCGCGGCTGGACCATGCACTGCTGCACGACGCCGACCTGAGCGGCGCCGACCTGCGCGGCGCCAGCCTGCAACGCAGCAGCTGCGCTCGCGCGCGCATGCGAGGGGCGAGCCTGGCGGCGGCCGACTGCAGCGGCGCCGACTTCACCCTCGCCGATCTGCGCGGCGCCGACCTCGGCGCCGCCAGCCTGCGCCACGCCGTGTTCGAGCATTCCGACCTGCGGCAGCTGCGCGGCGCGCGATGCGATGCGCGCAATGCGCAGTTCGCTCGCTGCGACCTGCGCAGCAGCGACTGGCGCGGCGCCAGGCTCGATGCATCGGCGTGGCTCGAGTGCCAGCTGCAGCAGGCCTGCATGGCGCAAGCCGAAGCCCGCGACATCAACCTGCAGGCAAGCGACGCCAGCGAGGGCGACTTCAGCGAGGCCGACCTGCGCGGCTCGCGGGCCACGTCACGCACCCGGCTGGAGCGCGCGCGCCTGCCGCGCGCCGATCTGCGCGATGCCTGCTGGGAGGGAGCACACCTGCTGCAGGCCGATCTGCGCGAATGCCTGCTCGACGGGGCCGACCTCGGCGGGGTCGAGGCGCGAGACGCCTGTCTGCAAGCCATCCAGGGCACCGGCCTGCGACTCGACGATGCCGACCTGCGGGGCGCCGACCTGGACCATGCCAAGCTGCTGCAGGCCAGCCTGGCGGGGACCGACCTGCGCGACGCCAGCCTGGTGTCGACGCTGTGCTTCGGCGCCGATCTCGCGGATGCGCGATTCCATCCGGGTGCGCTGCGCTGCGCCGATGTCCGGCGCACCATCGTCAGTGCGCTCGGCGATGGCGCGCACGCCGGCTCGCAAGGAACAACGCGATGAGCGGCGCCGACCATCCGCTGCTGCGGCAGGCCGCATCGACCCGGCAGCTGCGCCAGGCCGACCTGCGGGGCGCCGACCTGCGCCAGGCCGACCTGCGCGGATGGAGCCTGCACGAGGTGCTGCTCGACAGCGCGGACCTGCGTGGCGCGCGGCTCGACGACGCGTCGCTGGACGGCTGCCGGCTCTGGCGTGCCAGGCTGGAGTCGAGCTCTGTGCGCGCGGCCAGCCTGCACGCCTGCGACCTGCGGCAGGCCGTGCTCGACGAGGCCGACGCGGCGCACGCCATGCTCACCGAATGCTGCCTCGCCGACAGCCGCTGGCGGGCTGCCCGCCTGTACCACGCGCAACTGCAGGACTGCGAGCACGCCGGTGCCGACTACGGTGGCGCCGATCTCACGCGCTGCAGCGCCGAGGCTGCCGACTGGCGCCGGGTCGGCCTCCGGGGCACGCGACTGCACACCGCCTTCCTGCGCGATGCATGCCTCGACGGGCAGGACCTGCGCGAATGCGAACTCGTCGCCTGCGACTTCAGCGGCGCCAGCCTGCGCGGCTGCCAGCTGTCCGACATGGCGCTCGAGCGCACGCAATTCAGCGACGCCGATCTGTCGCAATGCGACCTGCGGCGCGCGACGCTGCGCATGGCCCGCCTGCAGGGCGCCCGGCTGGCCGAGGGCCAGTTGCAGCAGGTGCAGGCACACCATGTGGTGGCAGACAGGGCCTTGTTCACTGCCGCACGTGCCGACGCATCGACATGGAACGGCTGCGTGCTGCGTCGAAGCCGCTGGCGCGACGCGGTGCTCGCCGCGGCGCGCCTGACATCGTGCGACTGGTCCTTCGGCGAGCTGCACGGTGCCGACCTGCGCGACGCCGAGCTGAGCCTGGTCAACCTGCACGCCTGCGAGCCGGCGCAGGCCATCCACGAGCTGGCGCGCTGCTCGAACTGCCTGGACACCGACCCCGAGCTGCTGCAGGCCCAGCGCTGGCAACCGCCAACCGACAAGGAGTACCGATCATGAGCGTTCACCCCTGGCCGCAAGCCCGGCCACCCGCCGTCTCGCAATTGCTGTGCGCCTGTGTCGAGCAGGTCGACGCGCAGGGCTGTCGGCTGGACCGGCACGCACCGGTGCGCCACGCGCGCGTCGCGGCCGGCTGCCTGCTGCAACCCGAGGCCGGCGACAGCGTGCTGCTGCTGGTGCCGGCGCACGGCCCGTGTTTCGTGTGTTGCGTGCTCGAGCGCGCTTCCGGCCACGGCCGCCTGCGCCTGCCGGGCGGCGCCGAACTGTACGGCGAGCACGATGGGTTGAGCGTGCAGGCAGGCAGGCTCGACCTGCTCGCGGGCCGCACGCTGGGCCTGCGCGGACCGCGCATCGACCTGCAGGCGGCGGCCTGCCGCCTGAGCAGCTCGACGCTGGAACTGCGCGCCGGGCGCGTGCAGGCGCTGCTGGGAAGCCTGGTTGCGCGCGGCCGCGAGTGCCTGACCCGCCTCGGGCGCGGTGTCGCCGAATTCGGAGACAGCGTGCGACGCGTGCGCGGCATCGACGAAGTGCACGCCGCGCAGCAACGCGTGCAAGTCGAGCAGCGCCTGCATATCCGCTGCCGCGATGCCAGTGTCGTCGCGGACAACCATGTGCGCATCGACGCACGCCATATCGACCTCGGCTGATGCGGCCCGCGCCGATCCATCCCGAGACGATCTCCTTGTGCCTGAACCACCATGTACGCCCTGACCGTGGAAGCCGGCCAATGCCTGAGCGCCGACGACGTGTGCAAGACTCCGTCTCCCAGCGGCCCGGTGCCGCTGGCCTACCCGAACATCGGACTGCCCCCGATGTCCGTCGGCGCCAGCACCAAGGTGTTCGTGCGCGGCGTGCCAGCGCTGAACAAGGCCTCGAGCATGCCGCTGTCGAGCGGCGACGAGCCGGGTGTCGCAGGTGGCGTGATCAGCTCCCGGCAGATGGGCGCGGTGACCTTCACGCAGGCCAGCACGCTGGTGCGCATCCAGGGGCATCCGGCGGTTCGCCTGGGCGATGCCACGCGTCACAACGAAGGCAACGCGCCGGGGTCCGCCGTGCAACCCAGCCAATGCCAGTTGCGCATCATGCGCTGAGGCATCGCCGCGGGCTGGCATTCCCGGAATGCCCTGAATAGTCCCGGCTGCGCGAAGGTTTGACGGGGGCCCGGATCATGTCGAGCATGCCCTCGTCCGCACACCGGCCCGCACACCCCTTCGCCGCACTTGCCGAGCTGCGCCCGCTGCGCCGTGCCTGCGCGCGCGGCGGCGTCGCCGCGCTGGCCCTGGCTTGCTGTTCGTGCAATCTTTTCAACACGTCGTCGGGCATGTCGCGCGAGCAGGCACTGAACGCGCCTTCCACCAGCTTTGCGCGCGGCGGCGTCGACATCCTGGTGCAGGCCGCTCCCGGTCTCAACCCGGCGGACGGCCATCCGCACACGGTCGTCGTCGGCGTGCTCCAGGCCGAACAGGCCGATGTGTTGCAGGGACTCGCAGCCAGTCCCGATCGCCTGCAGGCGGCTCTGGCCGACGGAGCCACGCCCGCCGGGGTGCTGCTGCTCAGCCGCTTTGTCGTGCAGCCCGGTCAGACCTGCCGGCAGCGCCTGGACCGCGTGCAGGGGGCCAGGGCGGTGGCCCTGGCCGTGGGCTACGCGCAGCGCGAGCCCGCCCCGCCACTGCGGGT
>JAKCDM010000152.1 GCA_021841865.1 Pseudomonadota bacterium
ACCACGCTGGCCGAGGACCTGGCGGGCGAGCCGGGCGCGAAGCGATCATGAGCGCGGTGGCGGACAACACCCCCGCGGTGAGCCTGCGCGGGGTGGTCAAGCGCTATGGCCAGCGCAATGTGGTGGATGGCGTCAGCCTGGATATCGCGCAGGGCGAATTCTTCGCGCTGCTGGGCGCCAATGGAGCCGGCAAGACCACGCTGATCAGCATGCTCTCGGGGCTCGCGCGCCCCCATGCCGGATCCGTGCAGGTGCTGGGCCACGACGTCACGCGCGAGCCCTACCTGACGCGCAGGCTGCTGGGCGTGGTGCCCCAGGAGCTGGTGTTCGACCCTTTTTTCACGGTGCGAGAGTGCCTGCGCCTGCAGTCGGGCTATTTCGGCTTGCGCAACAACGACGCCTGGATCGATGAATTGCTGCACCACCTCGGGCTGTCGCAGCAGGCCGAGCAGAACATGCGCGCGTTGTCCGGAGGCATGAAGCGCCGCGTCATGGTGGCGCAGGCGCTGGTGCACAAGCCGCCCGTGATCGTGCTGGACGAGCCCACCGCCGGGGTCGACGTGGAACTGCGCCAGAGCCTGTGGCAGTTCATCACCGAACTCAATGCCCGCGGCCACACGGTGCTGCTGACCACGCACTACCTGGAGGAGGCCGAGGCGCTGTGCAGTCGCATCGGCATGCTCAAGCTGGGTCGCCTGGTGGCGCTGGACCCGACCCACGCGCTGCTGGCGCGCTTCGCCTCCACGCATCTGCTGCTGCGCACCAGCGGGCAGGCGCTGCCGCGCCATCTGGCCGACGCCAGCCGGCCCGTGGGTGGCAGGCGCTCGTGGACCGTGCGCGATGCCGCGGAGGTCGAGCGCATTCTCGGCGAGCTGCGCGCGGCCGGTTGCGAGATCGACGAGCTGGAAGTGCGCCGCGCCGACCTGGAGGACGCCTTCCTGCAGATCATGGCTTCGCCCGATGCGGCGGCGGAGGCGACGCGATGAAGGCGCTGTGGACCTTGTTCGGCAAGGAGGTGATGCGCTTCTGGAAGGTGGGGCTGCAGACGGTGGCCGCCCCGGTCGTGTCCAGCCTGCTGTACCTGCTGATCTTTTCCCATGCGATCGCCGGGCACATGAAGGTGTACGGCAGCGTGCCCTACACCAGTTTCCTGATCCCGGGGCTGGCGATGATGAGCGTGCTGCAGAATGCCTTCGCCAATAGCTCGTCGTCGCTGATCCAGTCCAAGATCACCGGCAACCTGGTGTTCCTGCTGCTGTCGCCGCTCAAGCCCTGGCAGCTGGTTCTGGGCTATGTCGGGGCCTCGGTGCTGCGCGGGCTGTTCGTCGGTGGCGGCCTGCTGCTCGTGACGGCCTGGTTCGTGCCGCTGACCTGGCACGACCCGCTGTGGTCGCTGCTGTTCGCCGTGCTCGGTGCCGCCATGCTGGGCTCGCTCGGGATGGTGGCCGGGATCTGGGCGGAGAAATTCGACCAGATGGCGGCGTTCCAGAATTTCATCATTGTCCCGGCGACCTTCCTTTCGGGCGTGTTCTACTCCGTCACCACCTTGCCCCCGTTCTGGGTGGCGCTGTCGCACCTCAACCCCTTCTTCTACCTGGTCGACGGGATGCGCTTCGGCTTTTTCGGTGTTTCCGACGTCTCGCCATGGCTTTGCCTGGGCGCGGCGCTGCTGGGCAACCTGGTCTGCGCCGGCCTCGCCTGGAACTGGCTGCGCCGCGGCTACAAGCTGCGCAACTGAGCGCGAGGCCCTGCCGCCCGAACGTCGTCCGCTCCTGGAGTTCCCCGTGTCCCTGCCCACCCCCGAACAACTGCACGAACTGATCGCAGCCGGCCTGGAATGCACCCATCTGGAGGTGCAGGGCGATGGCCAGCATTTCTTCGCCACCATCGTCAGCCCGCGCTTCGCGGGACTCGGCCGCCTGGCGCGGCATCGCCTGGTGTACGACGTGCTGGGCGATCGAATGCGCGAGCAGGTGCACGCGCTGTCCATGCGCACCCTGGCGCCCGGCGAGCCGCTGCCGCAGTGAGTCCGCGCGGCAGCGCTCGTCCCAAGCCCCCGGTAGAATGACGGGTTCGCCCGGCCTTGCCCGGGCCCGAACGCCGGCTGCGGCTTTCCCGACCCTGTCGTGACGGCGCAGCCCCGGAGCCGAAGGCCCGATGGCGCTCGCCAGCCCCGCGGCCATTTGTTTGCATGCTTTCCCGGATCGAACCCAGCGCCACCATGGACAAACTGCGCATAGAAGGCGGGCAGGCCCTGCATGGCGAGGTCGGCGCCAGCGGAGCCAAGAACGCCGCGCTGCCGTTGATGGCGGCCAGCCTGCTGAGCGCGCAGCCGGTGGAGCTCGAGCAGGCGCCGCGCCTGATGGACGTGCACACCCTCGGCGAGCTGCTCGCGTCGATGGGCGCGCGCGTCGAGCGCGACGGCTCGCGCCTGCGCCTGCAGGCCGACCGCATCACGGCCTGCGAGGCGCCGTACGAGCGGGTCAAGACCATGCGCGCCTCGGTGCTGGTGCTGGGGCCGCTGCTGGCACGCTTCGGCCATGCGCGGGTCAGCCTGCCCGGCGGTTGCGCGATCGGCGCGCGTCCGGTCGACCAGCACATTCGCGGGCTGCGCCAGCTGGGGGCGCAGGTCGATGTCGAGCATGGCTACATCGTCGCCAGCGTGCCGGGCGGCCGCCTGCGCGCGGCCCGCATCACCACCGACATGATCACCGTCACCGGGACCGAGAACCTGATGATGGCGGCCTGCCTGGCCGACGGCGAGACGGTGATCGAGAACGCCGCGCAGGAGCCCGAGGTGGTCGACCTGGCCACGATGTTGCGCAGCATGGGCGCCGACATCGAAGGCGCCGGCAGTTCGCGGCTGCGAATCCGCGGCGTGTCCGAGTTGCGCGGTGCGCGCCACCGCATCGTCGCCGACCGCATCGAGGCCGGAACCTTCCTGTGCGCGGCGGCGGCCACGCGCGGCGACGTGACGGTGCGCGATTGCGTGCCGCAGCACCTCGATGCGCTGCTGGACAAGCTGCGCGAAGCCGGCGCGCAGATCACCTGCGGCGCGGACTGGGTGCGCCTGCGCGCCGATTCCATGCCGGGCGGGCGCCCGCGAGCCGTTGCCGTTCGCACCAGCGAATACCCCGGCTTCGCCACCGACATGCAGGCCCAGTTCATGGCGCTGAACTGCATCGCCGAGGGCGCCGCCACGGTGACCGAGACGATTTTCGAGAACCGCTTCATGCACGTGCAGGAGCTGGTCCGGCTGGGGGCGCGCATCACGGTGGAGGGCAACACCTGTGTCGTCCAGGGCGTGGAGCGCCTGTCGGGGGCCACGGTGATGGCCACCGATCTGCGGGCCTCGGCAGGCCTGGTGATCGCCGGGCTGGTGGCCGACGGCAGCACCTGCATCGAACGCATCTATCACCTCGACCGCGGCTACGAGGCGATGGAACACAAGCTTGCCGCTCTCGGCGCGCGAATCCGGCGCGTGAGCTGAGCCGCGCGCATGGATTGCCCCGCCATCCGACGTCCCGCATCGTTCTCCCGCACACCGCACCCGCCATGCTGACCCTCGCGCTGTCCAAAGGGCGCATCTTCGACGACACCCTGCCGCTGCTGCAGCGCGCGGGCATCCGTGTCACCGAGGATCCGCAGAGCACCCGCAAGCTGATCCTGGGCACCAATCGCGAGGACCTTCGCGTGGTGCTCGTGCGCGCCAGCGACGTGCCCACGTACGTGCGCTACGGCGGCGCCGACTTCGGCGTCGCCGGGCTCGACGTGCTGCTCGAGGCCGACGCCGCCGATGGCGGCGACGGGCTGTACCGGCCGGTGGACCTGGGCATCGCCCGCTGCCGCCTCAGCGTGGCCACGCCGCGCGGCTGGGACTACGCCGCCGCGGTGCGCCAGGGCGCGCGCATCCGCGTGGCGACCAAGTACGTGCACCTGGCGCGCGAGCATTTCGCCGCCAAGGGCGTGCACGTGGACCTGGTCAAGTTGTACGGCTCGATGGAACTGGCGCCGTTGACGGGCATGGCCGACGCGATCGTCGACCTCGTCTCCAGCGGCGGCACCCTCAAGGCCAACGGCCTGGTCGAGGTCGAGCACATCATGGATATTTCCGCGCGCCTGATCGTCAACCAGGCTGCGTTCAAGACGCGCGCCGCGTTGCTCAAGCCGCTGGTGGCGGCGCTGCGCGACGCTGCCGAGGCCCAACGCAGCCCTTCCGAGACCTGACCATGTCCGAATCGCGCCTGTCCATTCGCCGCCTGGATACCACGGCGGACGATTTCGAATCCCGCTTTGCCGGGCTGTTCGAGCTGATCTCCGAACAGAACGCGGCCATCGACACCCGCGTGGGCGAAATGCTCGACGAGGTGCGGCGCCGCGGCGACGACGCGGTGCTGGAGTTCACGCGGCGCTTCGACCGCGTCGACGCCAGCGCCATGTCGGAACTGGAGATTCCCCAGCAGCAACTGCGGGCGGCGCTGGACTCGCTGGGCGCCGAGCAGCGCGACGCGCTGCAGGCGGCCGCGCAGCGCGTGCGCGCCTACCACGAGCGCCAGCTCGAGCACCTGGGTTCGAGCTGGGAGTACCGCGATGCCGACGGCACCCTGCTGGGCCAGAAGATCACCCCTCTCGACCGCGTGGGCATCTACGTGCCCGGAGGCAAGGCCGCGTACCCGTCGTCGGTGCTGATGAACGCGATCCCCGCGCACGTGGCGGGTGTGCGCGAAATCGTCATGGTCGTGCCGACCCCCGGCGGCGAGCGCAATCCGCTGGTGCTGGCGGCGGCGGCGGTGGCCGGCGTGCAGCGCGCCTTCGCCATCGGCGGCGCGCAGGCGGTGGGGGCGCTGGCCTACGGCACCGCCAGCGTGCCCAAGGTGGACAAGATCACCGGGCCCGGCAACGCCTACGTGGCGGCGGCCAAGCGCCGGGTGTTCGGGCTGTGCGGCATCGACATGATCGCCGGGCCCTCCGAGATCCTGGTCATCGCCGACGGCAGCACGCCGGCCGACTGGGTGGCCATGGACCTGTTCAGCCAGGCCGAGCACGACGAGCTGGCGCAGAGCATCCTGCTGTGCCCGGACGCCGCCTACATCGATCAGGTCGAGCAGGCCATGCAGCGCCTGCTGCCGCAGATGTCGCGGCGCGACATCATCGAGGCCTCGCTGCGCGGGCGCGGGGCGTTGATCCAGGTGCGCGACCTCGAGCAGGCCTGTGAGCTGGCCGACCGCATCGCGCCCGAGCACCTGGAGCTGGCCACGCGCGAGCCGCGCGAGCTGGCCGACCGCCTGCGCCACGCCGGAGCCATCTTCCTGGGCGCCTACACGTCGGAATCCCTGGGCGACTACTGCGCCGGGCCGAACCACGTGCTGCCGACCTCGGGAACCGCGCGCTTCTCGTCGGCGCTCGGCGTGTACGACTTCGTCAAGCGCACCAGCCTGATCGAGGTCAGCCGGCGCGGCGCGCAGCATCTGGGTCGCATCGCGTCGGTGCTCGGGCACGGCGAGGGGCTGCAGGCGCATGCCAACGCCGCCGAGATGCGCCTGCGCGACCTCGAGCGCCAGCCGGGTTGATGTCGTCCTTGGCCTTCCTGTCATCCAGCGTGTCGTCATGAGTCGTTTCTGGAGCGAGGCCGTGCGCGGCCTGACCCCCTACGTGCCGGGCGAGCAGCCGCGCATCACCGGCCTGATCAAGCTCAACACCAACGAGTGTCCGTACGCGCCGAGCCTGCGCGTGCTGCAGGCCGTTCGCGACGCCGCCGGCGAGGACCTGCGCCTGTACCCGGACCCCGAGTGCACGCAGCTGCGCCAGGCCATCGCCGAGCACCACGGGCTGCAGCCCGAGCAGGTGTTCGTCGGCAACGGGTCCGACGAAGTGCTGGCGCACGCGTTCATGGCCCTGTTCCGGCAGCAGCACCCGCTGCTGCTGCCCGACATCAGCTACAGCTTCTATCCCGTGTACGCGCGCCTGTTCGGCATCTCCACGCGAAGCGTGGCGCTGGACGAGCGGCTGCAGCTGCGCGTGCAGGACCTGCTGGACGCCGGACCCAACGGCGGCATCGCGTTCGCCAATCCCAACGCGCCCACGGGAATCGCGCTGCCGCTGCACGACATCGAAGGCCTGCTGCAGGGCAACCGGGACTCGGCCGTGCTGGTCGACGAGGCCTACGTGGATTTCGGCGCGCAAAGCGCCGTCGAGCTGATCCAGCGCCACCCGCAGCTGCTGGTCGTGCGCACGCTGTCCAAGGCGCATGCGCTGGCCGGACTGCGCGTGGGCTACGCGCTGGGCCAGGCCGAGCTCATCGAAGGCCTGGTGCGGGTCAAGGACAGCTTCAACTCCTACCCGCTGGATCGCCTGGCGCTGGCCGGCGCGACCGCGGCGATGCAGGACGATACCTGGCTGGCGCACACCCGCTCGCGCATCATCGCCAGCCGCGAGCAATTGAGCGAGAGCTTGCGCGAACTCGGCTTCGACGTGCTGCCGTCCGCGGCGAATTTCGTGTTTGCGCGCCACCCCGCTCGCGACGCCGCCGAACTCGCTGCGGCCTTGCGCGAGCAGCGCAT
>JAKCDM010000033.1 GCA_021841865.1 Pseudomonadota bacterium
ACCACGGCAAATCCACGCTCGCCGATCGACTGATCCAGCGTTGCGGCGGCCTGTCGGAGCGGGAGATGGAAAGCCAGGTGCTCGATTCGATGGACCTGGAGCGTGAGCGCGGCATCACCATCAAGGCACAGACGGCGGCGTTGAGCTACCACGCGCGCGACGGGCAAACCTACCAGCTCAACCTGATCGACACCCCCGGGCATGTCGACTTCAGCTACGAGGTCAGCCGCTCGTTGTCGGCCTGCGAGGGCGCGCTGCTGGTGGTCGACGCCAGCCAGGGCGTCGAGGCACAGACCGTGGCGAATTGCTACACCGCGATCGAACTCGGTGTCGAGGTCGTGCCGGTGCTCAACAAGATGGACCTGCCGCAGGCGGATCCCGACGGCGCACGCAAGGAAATCGAGGACGTCATCGGAATCGATGCCTCGGACGCGCTGCTGGCCAGTGCCAAGACCGGAATGGGCATCGACGACATCCTCGAGGCCGTGGTCGCGCGCGTGCCGGCGCCCACGGGCGATCCGCAGGCGCCGTTGAAGGCGCTGGTCATCGACTCCTGGTACGACAGTTATGTGGGCGTGGTCATGCTGGTACGCGTGTTCGACGGCACGCTGCGCTTGCGCGAGCGCATCCAGCTGATGGCCAGCGGCGCGCAATACGGCTGCGAGCAGCTCGGCGTGTTCACGCCCAAGGCGGTCGGGCGCGAGCAGTTGTCCGCTGGCGAGGTCGGCTTCGTGATCGCCGGCATCAAGGAGCTCAAGGCCGCCCGCGTGGGCGACACGCTGACCCTGGCCGCGCGCCCGGCCCCCGAGCCGCTGCCCGGCTTCAAGGAGGTGCAGCCTCAGGTGTTCGCCGGCCTGTACCCGGTCGAGTCCAACCAGTACGACGCGTTGCGCGACGCGCTGCAGAAGCTGCAGCTCAACGACGCGGCGCTGCGCTTCGAGCCGGAGGTGTCCTCCGCGCTGGGCTTCGGCTTCCGCTGCGGCTTCCTCGGCCTGCTGCACATGGACATCGTGCAGGAGCGCCTGGAGCGCGAGTACGACATGGACCTGATCACGACCGCGCCGTCGGTCGTCTACCAGGTGCAGTTGCGCGACCGCTCGACGGTGACCGTGGACAACCCGTCGAAAATGCCCGAGGTGGGGCGCATCGAGTCCATCCTGGAGCCGATCGTCACGGTCAAGCTGTTCATGCCCCAGGAATACGTCGGCGCGGTCATGACCCTGTGCAACGCCAAGCGCGGGGTGCAGACCAACATGTCGTACATGGGACGGCAGGTGCAGCTGACCTACGAGATGCCGCTGGCCGAGATCGTGCTGGACTTCTTCGACAAGCTCAAATCGATTTCCCGCGGCTACGCGTCGATGGACTACAGCTTTCTCGAATACCGGGCCGCCGACGTCGTCAAGGTCGACATCCTGATCAACGGCGAGCGGGTCGATGCGCTGTCGCTGATCGTGCACCGGTCGCAGAGCCAGTACCGCGGGCGCGAGGTTGCCGCGAAGATGCGCGAGCTCATCCCGCGCCAGATGTTCGACGTCGCGATCCAGGCCGCGGTGGGGGCCAACATCATCGCCCGTGAGACAATCAAGGCGATGCGCAAGAACGTGCTCGCCAAGTGCTACGGCGGTGACATCACCCGCAAGCGCAAGCTGCTCGAAAAACAAAAGGCCGGCAAGAAGCGCATGAAGCAGATCGGCACCGTCGAGGTGCCCCAGGAGGCCTTCCTGGCCATTCTCAAGGTCGAGGACTGACGAAGGCGTGATTCACACCTTCTGACCGCTCATTCTCCACACTCGCTCCATGGAAGATCCGGCCGTCAATTTCACGCTGTTGCTGTTCGTCCTGCTGGTGCTCACCGGCGTCTTCTGGATCGCCGAGAAGTTGCGGTTCTCGCGTCAGCGCGTCGACGCCGCGCAGGCCGCGGTGTCGGCTTTGCGCAGGCGGCGCGACGAGCTCCAGCAGCAGGGAATCCGCGCCGACGATTCGCTCAGCGACGAGAGCATCGCCGCCACGCGCGAGCGCCTGCTGCGCCAGCCCTGGTGGCTGGAATGGACGGCGGGCCTGTTTCCGGTGATCGCGCTGGTGTTCGTGCTGCGCTCCTTCATCGCCGAGCCCTTCAAGATTCCGTCCGGCTCGATGGAGCCCACGCTGGTTCCCGGAGACCTGATCCTGGTCAACAAGTTCGCCTACGGCCTGCGGCTGCCGCTCGGGCACGAGCGCATCACCCCGGGGAAGGCGCCGCAACGCGGAGCGGTGATCGTGTTCCGCCTGCCCAAGGACCCGTCCATCGACTACATCAAGCGCATCGTGGGCCTGCCCGGCGACACCGTGTCCTACGAGAACAAGCAGCTTGTGATCAACGGCAAGCCGGTGGCCGAGCGCGCCGCCGGGCAGTGGTTCGACCCCTCCACGATGGCCTACTACCAGCGCTACGAGGAGAGCCTGGAGGGCGTGAAGCACTACATCCTGATCAACCCCGAGGCGCCTCCCTACGTGATCGGCGGCCCCGACAATTTCCCGCACCGCGACGCATGTCATTATGATGCGCAGGGGTTCGTCTGCAAGGTGCCACCCGGCATGTACTTCGTCATGGGTGACAACCGCGACAATTCCCTGGATTCGCGCTATTGGGGCTTCGTGCCCGCGCGCAACATCGTGGGCAGGGCGTTTTTCGTCTGGATGAACTTCAGTGGCCTGAAAAACATCGGGCCGATTCATTGACCGGGGTTGGTGGAGCAGCTTCGATGGGGTGTGCAGTATGAGCCAGGCGCAACGTCAACGCGGCATCACGCTGATCGGCCTGTTGTTCTGGGGGGCCCTGATCGCCATTGCCGTGGTCATCGGCCTGCAGGTCGTTCCTGCGTGGCAGGAGTCGATCTCCATCCAGCACGCGGTGGATCAGGCGGCCAAGGCCGGTCCCACGGTCATGGACATCCGCAACAAGTTCGACAAGATGGCCGAGGTCGACTACATCAGTTCCGTCGCCGGCAAGGACCTGCAGATCACCAAGGTCAACGGCAGCGTGGTCGTGTCCTACGCCTACCAGAAGGAGATCCATCTGGTCGGGCCGGCTTATCTGCTGCTCAAGTTCTCCGGGAAATCGCATTGAGATCGCGCTGCCGCAGCGCGCCACGGCAACTTCCGGCGCGCTGGCCCGGCGCGGCGGCTTGGTGGGCGTGGTGAGTTCGCTCGACGACCTGCAGTCGCGGCTGCAGTACCGCTTCCGCGACCCCGCGCTGCTGCGCCTGGCCCTCACGCATCGCAGCCATGGCGCGAGCAACAACGAACGCCTGGAGTTCCTCGGCGACGCGGCGCTGAACCTGATCGTCGCTGGCGAGCTGTATGCCGACGGGCAGGCCGACGAGGGCCACCTGTCCTACTGGCGCGCGGCGCTGGTGCGCGAGGCCACGCTGGCCGAACTGGCGCATGAGGTCGGGCTGGGGGAGCAGTTGCTGCTGGGCGAGGGCGAGCAGCGCAGCGGTGGCAGCCGCAGGCGCTCGATTCTCGCCGACGCGCTCGAGGCGCTGATCGGCGCCGTCTACCTCGACGGCGGCATCGAGTCCTGTGTCGAACTGGTGCGGCGCCTGTACGGCGCGCGCCTGCGTGAGCTGGACCTGCACGCCAGCGCGAAGGATGCGAAGACCACGCTGCAGGAGATCCTGCAGTCGCGCAAGATGCATCTTCCCGCCTACCAGGTGCAGTCCACCAGCGGTCCGCCACACGCGCAGCACTTCGTCGTGCGCTGCGACGTCGCCGAACTCGGCCTGTACAGTTGCGGGCAGGGCTCCAGTCGTCGCGCCGCGGAACAGGACGCCGCGCAATCCATGATCGCGCTACTCGATGAACAGGCTCCCGCAGTCGCCGCGCGCCGATCCGAAAGGCCTTCCCGATGAACCCAGCAGGCTCCGCCGCCGAAGGCGCGCAGCGTTTCGGCACCGTCGCCATCGTCGGGCGACCCAACGTGGGCAAGTCCACGTTGCTCAACTCGCTGGTGGGACAGAAGATCAGCATCACGTCGGACAAGGCGCAGACCACGCGCCACCGCCTGCTGGGGGTGCGCACCGAGGGTCCGGCGCAGTTCGCCTTCGTCGACACGCCGGGTTTCCAGACCCGCCATACGCGGGCCCTGAACCGCGCGATGAACCGCACCGTGCGCGCCGCGCTGGCAGAGGTCGACGTCGTGCTCTGGGTGGTCGAGGCCGGCGTCTGGGGCCCCGATGACGAGCGCGTGGCGCAGTTGCTGCCGCCGGGGCGGCCGGTGATCCTGGTGGCCAACAAGCTCGATCGCATCCACGGGCGCGACAAGCTGCTTCCGTGGCTGGCCGAGCGCGGCAAGGATTCGCGCCTGGCCGAGATCGTCCCGCTGTCGGCCAGGCGCCAGGCCGACGCACCGCGCCTGCTGGGCATCCTCGCGCCGTACCTGCCCGAGGGACCATGGGGCTTCGACCCCGATGCGTTGACCGATCGCAGCGAGCGTTTCCTGGCCGCCGAGATCCTGCGCGAGAAGTTGTTCCGGCTCACCGGCGACGAGCTGCCCTACAGCAGCACCGTGATCATCGACCGCTTCGAGCTCGACGGCGCGTTGCGACGCATCGCCGCCACCATCGTGGTCGAGCGCGACAGCCACAAGGCGATGGTCATCGGCAGCGGCGGAGCCGCGATCCGCCGCATGTCCACCGAGGCTCGCCAGGACATGCAGAGGCTGTTCGACGCGCCGGTCTTCCTGGAGGTCTGGGTGAAGACCCGCTCCGGCTGGGCCGACGACCAGGCCGCGGTGCGCGCGTTCGGCTACGAGGATTGACCCTCCGGGTGCCAGCGATGGGTCGCAGCCGCGCCTCGGCGCGCATCGAGCGCGTGCACGACGAACCGGCCTACGTGCTGCATACCCACGCGTGGCGCGAGACCAGCCTGATCGTCGACGCCTTCAGCCGGCACCACGGCCGCGTGGCCCTGGTCGCCAAGGGGGCGAAGCGTCCGCATTCCGCGTTGCGTACCGTGCTGCTGGGCTTCTCGCCGTTCGCCGCGGCGTGGAGCGGCCACGGCGAGGTGCGCACGCTGACCCGCGCCGAATGGCTGGGCGGAGTCGCTCCGCTGACCGGCCTGTCCCTGCTGTGCGGCTTTTATTTCAACGAACTGCTGATGCGCCTGCTGCCGCGAGAGGATGCGCACGAAGCCTTGTTCGATGCCTATCACGCCAGCCTGAGCCTGCTGGGCGAGGCCGGCTATGCGACGCGCCAGCAGGTCGAGCCCCTGCTGCGCGGCTTCGAGATGGACCTGTTGCGCGAGCTCGGTCACCTGCCCCCGCTCGACGTGCTCAGCAGCAGCGACGAGCCCGTGCGCGAGCAGGGGCTGTATCGGGTGGACGCGCAGCGCGGCGTGCTCGAGCATGCCGGCGACGACGCGACCGGGGCCGTCACCGGCAGCCAGTTGCTGGCCATCGCCGCCAGGCGCTGGGAGCATCCCGCGGCGCTGCGCACGGCCAAGATGCTGATGCGTGAACTGCTTGGCTATCATCTGGGGTCGCGGCCGCTGCGCACCCGCCAGTTGCTGATCGACCTGCACCAGTTATGAATCCGCTCGTCCAACCGGCCCCGCGCGGCCCCCTGCTGGGGGTGAACATCGACCATGTGGCCACGCTGCGCAACGCGCGCGGCGGCGACCATCCCGATCCGGTGCAGGCGGCGCTGCACGCGCTGCAAGGCGGCGCCGACATCATCACCTTCCACCTGCGCGAGGACCGCCGGCACATCCGCGACGCCGACGTGCGTCGCCTGCGCGAGCAGGTGCACGCGCCGTTGAACTTCGAATCGGCACTGACCCCCGAGATGCTCGACATCATCGACGGCATGCGCCCGGCGATGGTCTGCCTGGTGCCGGAGCGCAGGCAGGAACTGACCACCGAGGGCGGTCTCGACGTGCGCGGCCAGTTCGAGCGCGTGCGCGATGCCTGCGCGCGCCTGGGCGGCAGCGGCTGCCGCGTGTCGCTGTTCATCGAGGCCGATGCGCAGCAGATCGACGCCGCGGCAGCCAGCGGCGCGCCCTTCGTGGAACTGCACACCGGCGCCTTCGCCGATGCCGTGGAGGCCGGCGACACGCAGCTCGCGCAGCGCCAGCTCGAGCGCCTGCGCGAGGGCATCGCGCGGGCGCGCGCAGCAGGACTGCAGACCAACGCCGGACATGGACTGACGCTGCGCAGCACGCCGGAGCTGGCGCGCATGCCCGAGATCCGGGAACTGCACATCGGTCATGCGCTGGTCGGGCACGCGCTGTTCGTCGGCATCGAGCAGGCGGTGCGCGACTTCAAGGCCTGCATCGAATCCGCATGAACGGCGCGCTGCATGGCATCGGCACCGACGTGTGCGACCTGCGGCGCATCGAACAGGTGTGGGCGCGGCATCGCGAGCGCTTCGCGCAGCGCATTCTCGGTCACCGCGAGCTGGCCGTGTTCGAGGCCCGGCGCGCGCGCTGCGAGCACCGCGGCATGGCCTACCTGGGCACCCGCTTTGCCGCCAAGGAGGCCCTGTCGAAGGCGCTGGGACTGGGCTTGCGCATGCCGATGACCTGGCAGGCCTGCGAGATCCTCAACGCCGCCGACGGGCGCCCGCGAGTCGAGCTGCATGGCGCGCTGGCCGCGTGGTGCGAACAGCGCGGGCTGCTGCTGCACGTGAGCATCAGCGACGAGCGTGACACCGCGGTGGCCTTCGTCGTCGCCGAGCGGGTATCGCCCCTTACCGTGCCGGCGCGCTGAGCGACGCTGGCCTCACACCGTTTTCCGGAGAACCGCATGAGCTTGCCGCACGGCCCCCTGTTCATCGACGTCGCGGGCCTCGAGCTGCAGGCCCACGAGGCGCGGCGCCTGCGCGATCCGATGGTCGGCGGGGTCATCCTGTTCGCGCGCAACTGGCAATCGCGCGCCCAGCTCGTCGGCCTGACCACCCGGATCAAGGAGGTGCGCGCCGACCTCGTGATCGCCGTCGACCACGAGGGTGGGCGGGTGCAGCGCTTTCGCAGCGACGGCTTCACGCTGCTGCCCCCGATGGCCGCGCTCGGCCGCCTGTGGATGCGCGACGCCATGCGCGCCGTGCAGGCCGCCGCCGCCGCCGGACGGGTGCTGGGAGCGGAGCTGCGCGCCTGCGGCATCGACCTGAGCTTCACCCCGGTCGTCGACCTGGACTGGGGGCGCTCGTCGGTGATCGGCGACCGCGCCTTTCATGCCGACCCTCGCGTGGTGAGCCTGCTCGCGCAGTCCCTGATCGGCGGGCTGCAGGCCGCTGGGCTTGCGCATTGCCTGAAGCATTTCCCCGGCCATGGCTGGGCGCAGGCCGATTCCCACGTGGCCCTGCCGGTGGACCGGCGCGGGCTGGACCGCATCGTTGCGGCGGACGCCGCGCCGTACGGATGGCTGCGCCATGGCGCGCGCGCCGTGATGCCGGCCCACGTGGTCTATCCGAAGGTCGATGGATTGCCGGCCGGGTTCAGCGAGCGCTGGCTGCGACAGGTGCTGCGCGAGCAGTTGGGCTTCCAGGGCGCGATCATCAGCGACGATCTGACCATGCAGGGAGCGCGCGAGGTGGCCGCGGACGACGCGCAGGCCGCGCTGATGGCGCTGCGCGCCGGTTGCGACCTGGCCCTGGTGTGCAACGTCTCCCCGCTGGACGCCGGCGCGCGCCTGGACACGCTGATCGAGGCCCTGCATCGCGCGCAGCGCGCCGGCGAATGGCAGCCCGACGCCGCCGCTGCGGCACGCCGCGCCGCGCTGCTGGCCGTGCAAGCTCCGCTGCCCTGGGATTCGCTCATGCTCGACGCCGCATACCTGGCGGCGCTCGACGACGTCGCCGGTCTCTGAGAAGGTGTGAACGAATCCCCCATGCCCGCTGGGCCGCCCCTGGACGCCGCCCTGTTCATGGCAGCGCCCCTGGTCGGCCCCTCGGCCACGGCCGATTCATTCACACCTTCTGAGCTGACGGCCACGCGCGCCGCGGCGGCCCGCGCAGGCCCTCAGGGATAGAACAGATACACCGTGTACGAGCCGGCCGCGGGCGCCTGAGAGCCCAGCTGCAGGCGCAGGTGCAAGGCGCCTCCGGACGGCAGGCCCTGCCGCAGGCGGTCCTGGATCGCCGCCGGGTCCAGGCCCAGCGCACGCAGGTAGTCCTCGGGCGGGATGACCTTGCGCGCCAGCACCTGGTCGGCATCGCCGCCCGAGCCCAGGCCCAGCTGAAGCCAGGGGTAGGCCACTGCAGCGTCGCCCCGGTTGCGCAGCGAGATGTCGAGCTGCAGGCGCGACGGGCCGGCCGGAGACATCGACGAGGCATCGATCACCAGGTCCTGCGGGCGGCGCGGCGGCGCGACGCGGCAGCCGCCGACCGCGCACATGCGCGCCAGTGCCGGGCGCAGCGCGGGCCAGCGTACGGCCAGGCGGTCCCTCCAGATCCAGGCCCCCTGCAGGGCGCCGCAGGCCAGCAGCAGCAGCGCCAGGCCGCCCAGCAGTGCACGCACCCATGGGCGTTGCCAGCGCTCGCGGCGCAGCGCCTGGCGCACGAAACGCGGCTCGAACGAAGGCTCCAGGCGCATGCGCCCCGATTCGTCGACTCCGCTTTCGAGGCCGTCGGCCGGTGCGTGCGTTGCAGCGATCGGCTCGGGGGCGGACATGGCCTGTTCCGCATCCTGCCGCTGTGCATCGGCGAGCGCGTCCGCGGGCTGCGCATCGGGCAAGGCCCGCGGCATCGCCTCGAAAGGGCTCGCGATCGGCCCGGGGTCCGACTCGTCGGAGACATTCCATGGCGCAGCCGGTCGTGTCTCGAGCAACTCGATGGCGTGGAAGTCCTCGAACTCATCGACCCATCGCTCCACCGCAGCGGGCGCGGCGGGCTCGTCGATCCCCGGCCTGCGCGCTTCGGGCTCGGCTTCGGGTTCCGGTTCCGGTTCGGGCTCTGGTTCGGGCTCGGGCTCGGGCTCGGGCTCGGGCTCGGGCTCCGGCTCCGGCTCCGGCTCCGGCTCCGGCTCCGGCTCCGGCTCCGGCTCCGGCTCCGGCTCCGGCTCCGGCTCGGGCTGCGGCGGAGGCGGAGGCGCTTCGTCCGTGGCAGCCGGCACGCCGCCTTCAGGCTCGGGCGTGGGCTCGGGCGTGGGCTCGGGCCGGAATTCGAATTGATGCGCCGCCGCGTCGAAGGGCTCGCCGCAGCGACCGCATCGCACCCAGCCACCGCTGAGCAGCAACTGGTCGCGCACCAGGCGGAACGCAGTCTGGCAGTGAGGGCAACGGGTGGCCAGGGTCATGGGCGCAGTATAAGAAGCCCGGGCTCCTGGCCCGCATGTCCGCCGGGTTCATGCCGGCGTCGGCGCGGCGCTCAGGATCCCACGGGTCCCGCCAGGCAGGCCCAGCCCTCGAGCCGGCCCCAGACCTGCAGGCTCGCGTAAGGCGCGTACACCTCGATCAGTTCCTCGGCCTGGCGCTCCAGGATTCCCGACAGCACCAGTTGCCCGCCGGGCGCCGCGCGCGCCGCCAGCAACGGCGCCAGCACGCGAAGCGGAGACGCGAGGATGTTGGCCAGCACGATGTCGAAACGCTGCGCGGGCAACTCGTCCACGTGGCAGCAGTGGTCCAGCAGCACGTCGTTGGCCGCGGCGTTGTCCCGTGTCGCGCGCACCGCGTCTGCGTCGATGTCGACCGCCGCCAGCTGGCTGGCGCCCAGTCGCGCGGCGCCCAGCGCCAGGATTCCCGAGCCGCAGCCGTAGTCGAGCACCGAGCGTGCGCTCAGCGGCGCGTGGCGCACCAGCCAGCCCAGGCAAAGCCGGGTCGTCGGGTGGGTTCCGGTGCCGAAGGCCAGTCCGGGATCCAGACGGATCACGTCGCGCGCGTCGGGCGGCGCATCGTGCCAGCTGGGCACGATCCACAGGCGCTGCTCGATGCACACGGGCTGGAACTGAGATTGCGTCAGGCGCACCCAGTCCTGCTCGGCGACGTCGCGCTGGCGCACACCGTCCAGGTCCTGCAGCACGCCGGTGGCGAGCAGGCCCAGCAGCGCAGCGTCCGCTGCGGTCTCGTCGTCGAACAGCGCGCGCACCAGGTTGTCGGCCCAGGCCGCGTCGGGCGGCGGCATGCCGGGCTCGCCGAACAGCGCGTGTTCCTGCTCGGACCCGGCAAGGCGGTCCTCCACGTCCACGCTGAGCGCGCCCAGCTCGAGCAGCGCATCCGACAACTCGAGCGCGAGCTCGTGGCCGGCGGCGATCAGGACCTCTCGATACGACATCTCAGTCCTGGCGCGCGGCCATGTATTCCTCGAGATAGTGGATGTTGGTTCCACCTTCGATGAAGCGCGCGTCCACCAGCAGTTCGCGATGCAGCGCGATGTTGGTGGAAATCCCGTCGACGACCATTTCCGACAGCGCCGTGCGCATGCGCGCCAGCGCCTGTTCGCGGGTGGCGCCGTGCACGATGATCTTGGCGATCATCGAATCGTAGTTGGGGGGCACGAAGTACCCGCTGTACACGTGCGAGTCCACGCGCACTCCGGGGCCGCCCGGCACGTGCCAGGTGGTGATGCGCCCCGGGCTCGGGGTGAATCGCACCGGGTCCTCGGCGTTGACCCGGCATTCGATGGCGTGTCCGTTGCACTGGATCGCGCGCTGCTTGACCGTCAGCGGCTCGCCGGCCGCGATGCGGATCTGCTGCACGACGATGTCGATTCCCGTGGTCAGCTCGGTGACCGGGTGCTCCACCTGCACGCGGGTGTTCATCTCGATGAAATAGAACTCGCCGTTCTCGTACAGGAACTCGAAGGTGCCGGCGCCGCGGTAGCCGAGCTTGCGGCAGGCATCTGCGCAGCGCGCGCCGATGCGCTCGATCAGGCGCCGCGCGATGCCCGGCGCCGGTGCCTCCTCGAGGATCTTCTGGTGCCGCCGCTGCATCGAGCAGTCGCGCTCGCCCAGCCACAGCGCGTTGCCGTGCTCGTCGGCCAGCACCTGGATCTCGATGTGGCGCGGATTGGTGAGGAATTTCTCCATGTACACCGCGGCATTGCCGAAGGCGCTTTGTGCCTCGGCCTTGGTCGTCGCCACGGCGTTGAGCAGCGCCGCCTCGGTATGCACCACGCGCATGCCGCGCCCGCCGCCACCGCCCGCGGCCTTGATGATCACCGGATAGCCGACGGATCGCGCCAGGCGGGTGATTTCCCGCGGGTCGTCGGGCAGCTCGCCCTCGGAGCCGGGAACGCAGGGAACGCCGGCCTTGATCATCGACTGCTTGGCCGAGACCTTGTCCCCCATGATGCGGATGGACTCGGGTCGCGGGCCGATGAACGTGAAGCCCGAGCGCTCGACGCGCTCGGCGAAGTCGGCGTTCTCGGACAGGAAGCCGTAGCCGGGGTGGATCGCCTCGGCATCGGTGACCTCGGCCGCCGAGATGATCGCCGGCATGTTGAGATAACTGGCCGCCGACGGGGGCGGTCCGATGCACACGGCCTCGTCGGCCAGCTTGACGTACTTGGCGTCGCGGTCGGCTTCCGAATAGACGACGACCGTCTTGATGCCCAGCTCGCGACACGCGCGCTGGATGCGCAGGGCGATTTCGCCCCGATTAGCGATCAGGATTTTCTTGAACATGGCGGGGCGGGCCTCGGCGCGAAGCCTGGGCCTGGGGGAAAAGGGCCCGACGCGGGGCTGCGCACGGCCACGGGGCATGCTTACTCGAGCTCGAACAGGGCCTGTCCGTACTCCACCGCCTGGCCGTTCTCGACCAGCACGTGCTTGATCACTCCGTCGACCTCGGATTCGATCTCGTTGAGGATTTTCATCGCCTCCACGATGCACACCGCCTGGCCCTGCTTGACCGTGTCGCCGATATCGACGAAGGGCTTGGCGCCGGGCGCCGAGGCGCGGTAGAAGGTACCCACCATCGGCGACTTGATGATCTTGCCGACCGGCGCCGCGGCCGGAGCCGCCGCCGGCACGGCGGCCTCGACCACCGTGGCGCCCGCCGGGGGCGGACTCATCGGGACCATGTACGGTTGCATCGGCACGCCGGCGGGAGCCGACTTGACGATGCGCACCTTGCCCTCGGCCTCGGTGATTTCCAACTCGGAGATGTTGGATTCCGAAACCAGGTCGACCAGGGTCTTGAGCTTGCGCAGATCCATGATGGGCGGGCCGCCGCAGCGGCGTGGAATGATTGGGGCGCTCGCGCCGGCCGGACGGGCTGGCAACGAGCTCGTGTACGCTGGGGGTGTGGTCGGTGGCAGGCGAACGGAGCCGGCTCGCGCAACTCCCGCGGTGCCAACTCCTGCATCAGCAATTCCTGCAACAGCAACTCCCGCAACAGCCTCCTGCGTGGAATTTTTGCTAATTAGCCGACAATTGTACCCAATCTTGAGCTTCTGTCAGCCATCTGTCACCGACTGGCGGTAGCGCCGCCGATCGGCCTCGGGCTTCAGGCAGCCGGTCCGGGGCCTGCCTGCACCAGCAGGCGCAAGGCCTGCATGGTTCCGCGCTCGGCCGCTGCGCCGCGGCCGCCATGCACCAGCACTCCACGTTCGTCCTTTGCCGGATACAGGCTGAGCGTGGCCTCGACCTCGCCGGGCGGCTCGGCGTCGTCGCCGCGCACCGGCCACAGGAACTCCAGGCGTTCGACGCTCTGGCGTCCGGCGTAATGCCCGGCCTGCGACGTGCCGTAGCGTATGCCGTGGTTGATGCAATGAATCTCGACCTCCTTGGGATCATCGCAGAACAGCAGCAGGTGCAACCCGGAATGCTCGGTGGCCGTTCCGTTCCATACCGCGCCGGTCAGGTACGGGCGGAATTCGGCGAATTCCTGCATCAACGACAACGCCGCATCGCGCAGGCGCCACAGCAGGCGCGGATGTTCGTCGCCGTGGAACAGTGCGAGGTACTGCTCGACTTGCGCCCGAACGTCGTCGTTGTCCGGCTGAACGTCGCTGCGCGCGCCCGGGCCCAGCACGCGATGCAGCGCCTTGCGCTTGGCGCTGGCGTAGTCCAGGCCGTCCTCGACGACCAGGCGCGCCGCCACCGCAGCCAGCTCTTCGCGTAGCGAATTCATGCATCCAGTGTAATCCGCGGCGCAGCCTGCCCCGCCGCTGCGCGCATGGTGCTTTCTACAATGCTCGCATGCACATTCATATCCTGGGAATCTGTGGCACCTTCATGGGCGGGATCGCC
Organism: Pseudomonadota bacterium; assembly: GCA_021841865.1. Taxonomy (GTDB): domain Bacteria; phylum Pseudomonadota; class Gammaproteobacteria; order Burkholderiales; family Burkholderiaceae_C; genus Thiomonas_A. The sequence goes on from JAKCDM010000033.1 coordinate 13,168, forward strand.
GCGCTGGCGCAAGCCGGCGGGCACCGGGTGACCGGTTGCGATGCCCAGGTCTACCCGCCGATGAGCGATCAGCTGCAGGCGCTGGGAATCGGCTTGATCGAGGGCTTCGACGCCGCTCAGCTCGATCTCGTGCCGGACCTGTGGGTGGTGGGCAACGCCATCAGCCGGGGCAATCCGCTGCTCGAGGCCATTCTCGATGCGCAGCAACCCTACACCAGCGGTCCGCAGTGGCTGGCCGAGCATGTGCTGGCCGGGCGCTGGACCCTCGCGGTGGCCGGCACCCACGGCAAGACCACGACCTCGTCGATGCTGGCCTGGATCCTGGAGCAGGCGGGCCGGCGCCCGGGTTTCCTGATCGGCGGCGTGGCGCAGGACTTCGGCGTGTCGGCGCGCCTGGGCGACAGCGAGCTGTTCGTTGTCGAGGCCGACGAGTACGACACCGCCTTTTGCGACAAGCGCTCCAAGTTCGTGCACTACCGGCCGCGCACGGCGATTCTCAACAATCTGGAGTACGACCACGCCGACATCTTCCCCGATCTCGCTGCCATCGAGACCCAGTTTCATCATCTGGTGCGCACGGTTCCGCGCAGCGGACGCCTGATCGTGCCGGCCGGCAGTGCCGCGCTGCAGCGCGTGCTGCAGCGCGGCTGCTGGAGCGAGCTCGAACACTTCGACGATCCGGCCGGCTGGAGCGCGCGCGGCGGCGAGCAGGAGTTCGACGTGCTGCGCGGCGGCAGTGCCGTCGGGCGCGTGAGCTGGCAGCTGATGGGCGAGCACAACCGTTCCAACGCGCTGGCCGCGGTCGCCGCGGCTGCGCATGTCGGCGTCGAGCCCGAAGCCGCGTGCCGCGGGCTCGGACGCTTCCAGGGTGTGCGCAGGCGCATGCAATGGCGCGGCAGCTCCGACGGCGTCGACGTGTACGACGACTTCGCGCATCACCCCACCGCTATCGCCACGACCATCGCCGGGCTGCGCCGGGCACGTCCGCAGGGGCGCATCCTGGCGGTGTTCGAGCCGCGCTCGAACACCATGAAGCTGGGTTCGATGAAGCAGTCCCTGCCGGTGGCGCTGGCGCAGGCCGACCTGAGCCTGGGCTACGCGGGGGGCATCGACTGGGACCTCGCGCAGGCGCTGGCGCCGCTCGGCGCGCGCGCCCGCGCGCACCGGGACATGCAGGCGCTGGTCGACGACGTGGTGCGCAGCGCGCGGCCCGGCGACCACGTGCTGGTCATGAGCAACGGAGGCTTCGGCGGCATCCACGAGCGCCTGCTGCGGGCCTTGCAGCAACGCGCCGCGGCATCCGCTCGAGGCGCCGGGCCGGCCGGGACGGCCGGCGCCTGAGCTGCCGGGTTGCAGCCGCTGCCTACAATGGCGGCCATGTCCGGAAACACATTAGGTCTGCTGTTCGCCGTCACCACCTTCGGCGAGTCCCACGGCCCCGCGATCGGCTGCGTCGTCGACGGCTGCCCGCCGGGCATGGAGCTGTCCGAGGCCGACATCCAGCCCGACCTGGACCGGCGGCGCCCGGGGACCTCGCGCCATGTCACGCAGCGCCGCGAGCCTGACCAGGTGGAGATTCTGTCCGGCGTGTACGAAGGCCGCACCACGGGCACGCCCATCGCGCTGCTGATCCGCAACCAGGACCAGCGCAGCAAGGACTACGCGTCGATTCTCGACACCTTCCGCCCGGGGCACGCCGACTACGCCTACTGGCGCAAGTACGGCTTGCGCGATCCGCGCGGCGGGGGACGCTCGTCGGCTCGCCTGACGGCGCCCCTGGTGGCTGCCGGCGCGGTGGCTCGCAAGTGGCTGCGCGAGCACCACGGCACGGTGGTGCGCGGCTGCATGCAGCAGGTCGGCGAGGTGGCGATCGATTTCCGCTCGTGGGACGACGTCGGCGAAAACGCCTTCTTCGCGCCGAACCACGACGTGGTGCCGCGCCTGGAGGCCTACATGGACGCGTTGCGCAAGGCCGGCGACTCCTGCGGCGCGCGCGTGTACGTCGAGGCCACGAACGTTCCGGCGGGCTGGGGCGAGCCGCTGTACGACCGGCTCGACGCCGACATCGCCCATGCGATGATGGGGCTCAACGCGGTCAAGGGCGTCGAGATCGGCGCCGGCTTCGCCAGCGTCACGCAAAAGGGCAGCGAGCACGGCGACGAGCTGACGCCCGAGGGCTTCGCGTCCAACCATGCCGGCGGCGTGCTGGGAGGCATCAGCAGCGGCCAGCCGGTCACCGTATCCATCGCGCTCAAGCCCACATCGAGCATCCGGCTGCCGCGGCGCTCGGTCGACCGCGCGGGCAACCCGGTGACGGTGGAGACCCTGGGCCGTCACGACCCCTGCGTGGGCATACGCGCCACGCCCATCGCCGAGGCGCTGCTGGCCATCGTGCTGATGGACCATGCGCTGCGCCATCGCGCGCAATGCTCCGACGTGCACCTGGGCGTCGCGCCGGTGCCGGGGCGCATCGTCGCCGACGACCCCTCCCGGGGTTGAACCGCCGCCTCGCCGACCGGCGAGGCGCAGCCCACCGCTTCGATCCGCGCAGGCGCTGGCGCGCGCATGCGCGTTGCGCGTCGGCCAGCCTGGCATGGGCAGCAATTTCGCCCGATGCGGGAACTTGCAAGCTGCTTGCGGGTCAGAGCAGCCATTGCCCGTGTTTGCGCGCGGCGCTGGCTGCCAGGCGCCGCGCGCGACATGGGCATGTGTCACCGGGCGCGTCAGCCCGGTTCCGCAATTTCGCCAAGCGCAAGGAGACCGCCATGCAAAAAGTATCGGACATCATGACCCGCGACGTTCGCTATATCGCACCACGCGAGAAGCTGCAGCGCGCAGCGCAGATGATGAGCGACCTCGATGTCGGTGCATTGCCGGTCTGCGACGGCAAGCGCCTGGTCGGCATGGTCACCGACCGCGACATCATCGTTCGTGGAACCGCGGCCGGACGGGGGCCCGACGACGCCTGCGTCGCCGACGTGATGAGCGAGCAGGTCCGCTGGTGTTTCGAGGACCAGCCGATCGACGAGGTCATGCAGCAGATGGCCGACAGCCAGGTACGCCGCATTCCGGTGGTGTCGCACGGGCAGGAGCGCGAACTGGTCGGCATCGTCGCGCTGGGCGACCTGGCAAGCCGCGAGCGCGCCGGTGGCGACGAGCAGCGCGCGGGCCATGTGCTCAAGGAAGTTTCCACGTCGTCACGGTCGAAGCTGTCCTGATCGCCCGCGGATCGCCCGCGGATCGCCCGCGCGGCGCCGCGCGGGCGGGGCAGGGCCGCCGCGGCGGCCCGGAGGATTTCCCGACAGCGCCGGCGAGCGGCACGCCCGCGCGCCTTGCCGCAACGCTTGCCTCAACGCCGGCGTTCAGGCGCCGCCGGCCCGCCGGACCAACGACATCCAGGAGAACCACCATGGCATTGGATCTATACGCGAGCTCGGGCACGCCGGTCGAGCTGCAGGTCATGCACTGGCGCGACATGGCGCAGACCCCGATCAGCAAGCTCGACGACGACGCCTTCACCCGCGTGCGCATCGCGTTGATGGCGGCGCTGGAACATGGCGCGGTGGACTTCGCGCATGCCGCCGCCATCGGCGCGCTCGAGTTGCGTGAGGCGCTCGCCCGGGTGCGCCGCATCGAGCTGCACCAGGGCCTCGCCGTGCAGTCGCTGCTCGGCACCGATCACTCGGGCCTGGAACTGGCGATCGGCCACAAGCAGTGCGCCGTCGAGGTCGGCGCGGCGATGGCCCAGCACGAGCCCGACGCCTGCGTGCTCGGCGCATTGCGCTTCGGGCTGATCGAGCACCTCGATCACCTGTACCGGCTGGCGGCGCTGCTCGACCGTGTCGAGGGCAAGGACGCCAACAACATCCTGCAGAGCTACACGGACATCCTTCCCGGGCGCCCCACCATCCTGCAGCATCGCGCGCCGCAGGACGACCTCGGCCTGCCCGGTGACGCGACGACCTCGCGGGCCATCACGCGCATGCACGTGCTGACCATGCTGGCGCTGTCGCGCCGCATGGGCAGCCTGTCCGCGCATGCTGCGCTGGCACAGACCGATCCGGTGGTCAGGCAGTTGCACGCCGAGATCGCGTCGGTCGAGGAGCAGCACGCCACGCACTACGGATCGCTGCTCGACCCGCGCGAGAGCTGGCTCGAGCGATGGCTGCTGCAGCAGGCCAACGAGGCCATGCTCTACCACGCCTGCGTCGAGCAGGAGACGGAGCCGCGGATCAAGGCGCTGTGGGAGCGCATGCTCGACTACGAGATCGGGCAGTTCCACTTTGTCGCCGGCCTGTTGCGCAGTCACGCCGGGCATGATCCCCAGAGGGTCGTGCCACGCGAGCTCCCCGATACCCTGGGCTTCGCCAGCCAGCGCGACTACGTGCGCAAGGTGCTGCACGACGAACTCGATCTCAGCGCATGCGCCCGCGCCTACGTGCCGCGCAGCCAGGAGAGCCAGGCCACGCGGGACTACCGGGCCCAAGTCAACGCCGAGGGTTCGCCGAGCGAGTCGGTGGCCGCCGGATACACCTGGAGCCCGGGGACCGAACTGGCGCGCCTGCACGCGGCCGCCGCAACCACGCATTGAACGCCAGGAGAACCCTGCATGAGACAACAGCAATCCCGCATCGGCAGCAACCGGACCGGCGTGCAGATGTCGCCTCTGGACTCCCGGCGAATGAACGAGCACCGCGTCGACGCGCCGCCGCCGGTGCTGCAGTCCCCGTCGACCGCGGCGATGGCCGACATGCGCGCGCGCTATATCGCCGACGCGCCTGCGCTGGGCTCGGTTCCGCCGCCGGGCAGCGTCAAGGGCGTGCTCAGCACCGGGGTCGCCATGCTCAGCGGCAACAGCCCGCAGCTGCTGCTCGACAAGCTCGGCGAGCGCCTGGCTTTCGAGCGCATGTCCACTCGCCTGTACGACGCGTTGATCACCAAGGTTCGTGCCTCCGCCGATGAGACCGGGCGCACCGTCGTGCCGCTGGACATGCTGCTCGAGCATCGCGACCAGAAAGCCGGGCACTTCGCGCTGCTGGCCAACAGCATCGAACGCCTGGGCGGGGATTGCACGGCGCAGACCCCTTGCGCTGATCTCGCCGGCGTGGAGGCCACCGGTCTGCTGCAGGCGGTGACCGACCCGAGGACCACCGTGGTGCAGTCGCTGCACGCGCTGCTGATCGCCGAACTGGCCGACAACAGCGGATGGGAGATCCTGCTCGCGCTGGCCGCAAGCCACAAGCACGACACGATGGTGCGCGAGTTCGGGCTGGCGGCCGAGCAGCAGCGTGCGCATCTGCAGCAGATACGGGCCTGGTTCGAGCACCATACGCTCGGAGCTCCGATCGCGGCGCCCGGCAAGGCCTGAGCCGAGCCAGCGGTACTGGGCACGGCGGGGCGCTTGAGCGTGCGCAAGGCCCCGCCGCGCCCTCGGCGCGGCTCAGGAGCCGGTGCGCAGGCCGGCGTCCTCGCTGGCGCCCAGCGCCGCGGCGGTCCAGTCGAGTTCGCCACGCGAGCGGGCCACCGCGCTGAGCAGCCGTCCCTGCATCAACTGCGCCAGCGGCATCGGCACGGCCACCTGGCGAGCCGCCGCGAGCACCAGATCCGCGTCCTTCAGGCCCAGCGACAGCTTGAATCGCGCGGGCTGGTAGGCATGGGCCGCGATCTGCTTGCCGTAGTTCACGAACAGCGGGGCAGGGAAGATGGACTGCGTGAGCACTTCCATCATGCGCTCGCGAGCCACGCCGTAGCGCTCCCCGAGGGCCATGGCTTCGGCCATCGCCTCGATCACGCCGAGGATCATGAAATTGCCCGACAGCTTCAGCACGTGGGCGCCGATCGGGTCGTCACCGAGGTCGAACACTCGCTGGCCCATCGCCTCGAGCAGCGGCTGCACCGACTGGCGCGCCGACGCCGGCCCGGCGCACAGGATGAACAGCATGCGCGCCGCAGCGGCGTCGGGGCGGCCGAATACGGGTGCCGCCACGTAGTGCGTGCCGCGCGCGGCGTGCAATGCAGCGAGTTCGCGCGCTGTCTGCGGTGCGATGGTGCTCATCGACACGTGGATGCCGTCGCTGCCCAGGCGCTGCGCGATGCCGTGCTCGCCATCGACCACCTGGCGCAGCGCCGCGTCGTCCGACACCATGGTGATGACGATGCCGCCCGGCTCGACGGTGTCGGCCGGGTGTTCCACCAGCGTGGCCCCCTGTCGCACCAGCGGCTCGGCCTTGTCGCGCGAGCGGTTCCACACCCGCAGCTCGAAGCCCGCCTGCAGCAGATTGGCGGCCATCGCCTGCCCCATGCTTCCCAAACCGATGAATCCGATACGCATGACGGTGTCCTTTCAGCAGGCCGCGACGGCTTGATCGTCGAGGCTGGGGTAGTCGGTGTAGCCGACCGGGCCAGGGGTGTAGAAGGTCTGAGGGTTCGGCGTGTTCAGCGCCGCGCCGCTGCGCAGGCGCTGCACCAGGTCGGGGTTGGCGATGAAGGCGCGTCCGAAGGCCACTGCGTCGGCACGGCCCGATTCGACGGCATCGATGGCCATCGAGCGGTCGTAGCCGTTGTTGGCGATGTAAGTGCCGCGGAACGACTTGCGCGCCCTGGCGTAGTCGAATCCCGGGATGTCGCGCGAGCCGCCGGTGGCGCCCTCGATGAAATGCACGAACGCGATGCCGCGGCGGTCGAGCTGCTCGACCAGATGATCGAAGGTGAGCTGCGGGTTGCTGTCGGCGAGGTCGTTGAACGGGGTCAGCGGCGACAGGCGGATGCCCACGCGCGCGGCGCCGATCTCGGCCACCACGGCGTCGACGATCTCCAGCGCGAAGCGGCAGCGTGCGGCGACCGAGCCGCCGTAGGCGTCGTCGCGCCGATTCGCGCCGTCACGCAGGAACTGGTCGATCAGGTAGCCGTTGGCGCCGTGGATCTCGACACCGTCGAAGCCGGCGCGCAGCGCGTTCGCAGCGGCGCGGCGGAACTGGCCGACGACCTCGGCGATCTGCTGCGTGCTCATGGCCTGCGGCAGCGGGATTTCCACCTTGCCGCCATGCGTGTACGCCACCACGCCGCGCGGCGCGATCGCCGACGGCGCGATGGGCTGCGCGCCACCGGTCAGGTCCGGGTGGGTGATTCGCCCGACATGCCAGATCTGGGCCAGGATCTTCGAGCCTGCCTCGTGCACCGCATGGGTGATTCGCCGCCAGCCGTCGACCTGGGCGTCCGAGTAGACGCCAGGGGTCGCCATGTAGCCCTTGCCCAGCGGGCTGACCTGCGTGCCTTCGCTGATGATCAGTCCCGCGCCGCTGCGCTGCCGGTAGTACTCGACGTTCATGTCGCTACCGGGGATGTCGCCTGCCGGCTCGTCGGCGCGGCTGCGCGTCAGCGGTGCCATCACCACGCGGTTGGCGATGTCGATGCAGCCGATGCGCGCGGGCTGGAACAGTCTGGGTTCGCCGGCTTGCGAGCCGGCGGCTGGGGCGTGGTTTGCCTGCATCTGGGAATTCCTCGGGATCGGTGTGGACCAAAGGCGTCGAGACCCTGGCGCGCGCTGTGTCGGCGGGGTCTTCGGCCCTGGTAGAAACCCTGAAATTATTGCGGCTTTCAGCGATGCCTGCAGGCGGCGGCGAGCTTTGCCGCTTCAGGCAGGCCATCCGCGCCCGGTACGGTCTGCTCAGGCTTCGTGCGCATCGCGCGCGGATGGCGACGTGTGCGCTTCGGGCGCCGGCGTGGCGCAGCGAGGGCCTCGCGCGGCGGCGTCCAGGCGGGAGTCTTCGAGCCATTCGCGCCACACCGCGAGCAGCACGGCCAGCAGCACCGGGCCGAGGAACAGGCCCACCAGTCCGAACGCGGCCAGCCCGCCGAGCACGCCGAACACGACCAGCAGGAAGGGCACGCGCGTGGTGCCGCTGATCACCAGCGGGCGCACCAGGTTGTCCACCCAGCTCACGACCAGCAGGCCCCACAGCAGCAGGCCGGCTCCGGCGCCAAGGTGCCCCTGCGCCAGCAACCACAGCGCGGCCGGGCCCCACACCATTGGCGTGCCGTAGGGGGCCAGCGCGAACAGCGACGTGACGGCCGCGAGCAGCACCGGGGACGGCAGCCCCGCCCACCAGTAGCCCAGGCCCGCGAAAAGACCCTGGACCAGCGCCGTCACCAACAGGCCCCAGAGCACCGCGCGGGTCATGTCGGCGGCGGCCCGCAGGTAGCCGTCGACGCGCGCGCCCAGCAGGTGCCGGAACACCGCCTGCGCCTGGCGCAGGCCGCGCTCGCCGTCGCGATAGACGAAGAACAGGGTCAGCAGCGCGAAGCCGAACTTGGCCGCATTGCGTCCGGCGCCGCCCAGCAGCGCGACGGCCTGTTCGGCCGCCTGCGCGCTCCAGGCCGATGCCCGCAAGCGAGCGGCCACCTGTTCGCTCGTGGCATCGCGCAACAGGTCCTGCAGCAGCGTGCCGAGCACCGGGACCTCGGACAGCGCCTTCGGCACGTGCAGCGCGGCACCTGCCAGATGCGCGCCGGCCTCGCTCAGCGCGCGCACCAGCTCGTTGCGCAGCAGCACGCCGAGCCACAGCAACGGCAGCATGAACGCCATCGCCAGCGCCAGGGTCATCAGCAGCGCTGCCGCGTTGGGGTGGCGCGGCAGTCGCCGGCGCAGGCGCTCGAACAACGGCCAGCTGGTGAAGCCCAGGATCATGGCCCAGACCACCGACGCCAGGAAGGGCCTGAGCACCAGGTACGCCAGGCCCAGCAGCACGAGCAGCAGCAGGCCCAGCGTGACCCTGCGCAGCGCCAGCGCGGAACGCGGCGGCTTCATGGCTTCGGCGGCGCGCGGCGCGCAGACCGGGCGCCTGGCACAGTCCGGTCAGGCACGACCCGCCTGCTGCAAGGCCGCGATGCGCTGCTCGAGCGGGGGGTGGGTGGCGAACAGCTCCAGCCACGCCGCACGATCGGTGATGCCGGCGGTGGCCATGTTCTGCGGCAGCCCGCCGGGCTGCATCTCGCCGAGCCGGCGCAGCGCTCCGATCATGGGCTGCGCGCTGCCCAGCAGGCGCGCCGAGCCGGCGTCGGCGCGGAACTCGCGCTGGCGCGAGAAGTACGCGACGATCATGCTGGCCAGCACGCCGAACAGGATGTCGCACACCAGGGTCGTCACCATGTAGCCGATGCCGGGCCCCTGGTACTGCGAGTCGTCGCGGCGCAGCGCCGAGTCCACCATGTAGCCGACCACGCGCGACAGGAACACGACAAAGGTGTTCACCACCCCCTGGATCAGCGTGAGCGTGACCATGTCGCCGTTGGCGATGTGGCTGATCTCGTGGCCCAGCACGGCCGTGGCCTGCTCGCGCGACATGGTCTGCAGCAGCCCGGTGGACACCGCGACCAGCGCGTGGTCACGGCTGGCTCCCGTCGCGAAGGCATTGGGTTCGCCTTCGTAGATGGCGACTTCAGGCATGCCGATGCCGGCCGCGCCGGCCAGGCGCGAAACGGTGTCGAGCAGCCAGGCCTCGGCCGGGTTGCTGGCCTGCTCGATGACCTGCGCGCCGGTGCTGAACTTGGCGATGGTCTTGGACATCAGCAGCGAGATGAACGAGCCGCCGAATCCGACGACCGCGGCGAAGCCCAGCAGCGTGCCGAGATCGAGCCCGCGTGCGCCGAGAAAGCGGTCCAGGCCCAGCAGGCGAGTGACCACTCCCAGCACGACCAGCACGGCGAGGTTGGTGGCGAGGAACAGCAGGATGCGTTTCATGGTGAAAGGCAGGCGCGTGGAAAAGGGACGGGACGATGGCCGGGCGATGCCGTCGCTCAGGCCATCGGCTGGATGCCGGCGAGCAGCCAGCCGGTGCTGCGGTCGCTCGGGCGTGTGAAGTGCCACACCTCGTCGAAGGTCTCGGGGCTCCCCGCCTGGGCCTGCTCGCGCAACAGGCCCGAGAAGCGCACGCTGGCCAGTTCGGCGCGTGGGTGTTCGACGTGTTCGAGCATATCGGCCTGCAGGCTCAGCACTTCGGTGCTCTGCGCAGCTTCACCGCGTCGGATCAAGTCGCGGCGGAATTGTTCGAACAGATCGGGAGTGGTGGCGTCCTGCAGCGCGTGCAGGTCGCCACGGTCGTTGGCTTGTTGCAGGCGCATGAACACGTCGCGCGCGCGCTGCAGGAACCCGTCGGTGTCGAAGGCGTCGCCGGACGCGCTGCCGGCGGGAGGGGAACTCCAGGACGGGGCCGGCGCCTGCGCTGCGCGCGCGGCCGGGGCAGGGTCGTTCCACGCGGGCGCGCCGGCGCCCGCGCCCTGCCATGGCGTGCCTGCCGCGGCGGCGCCGCGGGAGCGTGCGCCACGGCTGATCATGCGCAGCAGCGCGAAGCCGGCCACGGCCAGCAACAGCACCAGCAGCCAGCTGCCCAGCGCGGGGGCCAGGCCCAGATGCGCGAACAGCGCGCCAAGGCCGATTCCGGCCGCCAGCCCGGCCAGCGGGCCCAGCCAGGCGTTGCGCCGGGGCGTGGCGGGGGCGGCCTGTGCCGCGCCGGCGCGCGGCTCGGCCTGCGTCGCGCCCTGGCGTTGCGTGCCGGCGGGCGCGGGGCTGACCGGAGCCGTGCGAGTGACGTGGGGGCGGTACATGCCGCTGGCCCTGCCGCCGCCGAGGCGGGCGGCCGAGGCGTCGAGGCTGGTCAGCAGCAGGCCGGCCCCCAGCGCCAGCGCCAGCAGCAGGCCGGCTGTGCGGCCGCGGTGGCGGGGCCTGGAGACGAGGGTACGCGGGTTCATGGCACGGGCTCCGTCGGAGTCTGGGAAGGTGGAGGCGGAAGTCACAAAAAGATACAAGCCAAGTATAGGCGCCGCCGGCCTCTTCAAGGCTTCGAGATCACGTACATTTCATGGAGATGGACTTCGGAAAAACCGAAGACTTCGCGCGGGATGAATCATTCTGCGGATACGCGGGAGTCAGGTGATGACGCGTTACAAGCTGCGCCATTTGCACTATTTCTGGGTGGTGGCCACCGAGGGCGGAATGAGCGCGGCGGCGCGCCGCCTGGGCGTCGCGGTGCAGACCGTCAGCGCGCAGGTGCGCGAGCTCGAGCGCGACCTGGGTTTCACGCTGTTGCGCCTGCGCGCGCGCGGCATCGAGCTGACGCCTGCCGGGCGTGCCGCGCTGGAGCTGGCCGAACCCATGTTCCAGCTCGCCGAGCGACTGCCGCAGGCGGTGGCGCAGGCCGCCGCGGGCGAGGGGGCGGTGCTGCGCGTGGGCATCGCCGACAGCCTTCCCAAGCTGGTCGTGCGGCAACTGCTGCAGCCGGTATGCGCCGACTCGGGAACGCGCCTGGTCGGGCTGGAGGGGGAGTTCGACGAGCTGCTCGCCGAGTTGGCGCTGCACCGTCTGGACATCGTGCTGGGCGACCGTCCGGCGCCGTCTCACCCGAGCCTGAAACTGCAAAGCCGCTTGCTGGGTCACGCCCAGGTCGCGTGGTACGCGACCCCGGAGCTGGCGCGCCGGGCCGGCGGCCTGGCGTTCCCGCAGATGCTGGGGCAGCTTCCTCTGCTGCTGCCGACCACGCACGCCGCGCTGCGCGCGCGCCTGGACGACTGGTTGTCCCGCCACGGAGTGCGCGCCCGCGTGGCCGGCGAGTTCGAGGACAGCGCGCTGCTGAGCAGTTTCGGCCAGGCTGGCATGGGAGCCTTCGCCGCACCGGACTGGCTGGCGCCGCAGTTGCTGCGCGAAGCCGGCCTGCTGCGCCTGGGCCTGAGCAGCGAGGTCAGCGAGAGTTTCTACGCCGTCGCCGCGCGCCGCCGCGTCGAGCATCCGGCGGTGCGCCGCCTGCTGGAGGCGGCGGCGCAGGCGCAGGCGCAGGCGGCCGCGGCTCAGCGGGCGGCGGACGGCTCCAGCACCGAGCCCTTGGGGCGGCTGTAGCCGTAGCTGTGCAGCAGGGCCTGGCCCTGCTCGCTGCGCATCAACTCGACGAAGGCGCGAGCGCCTGCCGGGTTGGGGGCGTTGCCCAGCGCCGCGGCGTAGAACACCAGCGGCTCGATCGACAGGCGCTTGGGCTTGCCGCCGGGCCCGGGGATCGAGAAGTGAACGGTGTCGTACCACTTCGCCGCCATGCCGGGGTCGCTCAGGTTGATCTGCGCCGGCAGGCGGATGTAGGGCAGCTTGTGCGAGATCACCGCGCTCAGGTAGCCCGACGAGGCGTCGATCTGGCCCGATTCCAGTCGGCTGAGCAGCGACGGTTCGCTGAAGATCTGCGTCGTGTTGCCGGTGAAGTCGCCGAGCAGGCGCCGCGCAAGTCCGGGCTTGCGGTAGTAGCGCTCGGCCAGCAGCATCGCGAACACGATGTTGCGCCCCTGCGGGTCGGTGGCCGGATCGGTGCGCCCGAAGCGCATTCCGGGGCGCTCGAGCACCTCGTACCACGCGCGCCTGCCGGCCGCCGCGTCGGCGAAGGCCCTGGCGTGCGGGCCCTGCGGGCTGTAGGCGATGACCATCTCGGTGCTGGCGATGGGTTGCGCCGGGCCGGCCAGTCCGGCTCGCTGCACGACCTGCATCGGCCCCGGGGTGATCGAGACGAACACGTCGGCCTGGATCTGGCGCGACGCCAGCAGGTGCGCGAGCCCGAAGGCCCCTGCGCCGCGCCCCTGGAACTGCACGCCGTCGCTGCGTTCGATGGCCGGGCCGAGTGCCTTGTCCATCACCGCGCCCATGGAGCCGGCGTAGGCGACCTGCAAGGTCGGCGCGGCGGCCCGTGCCCACGGCGCCAGGCAGGTCTGGGCCAGGCCGAGCCCGCTACCCGACGCGATGATGGAAAGTGCTCTTCTGCGTTGCATCGATGACTCCTCGGTGGATGGAGGCCCGTGCGCTGTCGCTGGCTAGGAGCCTAGGCGCTTTGCGGGCGGGCGTCTGCGTGATATCTGGAGGAATATAACGCAAACGCCCTGATGCCTTGCAAGGGAATGGGGGCCATTCAAGGGTCGGCGCGGTCGGCCACGTACAGCACGTGCCGGCGCAGCGGGTGGTCGGCAGCCAGACGCGGGTGCTCGAATTCCTCCACGAGTCGCATGCCCAGGCGCTGCATCAAGGCCTGCGAGCGCGTGTTGCGCAAGGCCGTGAACGCGACGATGCGCGCCAGGCCGAGCTGTTCGAATCCCACCCGCAGCGCCGCGCGTGCGGCCTCCGTGGCCAGGCCTGCGCCCCAGAAGGCGCGTGCCAGGCGCCAGCGGATCTGCACGCCGGGGGCGAAGTGCAGGCCCTGCGGGACCTCGGCCAGCCCGGCCAGCCCGACGAAGGCGCCGGCTTGCCGATGTTCCAGCGCCCAGGTTCCCCAGCCGTGAGCCAGCAGGAATTCCTGGCAGTCCGCTGCGAAGGCTTCGCTTTCCGCCATGCCGAGCGGACCGGGCAGGTTGCGCATGACCTGCTCGTCGGAGTGCATGCGCGCCAGCGGCTCGAGGTCGTCGCGGCGCCAGCGCCGCAGCAGCAGGCGTGGCGTGACGGGTTCGAGCAGACGGGGTGCTCGCGGCGGCTGTGGGCCTTGCGGCGGGTGTGGATCTTTCGGCGCTTGCGGCATCGGCAGGGTGCGCTGTGAAGTGCTGCATAAAGGCAGTTGGACGCTCACCAGGGGCACAAGTTCCCGCAAAACCCGCAAGGCGAAAGCGTCCGCCTGCCCTAACATCGCGTGCCATGTGGGCAGCGAGCGCCCGCGCCGCCACGACCATGCATCGAAACTCCTTCTGCTGATGACAGACTCGCCTCCCGTGTCCGGGCCTGCTGCTCGCGTGCGGCGGGTGATCGTGCTGCTGCTGTTCGGGGCGGCCAGCCTGCTGGCATGGCGTTTCGTGCAACAGCCACCGGCGCGCGCCGCCTTGGCACGCGCGCCGGCGGCGGTGCCGGCGACGGTGCAGAAGGCGGCGCTGGCGGACGTGCCGCGCGAACTGCGTGGCGTGGGCAGCGTGCAGGCACGGCGCAGCGTGACGGTGCGCACGCAGGTCGACGGACGCCTGCAGTCGCTGGGCTTCACCGAGGGCCAGGACGTGCGTGCCGGGCAGGTCCTGGCGCGCATCGATGCTCGCGCGCTGCGCGCACAGTACGAGCAGGCACGGGGCGCGCGTGCGCGCGACCTGGCGCAGCTCGACGACGCGCGCCTGGAACTGCGGCGCGATGTCGGCCTGGTCGCCGCCGGCGCGGCGTCGCGCCAGAGCCTGGACGCGCAGCGCGCGCTGGTGCGCCAGTTGCGCGCGGCCGTGCAGGCCGACGACGCACAGGTCGACTACGCTCGCGTGCAACTGGGCTACGCGACGATCCGCGCGCCGATCAGCGGCCGCACCGGCGAACGCCTGGTCGATCCCGGGAACATCGTGCACGCCAGCGACCCGAACGGATTGGTGGTGATCAACCAGGTCGACCCGATCGACGTCGTGTTCAACCTGCCTGGGCAGGACGTCCAGGAAATCCAGCAGGCCCGGCGCAAGGGGCCGCTGCAGGTGCACGTGTTCGATGCGGACGGCACCCACGCGCTGGCCAGCGGGCGCCTGGTGCTGGTGAACAACCAGATCGATCCCGCCAGCGGCACCATTGCCCTCAAGGCCCGCTTCGCCAACCCGGGGCACGCGCTGTGGCCCGGGCAATACGTGCGGGTGCACCTGGTGCTGGGGCAGTACGAGCATGCGACGACGGTGCCGGCATCGGCGATCCAGCGCAGCCAGGCGGGCACCTACGTGTACGTGCTCGACGCGCAGCAGCGCGCGCGCATGCGCCCGGTGCGACTGAGCCAGGAGCAGGACGGCGTGGCCGTGATCGGCCGCGGCCTGCGCCCCGGCGAGGCGGTGGTGATCGACGGCCAGTACAAGCTCAGCCCGGGCGTGCTCGTGCACGCGCTGGCACCGCTGCCGCGGGCGTCGGCTGCCGCGGGGCGTGCGCGGTGAGTCTGTCCGCGGTTTTCATACGCCGCCCGATCGGCACCTCGCTGCTGGCGCTGGCGCTGCTGCTGGTGGGCGTGGTGGCCTGGCCGCTGCTGCCTGTGGCCTCGCTGCCGGACATCGACTACCCGACCATCCAGGTCAGCGCCCATCTGCCGGGGGCCAATCCGCAGGTCATGGCTGCCACCGTGGCGCAGCCGCTGGAGACCCAGTTCGCGGCGATTCCCGGCTTGTCGCAGATGACCTCGACCAGCGCGCTGGGCACCACGCAGATCACGCTGCAGTTCGACCTGCACCGCAACATCGACGCCGCGGCGCTCGACGTGCAGTCGGCGATCAACGCCGCCAGCGGCCAGCTGCCCAAGGACCTGCCGAGTCCGCCGATCTTTCGCAAGATCAACCCGGCCGAGTACGCGGTGCTGGTGCTGGCGCTGCAGTCGCCGAGCCTGCCGGTGACCGAGGTCGACGACTACGCCGAGGTCGTGCTGGCGCAGCAGATCTCGCAGATTCCAGGCGTCGGCAGCGTGGGCATCGGCGGGCAGCAGCGCCCGGCCATTCGCGTGCAGGTCGACCCGTCGAGGCTGTCGGCGCTCGGGCTGAGCCTGGAGGACGTGCGCGGGGCCATCGCGCAAAGCACGGTCAGCCAGGCTACCGGCAGCCTCAGCGGGCGCCACCAGAGTTTCGCCATCTACACCAACGACCAGATCGACCAGGCCTCGCGCTGGAACGACACCGTGATCGCCTGGCGCCACGGCGCGCCGATCCGCGTGCGCGACATCGGGCGCGCGGTGCCGGGTCCGGAGAATGCGCTGACCGCGGCGTGGGGGTTCCGCGGTGCCGCCGCGCGCCCGGACAGCCCGCTGCGCAACGGCCCGGCGATCATCCTGTTCGTGCACAAGGAGCCGGGCGCCAACGCGGTCGACACGGTCGACCGCATCGAGGCCGCGCTGCCACGCCTGCGCGCGGCGATTCCCCCCAGCATCCACATCAGCACCCTGGTCGATCGCACGCAGAACATCCGCGCGTCGATGCACGATGTCGAGCGCACGCTGCTGATCACGGTGTTCGCGGTGATCCTGGTGATCTTCGTGTTCCTGCGCAACGTGTGGGCCACGGTGATCCCGGGGC
Organism: Pseudomonadota bacterium; assembly: GCA_021841865.1. Taxonomy (GTDB): domain Bacteria; phylum Pseudomonadota; class Gammaproteobacteria; order Burkholderiales; family Burkholderiaceae_C; genus Thiomonas_A. The sequence goes on from JAKCDM010000033.1 coordinate 29,176, forward strand.
TGACGGTGCCGCTGGCCCTGCTGGGCACCGCCGGCGGCATGTACCTGATGCATTACAGCCTGGACAACCTGTCGCTGATGGCCCTGACCATCTCGGTGGGTTTCGTGGTCGACGACGCCATCGTCATGCTCGAGAACGTCTATCGCCACGTCGAGCAGGGCATGCAGCCCTTGCAGGCCGCGTTGCAGGGCGCCGGCGAGATCGGCTTCACCATCGTCTCGATCTCGGTGTCGCTGGTCGCGGTGTTCATTCCCCTGCTGCTGATGGGGGGGATCGTCGGGCGCCTGTTCCGCGAATTCGCAGTCACCGTCAGCATGACCATCGCCGTGTCGGTGCTGGTTTCGCTGACCCTGACTCCGATGATGTGCTCGCGCTTCCTGCGCGACGAGCACGTGCGCAGCCACGGGCGCCTGTACCAGGCCTTCGAGCGCGGCTTCGACGCGCTGCGCGACGCCTACCGGCGCGGGCTCGAGCATGTGCTGGAACACCCGCTGCTGACCCTGTGCGTGTTCTTCGCCACGCTGGCGGCGACCATCGCCATGTTCGTGCTCAGCCCCAAGGGCTTTTTCCCGCAGCAGGACACCGGCACCATCTTCGGATTCGCGCAGACCTCGGAGGATGCGTCGTTCGCGGCGATGGGGCGGCGCATCCACGCGATGGCCGCCGTGGTGCAGCGCGACCCCGACGTCAGCGGCTTCGGTGTGTTCGCCGGCGAGACCACCGCCAACACCGGGGTGTTCTTCATCGCGCTGCGGCCGAAGGCCGACGGGCGCAAGGCCAGCGCGCAGCAGGTGATCGATCGCCTGCGTCCGGGGCTCGAGAAGGTGCAGGGCATACGCCTGTTCATGCAGGCGCCGCAGGACATCAACGTCGGCGGAAGGCTTGCCCGCACCCAGTACCAGTACACGCTGCAGGACAGCGACATCCACGAGCTCGACACCTGGGCGCCGCGCCTGCTGGCGCGCCTGCGCCGGCTGCCGCAACTGGTCGACGTGGCCTCCGACCAGCAGAACCGCGCGCAGGCGGCGGTGGTGACCATCGATCGCGAGCGCGCGGCGAGTTTCGGCATCAGCCCGGCGCTGATCGACGACACCCTCGACGACGCCGTCGGCCAGCGCCAGGTGGCGCAGTACTTCACGCAGACCAGCAGCTACCACGTGATCGAGGAGGTGAAGCCTTCGGATC
>JAKCDM010000034.1 GCA_021841865.1 Pseudomonadota bacterium
CAGTCGTTCCAGTCCTTGGCAATTTCAATCGCCCGTTCGATGTCCGCGTCCTGCGTGCGCTTGTCCCCGCCCGCGAGCAGCACGATCATCACCGGCCCACGCCGCAGGAAGTACACCCGGTAGCCTGATCCATAGTCGATCCGGAGTTCAGACACGCCGTCTCGTAAGAGCTTCGTGTCGCCCGGATTGCCAAGCGCCAAGCGATCAAGCCGGGCCTGGACACGCGCCCGCGCTTGCCGGTCCCTCAGTCCATTCATCCAGTTCTGAAAAGTCTGACTCTGGATCAATTCCAACATCATTGCCATTCTGACCATATGGCGGTCAACTGTCAATCATGGTTCACAAGTGCGCTGACCGTGAGCTCGGCCTGGCGCAGCGGCTCGTGCAGCAGTCCGACGCCAAGATTCTTCCTGGCATGTGGAATGCAAAGAGTCGGGGCCTGAAGGCCGGGAAAGGTGTCCGCAATCAGCAGGCGTCCCTGCGTCGGGAGTCGCAGAAGCCGGCCTCCGAACATGAATACATGGTCGATGGTCGGCGTGTCGACGCCTTGCCCGTCCAGGATTGCGCGCACTTGGGCATCGGCCCGCTCGGGCGCGACATGGTGGCCGAGGTCTCGCTCCAGGATGCGATGCAGGTCGTGCAGCAGGCAGGCCGCGCCGACGACGAAAGGGTCGCCGGTTTCGATCTCGAGCAGGCGTGCGGCGTTGCGCTCGACGCGTTCGAGGTGCGCGAAATCGTGGGCCACCACGTCGTGGCCGAACATCGCGCGAACCTTGGTGCGAAGCGCCTCGAGCTGATGGGCGGTGCTTCGAGTCACGGGCATGGTTCGTCCTCCAGGCAAGTCACCATGCCTGCAAGTGCGGGGTAAGACGACTGTCTGCCACCTCGACGATGAGCGGATGAAAGCGGTAGGCAGGGCGCTGCTGCTGGTGGTTGGCGTGATCTGAGCAGTTGAGCAGGCCCGTCGAACTGCCTCATGACGGGCGGCGACTTCCGAGGCCTTTTCTCGTGCCTTTCGAAGGCGTTGGCGGGCGAGGCCCCGGCGCAGTGGCGGTCGAGTCGGATGTGCCGTCGGGAGCGCGACGCGTGGGGTGGCTTTGCGTCATGGGCCCATGGTTGCGCCATCGCGGGGCCGCTGCCCGCGTGGGGTCATCGGCAGCGACCCGTGCGCGCCGGCCCGGGCGGCTCCCGCCGGTTCCACGCAAGCTCATGCGGGGCTGCCGCGACGCCATCGCGCGGCTGCGCAGCGGCCACTTAGCATGCATGTGCAAGGGCCGGGCCGATCGCCCGGCGGGGAGATTCGATGCAGCACCAGGGCCCGGCCCCGCATGCGCGCACCGGCGCGCAGGGTTCGCTGATCGCGCTGTGTTTCGTCGCCAACATGGTCGACGGCTTCGACATCCTGATGATCGGCTTCGTCGGCCCCTTGCTGCTGGCGTCGGTGCCCATGGACCGCGCGGCGCTGGGCATGGTGATCTCGGCCGGCTTTGTCGGCACGGTGCTCGGTTCGGTGCTGTTCGGGCGCGCAGCCGATCGGCTCGGGCGCCGCCGCACCCTGTTGCTGGCGCTTGCGAGCTTCGGCTCGCTGACGCTCGCCTGCGTGCTCGTGCGCTCGGCCTGGGATCTCGCGTTGCTGCGATTCGCCGCCGGCCTGGGCATGGGCGGGGCGATGCCGGTGATCGCCGCCATCGTGGCGGCGCGTGGTGGCGCGACCGGTCGCCATGCGGGAGTCACGCTGAGCTACCTCGGCATGCCCTGCGGCGTGGTCGTCGGGGGCAGCCTGGCCGCCGCGCTGATGCCGCGCTTCGGCTGGATGTCGGTGTTCCTGATGAGCGGCGCGGCTGCCCTCGCACTGTTGTTGCCGGTGCGCCTGATGGTTCCCGCCGACTCCGAAGCCGCCGCGCGGCGCGCGCCGCGCGGCGAGCCTGCCGCGCCAGCGCGCGCGCCCGCCGGGACACTGCTCGGCGACGGGCGCGCCGGATCCGCGCTGGCGCTGTGGACGACGTCCTTCGTGGTGCTGGTACTGGGCGGATTCCTGATCAGTTTCATCCCGACGCTGCTGGCCGGGCAGGGCATGGCGCCGGGGCGCGCCGCGCTCGGCGCGGTGGTGTTCAACCTCGGCGCGATCGCCGGAGGGGTGTCGCTGGCGGCCGCGGCGCGCCGGCGCGAACCCTTCGGGCCGGCGGCGCTGGCGCTCGTGCTGGCGTGCGCGCTGACCGCCTTGCTCGGGAATGCCCTCGGGCACGGCCTTGCCGTGTTCGGCTGGTTGTTCGCGCTGGGGGCCTGCCTGATCGGCGGCGAGCTGGCCATCCCGGCGATGGCCAGCCGGCTGTTCCCCGACTCCGTGCGCGCCGGCGGCGTGGGCTGGACCCTGGCCGTGGGCCGCGTCGGCTCCATCGTCGGACCCGCCGCGGGCGGCTGGCTTCTGCAGTCGGGCATGGCCCTGCCGCGGCTGTTCGCTTGTGCGTCGCTGCTGCCCTTGGCAGGCGCATTCGCTGCCTGGCTGGCCTGGCGCATGCTGCCCGGCTCGCCCCGCCAGCGCTGAGCCATCGGCCGCGCGGGCGTCGTGGCTGGCGTGCGGTTCAGCGCAGACGCGGATCGGTCATCGCGGCGAAGAACACGCCCGCGAAACCCAGCGACAGGCACAAGGCCAGTCCCATGAGCAGGCGCCAGCCGGCGGGCACGACCAGGAAATCGACGAGCAGGGCCGCTGCCAGGCCGATGGCGGCGGAAATCGCGTAGCGAAGCTTGGAGCGTTGGACGGGCATGAACAGCCTGTGAAGGACGCGCGGAGTTCGGTGGCGCTGCGTCGCGCCTGCCCGCAGTCTATACCCCGGGGCGTTGCGTCTCGCCGATCACCGGCACGGGCGGCGGCCGCGGATGCTCGAACTTGCGCACCCAGCCCACGGCGACCTGGTGCATCGCCGCGGCATCGAGAAAATAGTGGCGCTCGCGCCCGGCGCGAACGCTGTGCACCAGGCCCGCGCGCTGCAGGCACGCGAGGTGCTTGGCCACGGCCTGGCGGGTCATGGCCAGGCCGTCGCCCAGCGCGCGCAGCGACTGGCCGTCCTGCGCATGCAGGCGATCGATCAGGCGCCGCCGGTTGGCGTCGCCGAGGGCGTGGAACACGAGGTCGTCGGTCATCGGGCGCTTGGAGCGCGGGCGGCAGAGGGTGAGCCCGCGCGCATCGACAATGTAGGCAACCACCGGGTTGCCGGTCAACGATGGACGTCTGCAAAACCCGCGCGCAGCACCGACAATGTCGGTCCATGGCTGCTCCTCCCACCCAGACCGTGTTCGCGCAGGGGCCTGCCGGGCGCATCGAGATCCTCGTCGACCGGCCCGCCATCGCGCCGCGCGGCGTGGGAATCGTCGCCCATCCGCACCCGCTGATGGGGGCCAGCGCCAGGCACAAGGTGCCGCATGTGCTCGCCCACGCGCTGCGCGACCAGGGCTGGCTCTCGCTGCGCCCGAATTTCCGGGGGGTCGGGCACAGCGACGGCGTGCACGACGAGGGCGCCGGCGAGATCGACGATCTGTTCGAGCTGGCGCAGCAGGCGCGGCGCGAGCACCCCGGCCTGCCGCTGGCGCTGATGGGCTTTTCCTTCGGCGCCTACGTGCAGTCGCATGTCGCGGCGCGGCTGGCCGCGCGCGGCCAGCCGGCGCGACATGTGCTGCTCGCGGGCATGCCGGTCGGTCGCGTGCGCGACTGGCGCGACTACCAGCCGGGCGCGGTCGACGGGGCCTGGCTGGTGCATGGCGAGCGCGACGAGCGCGCCAGCCTGCAGGCCCTGCTCGACTGGGCCCGCCCGCGCAGCCACCCGGTGTTCGTGGTGCCGGGGGCCGACCATTTCTTCACCGCGCGGCTGCAGCTGCTGCGCGAGTGCGTCGCCGCCCAGGTCGGCGGCCCCTGACGGCGCCTCGCGATTCGGCCGGCGCACGCCCATGCTGTTCCAAACCATCATCAGGAGAACATCTTGCGATTCTTCACCAGTCCCACTTCGCCGTACGGCCGCATGGCCCACGTGGCTCTGCTCGAAAAGGGCGTGGCCTTCGAGCTGTCCATGGTCGACCCCTGGGCCGACGACGCCGGGCTGCGAGAGGTCAACCCCGCCACGCGTGTGCCGGCGCTGGTGCTCGACGACGGCAGCACGCTGACCGAGACCTCGTTGATCCTGTCGTGGCTGGAGCGCGAATTCCCGCGCCCGGCGCTGTTCGGCGACTCGCGCTGCCTGCAGCGAGCGGGAATCGCGATCGGCGTGATCGACGCTGCCGTGCACACCATCATCGGGCGCAAGACGACCGCGCCGACCCTGTTCGACGACACCCCCGTCGGGCTGCGTCGCAGGCGCGCCATGGTCGAGGGCATGCAACGCCTCGAGCAGCAGGTGCAGCGCGACTGCGCCGGCGCAGCGGCTGCGCATGCCGAGCTCGACGTGATCGCCGGCGTGGTCGTGCTGGACTACCTGCAGTTCCGCTTTGCCGACGCGCCGTGGCGGGTTCCGACGCCGGCGCTCGACGCGTGGGTGGCGCAGCTGCGCCGGCGCCCGGCCTTCGCCGACACCGTGCCGCGCTGACGCCACATCCGATTCATCGACCGGATCTTCGACATGGACTCCAACAACAACATCCACGACAAGGTGGTCGTGATCACCGGCGCCAGCAGCGGGCTGGGCGAGGCCTCGGCGCGCATGCTCGCCGGCCTCGGAGCGCACGTGGTCCTGGGCGCGCGGCGTCGGGAGCGCATCGAGGACCTGGCCGCGCAGCTGCGCGGCCAGGGACACAGCGCGATGGCGCGCGTCACCGACGTCACCGATGCGGCGCAGGTGCAGGCGCTGGTCGACGCGGCGGTGGCCGAGCATGGGCGCGTCGACACGATCATCAACAACGCCGGCCTGATGCCGCATTCCCTGCTGGAGCGGCGCAAGCTCGAAGACTGGAACCGCATGATCGACGTCAACATCAAGGGCGTGCTGTACGGCATCGCCGCGGTGCTGCCGATCATGCGCGAGCGCAAGTCGGGGCACATCATCAACGTGTCTTCGGTGGCCGGGCACAAGGTGCGCCCGGGCAGCGCCGTCTACGCGGCGACCAAGCATGCGGTGCGCGTGATCTCCGAGGGCCTGCGCATGGAGGTCAAGCCCTACAACATCCGCACCACGGTGATCTCCCCCGGCGCCGTGGCCACCGAGCTGCCCGACAGCATCACCGAGCCGGACGTCGCGCGCAACGTGCGCAAGCTCTACGAACTGGCGATTCCCGCCGACTCGTTCGCGCGCGCGGTCGTCTACGCGATGAGCCAGCCCGACGACGTCGACATCAACGAGATCCTGTTCCGCCCGACTGCGCAGGAGCTGTGAGCCCGGCCGGCAGGGGCGTGATGCCCCGGCGTTCGCGCATGGCCTTGCCGATGGCGTCGAGCTGGTCGTCGGCGAGCAGGCGCGACGCCATCGGCAGCACCTCGGCCTCCTCGTAGGCCATGTGGGCGGCGTAGGCGTCGATGAACTCGCTGAACTCGCGCCCCCGGGCTTCGTCGGGCTCGACCTGCTCGCCGCGCTGCCACGCCAGCAGGGTCTCGCGCAGGCTCGCCCATCGCTGCTCCAGCGCGCGGTGCTCGGCGCCGATGCGGCGGATCATGTCGCGTATGCACACGGCGTCGGAGCCGGCCATGGCCTCGAGCAACGCGGGCAGCAGGTCCTGCTCCTCGTCCGCGTGGTGATCGCGTGCGGCAGTGTCGAAATAGCGCAGCACCCGCTGCGCCGCATCGCGCGCCTGGGCGTCGACTCCATGCTGGCGAACATGCGCGAGCAGGCGCTGCAGCAGTTCGCAATGTTGTTGCACGCGGCCATGGCAGGCGGCGAGCATTTCCAGCGGAACCTCGAATCCGGCGCCCGGCGCCGTCGATCCGTGCAGGGGGATGTCCATCATGACTCCTCGGCCCGGCACGAAGCCGTCGTCACCGGCTGGCGAGGCCCCGGACCATGAAGCGGTATTGTAGATGCATGTTCACGGTCGCGCGGCCCGTTGTTTCAGTCGGCCGCGCACTGCGCCGACCAGCACACGATGTGACGCGGATCGACCATTCCACGCAGCGTGGGCAGCAGGGCGTCGACCACGTCCGGCGCGTCGTAGAACTCGAGTACCAGCGGCAGGTGCACGTTCAGACGCAGCAGGTCGTCGGCATGGGTCTGCCCATGGCTGCCGAAACCGGCGATGCCGCGGAACACCGTCAGCCCCGCCACCTGGTGCTGGTCGTGCAGCAGGCGGAACACCTCGCGCATCAGGTTGTGGCCTTCGAACTTGTCGCCTTCACGGATATACAGGCGCACCATGGTCACGGTTTTCAAGGCAGGACTCCTCGTGCCAGCAAGGCACCAAGCGCGGCCGCCGCGACGCCGCCGAGCACCGAGACCAGCGCGTAGCCGATGGCCTTCGCGCTCTCCCGGTTCTCGAGCAGGGTCACGACCTCCAGCGAAAAGGTCGAAAAGGTCGTGTACGTGCCCAGCCCGCCGGTCAGAAGCCCGGTACGCAGCGTCGGGTCCATGCGCCCGGACGTGGCGAAGAACAGCAGGCCCATGAGCAGCGAGCCCAGCAGGTTGATGGACAGCGTGGCATAGGGGAAGCCGCGCCCCAGCCAGCGCTGCACCAGCAGCGACTGCGCGTAGCGTGCCCAGGCGCCGAGCACGGCGAAGCAGGCGATCGACAACAACGGGAGCATGCGCGATCAACGAGGCCAAAGCCGTCATTGTGCCGCAGCACCCGGCGCGCGTCGAACGAGCCCGTGGATCAGTCGTCGATGCCGATGGCGCTGGCCAGGTTCTGCCCGGTGGCCGGGTCGGTGTTGAACTGCACTTCCACGTCTTCGCCATCCGCCAGGGTTCCGCCCTGCACCGCGACCCCGTTGATCTGGATGCGCAGTCCGTTGACGTAGAAGCCGGTGGCGTCGAGTGCGTACACGCGCCCGCTGGTGCGCGAAGCCGAAGCGTCGTCGCTGCCGGGCAGGAAACGCAGGCTGTAGGCCTGCAGCCCCGACGGCGTGCTGGTGGCCTCGACTTCCACGTAGGACCCGTTGGCCAGCGACGGCAGCGCGCCGTTGCCGCCGGGGCCGCTCAGCACCGCGTTGCGCAGCAGCGTGACCGCGGACGCGGTGGTCACGCCGTCGTCGGTCCAGCTCAGCAGGAAGGTGCCGCTGCCCGCGTCGTACTGCGTCACCGTGCCCGTCAGGTCGACGGTGCCGCCGCTCGGCGCCGCCGCGTCGACCTGCAGGCTGGAGGCGCGCACGGTGTTGGGGGCGGTGGGGTCGACCGCGCCGGTGATGTCGACGAACACGCCGTTGCCCAGCCGCGCGCCGGCCGCCACCGCCGATGCGTTCACGGGCACGCCTCGCACCAGGAAGTGGGCGTCGTCGACGTAGCCGGTGATGTTGCCGCGCAGTTCGACCAGCGCGGGCTGGCTCGCATAGGGCACGACGCTGGTGGCGAGCACGCTGCTGCCGTCGGGCGCGATGCGGCCTTGCACGATTACGTACTGCCCCGCGCCGACGGCCTGCAGCGCCGTCGCCACGCTGCCGTCGGCGGGCGTGACGACGATGCCGGCAACGCGCGTGGTCCCGGCCGTGTCGCGGGTCAGCAGGCCTCCCAGGCGGGCCGCCCCCGACGCGCCGAGCAGGCTGCGCACGCGCACCACGCCGGCGCTGAGCACACCGGCGTCGATGGGCGCCGCGCTCCACGCATTGACCAGCTGCCCGTCCGCCAGCTTGCTGCCCGCCGGATAGACCTGGGTCGCGCTGTCGAGCTGCACGTGGATCGCGCCGAGGTCGAAGCTCGTGCCGGCGGCGTTCAGGCCGGACACCACCCCGGTCAGGCGCACGGCCTGCGTGGCGGGTGGCAGCTGCACCACGCGCGTGGCCTGCAGGTAGGGCTGGCCCGATGCGTCCACTCCGAACGAGCCGTCAGCCTCGATCACCATGGAGCCCGGGCTCAGCGCGGAAAAGCCGCTGAGTCCCGAGTAGAAGGTGACCGGGCCCGCCGACGGGTCGGTGTTGACCCGCACCAGCAGCCCGTTGACCATGAAGCTGCCGCTGGCGGCCGACACCGACTGCAGCGGGCCGACCACGTCGGGCTCGATCAGCGCGGCGCTGCCGCTGGAGTCGGTGATGAGCTGCAGGCGCTGGCCGAGGCCGACGGAGGTCGCCGCCTGGCCCACGCCCGGGTCGTCGTCGTTGAAATAATGCGGCGCCGCGCCGTCGTAGCCGTGGCCCTCGATGACCACGCTGCCGAAGCCGGTCACCGTGCCCAGCGAGATGCCGGTGCCGCCGGTGCCCACACCGGTCATGGCCACGCTGCCGCCGCCGCCGCAGGCGGCGAGCGCTCCCAGCAGCAGCACGGCGGCCAGAGCACCCAGCCGGCGCTTGCAGGTCCGCGAGATCAAGAGGGGTCTCCCTGGCCGCCCGCCGGCGCGGCCGGTGGGGGCTCATCCTGTTCCTGCGCCCAGTAATAGGCGCCGAAGCGCATGCGGTGGCGGGCATCGGCACGTCCGCGATCGGCCTCGTACATGCGACTGGCCTCGCTGATCATCTGCCGGCGCGCCTGCATCCACAGCGTGCGAGCGAGTTCCCCCAGTTGCGTCGCCGATTCCGGGCTCAGCCCGCTGGCGAATACGCTTTGTTCCATGCGCGGCCCCTGGCCGAGCAGGTTGGCGACCGCGGTGTTCGCATGGTCGGCCATGTTGGCGCCGAACAACTCGACCAGTTCCCGCGACCCGGGCGCCGGCACGAAACCGTCCGGGTTGGGTTCGACCCAGTCCTGTCCGTCGACCTCGCGCACCTGCACGAGGCCCAGGCGAAGCAATTCTCCCAGCAGCGTGAAGGGATGTACATCCTGCGTCACCGACCTCGCCAGGGTCTCGAAGGAGTTGTCGGCTCCCATGCGAGGCAGCGCCCTCGGGCGCCCCTGCTCGTCGCAAAGCGACGGGCTGCTCAGCCAGCGCGCGAACAGTTGCGAACTCGGCGAGATTTCCTGCGCGATGCGCGAGCCCAGCCCGCCTTCTCGCCAGGCGCGAACATCCTTGCGGTGCACTCCGCTGAGCACGCTGACGGCCGAATCGGTTTCGCGCTGGCCGTGGCGCTGCAACTCGGCGCGCGCCTGCTCGATGAACAAGGGCTTGAGCTCGGCCGTCAGGCGCGTGTAGTCGACTCCGCTGGCCAGCAGCAGGCGCACCAGCGGCGCGAGCACCTCGCCCAGCGCGCGCAGCACGTCGGGCGCGGGCGGCACGGTTGCGCTGGCGGCGGGCGGCGCGGGCGGGCGAAGGGGAGGGCGTCCCATGGTCGGCGGGGCATGGCCGCGTGATCGCGCGGCAAGTCTCGAACCACCGAATGGTAGCCCAGCCCGGGTTGGCTGGGAAATTTTCCCCAAATGCTGGCCCGCGCTCCTAGCGCGGGCCAGCGCCTGTCAGATCGGGCTCAGCGAACCGTCGGGCTGCATTCGCACGCGCTGGCCCACCGGCGGCGGGTTGCTCAGCGTGACGCTGCGCGTGGCGCCGTCGTCCATGCGGATGTGCACCTGGTACACGGTCTTGGAATCGATGCGCTTTTGCACCTCGTTGCCGGCGAATCCACCGCCTACCGCGCCGATCACGGTGGCCGCGGTACGGCCGTTGCCGCCGCCGACCTGGTTGCCCAGCAGGCCGCCGACCAGGCCGCCGACCACCGCGCCCACGCCATTGGCCTGGCCGGGTTCGCGAACCGGCACCACCGCGGTGACCGTGCCGCAATCGGCGCAGGCGGCAGCCGCCGGCTGCGCCGGCGCCTGCGGCGTGAAGGTCTGCGGCGCGAAGCTTTCGGCGCCGGCGGCCTGCGCATGCTGCTCGCGCGGGGCATCACGCTCGCCGGTGCGGGTCGCAGCCGCATGCCGCGTGCCCGGCAGCGGCGCGAAGTTCGCCGGCGGCTGGCGCGACGGGCTGGCGCCAGTGACCGCCACAGCCGATTGCGCTCCGTTCGCGCCGGTCGCGCCGGGCTGCGGCGCCGCCATGCTGGCCTGCGCAGCCGGTGCCGACGCCACCTGGGCATGCATCGCGTTGCCCGGTACGCTGAGCTTGTAGAGCACGGCGGCGAGCAGCACCACGATCAGCGTGCCGATGGTGCCCATGGCGATCCAGGCAGCCTTGGGAATCGAACTTCCCCCGGAGGAGGGTGGGGTCGGGCTGGACATGAGAAGGGTCTCGAGGAAGCGGGAATATTCCCAACAACGCGCCTGAGGGTATTTTGGTCGACATGCGCCCCGGCGCGACGTGCAGGCCATTAGCCTACGTCAGCAACATGGATTTACAGACCCCTTCCCCCGGCGCTTCAACCCAGCCAATGTCCGATCCACGGCGCCACGAGCACCATCGCGATGCCCGCGAACACCATGGTCAGGCTGGACACGGCTCCGGTTTCCGGATCGAGTTCGTAGGCCTTGGCGGTGCCGGCGGCGTGCGCGGCGGCCCCCAGCGACGCGCCTCGGGACAGCGTCGAGCGCAGTCCGATCCAGGCATGCACCGTCTCGCCGACCAGCAGCCCGAACACTCCGGTGCCCAGCACGCACAGCGCGGTGATGTCGGGCGAACCGCCGAAATAGCCCGACGCGGCCATCGCGAACGGGGTCGACACCGAGCGCGTGAGCACGCTGCGCGCCACCGTCCCGGGCAACCCGAGCAGGTGCGCCAGCAGCCAGGATCCGAAAAGCCCCAGCAGCAGGCCGGCCAGCACGCCGCAGGCCAGGCTGAGCGGGTAACGGCGCAGCAGCGCCCGCCGCTGGTAGATGGGATAGGCATAGGCCACTGTGGCCGGGCCCATCATCCACATCAGCCAGCGTGTGTCGTGCAGGTACACGCCATAGTCGATTCCACTCAGCAGCAGCAGGGCCAGCAGCACCAGCGGCGCGGTCAGCAGGGGCTGCAGCCAGGCACGCCGGTGGCGGCGATACAGCCAGCGCGCCAGTGCGTAGCAGGCCAGCGTGGCGAGCAGGCAGATCGCACTGGCCGCCTGGGCGTCGTCGACGGGCAGCTTCATGGCCTCGACTCCGCGCGTCGGGCACGGGCGGCGTTGCGCGCACGCTCCCAGCGCAAGGTGCGCTCGACCACCAGCCCGGTGCCGACCAGCACCAGCAGGCTGCCCAGCATGATCGTGGCCAGCAGGCGCCAGCCGCTTTGCTCGAGCAGCGGGCCATAGCGCACGACGGCGAGCAGCGGCGGGATGAAGAACAGCAGCATCTCGCCGAGCAGCCAGTCCGCGCCGGCCGCCAGGCGGCGCTCCGGCAGCACGCCGCTGGCGAGCAGCAGCAGCACCGCGAACAGCCCGGGCACGGCCGCCGGCAGCGACCAGTGCAGCCATTGCAGCAGGCGCTGCGTCGCGTACCAGACGGCGACGAAGAACAGCACCTGCACGGCCGCGCGCAGCTGGGCCCGCAGATGAAGCGCGAAGAGCGGGCTCGAAGCACGCGCGGCTTGCTCGATGCTGCCGCCGTGCAGGGCCGGAATGGGGTAGCGGGACATGGCGCGGGCTCGATGCGAGTATCGGAGTTCGGGATAACCCGCACTTTAGGCCAGGCTTGGCATTCCATGAATGCCTGTTTAGTATTGAATCCATTCGAAAACGGAATGCATCCCAGGCTCCATGGAACTTCGCGCACTGGAAGCTTTCTGGCAGGTCGTGAAATGCGGGGGCTTCACCGCCGCCGCGGACCGCCTGCGCACCACGCAGCCCACGGTCAGCAAGCTCGTGGCGCAGCTCGAGCGAGAGCTCGGGCAGGCGTTGTTGCAGCGCGGCACGCGGCGCGTACTGCCCACCGACGCAGGGCGCCTGGTGCTTCCGCATGCCGAGCGCATGCTGCGCGACGCGGCCGGAATCCGCAGCGGCGTGGCCGACCTGTCGCGCGGCCTGCGCGGAGAGCTTCGCATCGGCGTGCCGCCGCTGGGCCCGCAGTTGTTCGTGCCGCTGATGCACGCGTTCCGGCTGCGCCATCCGGGGATCGAGCTCAAGCTGTACGAGGACGGCTCGCGGGCGATCGAGCAGGCGATGCTCGAAGGCGAGCTCGAGCTCGGCGGCCTGCTGGCCCCGCTCGACGACCGGCGCTACGAGCACCTGATGCTCATCGACGACCGCCTGGCGCTGCTGGCGCCGGCTCGTTCGCGCTGGGCGCGGCATGCCTCGGTGCGCCTGGCCGAACTCGCCGACGAGCCGCTGATCCTGTTCCTGGCGCCTTACATGCTCAACGAGCGCATCGTCGAAGCCTGCCGGCAAGCCGGCTTCGAGCCCGAGATCGCCGGGCGCAGCGGCCAGATCGGGTTCATCCAGGAACTCGTTCGAAGCGGAGTCGGTGTCGCGCTGCTGCCGGGCTCGGAACTGCGCGGTCTGCGGGGAGGGGATTTCGCGGTCTCCGCGCTGGTCGAGCCGCAGATCTCCTGGCGCATCGACCTCGCATGGCTGCGCGGAGCCTACCTGTCGCACGCCGCGCGGGCCTGGCTCGACGTGGTGCGCGAGCAGCGGCGAATCGGACCGTCGGCGCTGCCGGCGGGCTGATCCAGGCGCCAGGCGCCGGGATCAGGACAGCGCGTCTCCCGGGCGGGCGCGCGCCAGCAGGCTCAGGCCCAGCGCCGCGGCGGCCAGCAGCGCGCCGGCGCCGAAGGCTGCCGCGGCGCCGAACTCCTGCCACAGCCAGCCGGCTCCCAGTCCGGCGACGAGTTGCAGCATGCCCGTGCACAGGTGGAACACGCCGAAGGCGCTGCCGCGCAGTTCGGCCGGCGCGGTGGCGGCCACCGCGGCCGCGAACACGCCCTGGGTCAGGCCCAGGTGCAGCCCGTACAAGGCCACGCCCAGCCACAGCGCAGGCAACGAGCCCGCCGCGAGAGCCAGCATCGATGCCAGCAGCACCACCATGCCTGCCGCCAGCAGCGGGCCGCGACCGCGCCGCTGCGCCAGCAGCCCGGCCGGGTAGGCGCTGAGCGCGTAGACCAGGCTGAACACCAGCGTGACCGACGCCACCCAGTGCAGCGACAAGCCGAGCTGGCGGCCGCGCAGCACCAGGAAGGCCTCGGACAGGCGCGCCAGCGTGAACAGCCCGGCGGTCAGCACGACGACCCAGTAGGCCGCGGGCAGCCGGCGTGCGTCGGCCAGGCGGGGCAGGCGCCAGCGCCTCGCCGCCGGCGCGGCCTGCGCAGTCGCGCCGCGTGGCTCGCGCACCCCCAGCACCAGCACGACGACCGCGACCAGCGCCGGAAACATGCCGAACCACAGCACGCCGCGCAGATGCCCCGGCATCCACCCCAGCAGCACGATGGCCGCCAGCGGGCCGAGAAAGGCCCCCACGGTGTCCATGCTCTGGCGAAGTCCGTACGCCGCATTGCGTTGTCCGGCCGGCGTGGCGTCGGCCAGCAGAGCGTCGCGAGGTGCGCCGCGAATGCCCTTGCCCACGCGGTCGAGCAGGCGCGCGGCGATGAGCTCGGCGGCGCCCGACGCGAGCGGGAACAGCGGCTTGGTCGCCGCCGACAGCCCGTAGCCGAGCACGGCCAGCCACTTGCGCTTGCCGAGGCGGTCGGACCATGCGCCGGAGACGACCTTGAGCAGCGACGCAGTGGCCTCGGCCAGGCCCTCGATGAGCCCGATGCTCAACAGGCTCAGGCCGAGCACCGAGCTCATGTAGACCGGCAGCACGGCATGGATCAGCTCGGAGGACATGTCCATGAACAGGCTCACCCAGCCCAGTGCCCAGACGGTACGCGGCAGCCTGCCGGGGACGGAGGAGGATTGCGTGGGATCGGGCATGGGCCGCCAGCATAGCGCGCGCTACCCGGGGCCGGTCGGAGCGTGGACGCGTAAACCCCGGGATCGCGACAAACCCTGGCCGGTATATCAGTGGATCCCTGATGGGGGAAGTTTCGTTTTGTTACTAGGATCGGTTCATAGCGTGTCGGAACGTGGTGGCGGCGCAAATGGTTGGTGCGCCCGCGCGGGTCGACCCGGGATCTTCCAGGATGGCGGAGGCCACCATGAAAACACTCCAACGGCTCATCCGGGGCGCGTGCCAGGCGCCCGTCCACACGCTGGCGAGCGCCGCTGGAGCGCGGCCATGAACGCCCCCTGCGCAGTACGGCATCTGCGCCCCGCGACGGGCGCGCAGGCCTCGGCGGGCGACTCCTGCGCCATGTGCTTCCATCGTCGCAACTGCCTTCCCGCGGTGGTCGGCGAGCATGCGTCGGTGGTCCTGCGCCAGGTGCTGGGCGCGCCCCAGCGAGTGGCCAAGGGCACGCGCCTGGTGCAGGCGGGGAAGGCGGCGTCGCATGTATTCATCGTGCACAACGGCGCCTTCAAGTCCCTGGTCGGAGTGGCCGACGGGCGCCAGCGAATCGTCGGCTTCCACGAGGCCGGCGACTGGCTGGGGCTGGAGGGCCTGTCGGGCGTGCACCGCGCCGACGTGGTCGCGCTGGAGCACTCGCAGGTCTGCGAGGTCGACCTGCACGGGCTGGAGGAACTTGCCGCACGCATTCCCTCGCTGCAGCGCCACCTGTGCCGAGCAATGGCGCAGGCGCTGGTGCATGCGCAAGGCCAGCAGTTCGCGCTCGGCAGCATGCATGTGCGCGAGCGCCTGGTGCGCTTCCTGCTGGACATTGCCCAGCGCGCCTCGCTGCGCGGTTTCGCCGCCGACGAATTCACCTTGCGCATGAGCCGCGAGGACATCGGGGACTACCTCGGATTTCGCCTGGAGACGGTCAGCAGGGTGTTCACCGAGTTGCACCGCGCCGGACTGATCGAACTGGCGCGGCGCCGAGTGCGCATCCGCGATCGTCAGGCACTGGCTGAATTGCTCGACGCCGCCGGCGCGGCCGCGCATGCCGGCGCGACGCCGCTCGCGCAGGCGCCCGTTGCCTCGAGCTCGCAACCGGGGGTCCGAGGCGCCTTGCTGCGTCTGCCGCGGCGCGCGCAGCAGGTCGATCCGGCACTGCTCGCGAGCTGAAGCCGGCACTGGTGGCGTCCCTTGCAATTCTCCGTGCCTGGGCTATCTTGCGCTGTGGTACGCGGCCGGCGATGGCGCCGGCGCCCGCTGCATGACCATGGCCCAGGAAGCATCGCCGGAGGCCCGCGCCGCGAGACCCGGCGCGCGGCGCATCCTGATCGTCGACGACCACCCGCTGGTGCGCATGGGCTTGCGCGGCCTGCTCGACGCCGAGCCAGGCCTGCAGGTCTGCGGCGAGGCCGGTTCGCTGGCCGACGCGGTGGCAGCCGTGCGCAGGCTGCGCCCCGACCTCGTGGTCACCGACTTGTCACTGGGTGACGGAAACGGACTGGAACTGATCAAGCGCCTGCAGGCGCAGCATGAGGACCTGCGCGTGCTGGTGTGCTCGATGCACGACGAGCGCCTGTTCGCGATGCGTGCGCTCGACGCCGGAGCCTGCGGCTACGTGGGCAAGGAGCAGGCGGGGCGGCATGTGGTCGAGGCGGTTCGCGAATGTCTCGCCGGGCGCGTATGGCTGAGCCGTGCGATGAGCGAGCAGCACGCCGGCGGCAGCGCGGAAGTGACCCCGGCGGGTGAAGCCATGGCGCGCCTTACACCGCGCGAACTCGCGGTGTTCGAACTCATCGGGCGCGGTCTCAAGCCGTCGCAGATCGCGGCGCAGATCCACCTCAGCGTCAAGACCGTGGAAACCCACCGCGAGAAGATCAAGAAAAAGCTCAAGCTGCAAAACGGAAGCGATCTCACGCGCAGCGCCATGCAGTGGATGGAGGGCCGCGAGTGACGCGGGCGGCTCCGCCTGTGCCGCCCGTACTTCCCGGTTTTAGCGTCCGCGTTTTTTCGCGCTCTGCCCGGCGATGCCGAAGTGCTGCTTGGGCATCTCGACCAGCAGCACGCGGATCGACTCCACCGGCGCGTCGATGGCGCGGTGGATGGCGTCGGTGACCTCGGCGATCAGGCGCTCCTTGCGCTCGTCGTCGCGGCCTTCGAGGATGTAGAGATGGGCGATGGGCATGGGATCTCCTGCAAGCTCATACGAAGCAAAGCGAGGTCGAGCCCGCGCCTTGCAGCTTCAGGCACACATGATCGCCGGCGGCGACCGCCACCGCCTCGGTGATGCCGCCCGACAGCACCACGCTGCCGGCCGGCAGCGACTCGCCGCGCGCGCCCAGGTGGTTGGCCAGCATGGCCACCGCGGTGGCCGGATGCCCGAGCACCGCCGCGCCGGCGCCGAAGGCCACCGGACGCCCGTTCTTCTCCAGCACCACGCCGGTGGTGCGCAGGTCGCGCCCGTATACCGCCAGAGGCTGGCCGCCGACCACGAAGCGCGCCGCCGAGGTGTTGTCGGCGATCACGCTCTTGAGGTCGAACTTGAAGTCGCGGTAGCGGCTGTCGATGACCTCGATGCCGGCGAGCACGAAGTCCGTCGCCGCGAGCACCGCGCCGATGTGGCAACCCGGGCCCTTGAGCTCGCGCCCGAGCACGAAGGCGATCTCCGGCTCCACCTTGGGGTGGATCAGCTCGCTCACCTTGCAGTCGCCGCCGTCGGACACCGCATGGGCGTCGAGCAGGTAGCCGAACACCGGCGAGTCCACGCCCATCTGGCGCATCTTGGCGAAGGAAGTAAGGCCGGCCTTGTAGCCGACCAGGCGTGCGCCGCGCGCCATCTGCCGGCCGCGCAGCGCGTCCTGCACGGCGTAGGCGTCGGCCCAGTCCATGTCCGGATGCTCGTCGGTGATCTTGGTCGTGTCGCGCGCCTGCAGCGCGCACTCGTCCAGGCGCTGCGCCAGCTCGGCGATGGTCGAGTCGCGCATCATGCCGCCACCCTGGTCGCCGCGGCGGCACGCTGGCGCTGCAGGGTCAGCGCGGTGTCCTCGATCATGTCCTCCTGGCCGCCGACCATGCCGCGGCGCCCCAGTTCGACCAGGATGTCGCGCGCCGGAACGCCGTACTTGTCCTGCGCGCGCTTGGCGAACAGCAGGAAGGAGCCGTACACCCCGGCGTAGCCCAGGGTCAGCGCGTCGCGGTCGATGCGAATGGGGAAGTCCATCAGCGGCACCACCAGGTCCTCGGCCACGTCCTGGATTTTCCACACGTCCACGCCGGTGGACACGCCCAGGCGGTCGAGCACGGCGACCAGAACTTCCATCGGCGTGTTGCCTGCGCCGGCACCCAGACCCGCGCAGGCGGCGTCGATGCGGTTGGCCCCGGCGTCGATCGCCGCCAGCGAGTTCGCCACGCCCATCGCGAGGTTGTGGTGGCCGTGGAAGCCCAGCTCGGTCTCGGGCTTCAGCGCCTGGCGCACCGCGTCGATGCGCGCCTTCACGTCGTCGGGCAGCATGTAGCCGGCCGAGTCGGTGACGTAGATGCAGTTGGCACCGTAACCTTCCATCAGCTTCGCCTGCTTCACCAGGCCCTCGGGGGTGTTCATGTGGGCCATCATCAGGAAGCCCACGGTGTCCATGTCCAGCTTGCGCGCCTGGGTGATGTGCTGCTCCGAGACGTCGGCCTCGGTGCAGTGGGTGGCCACGCGGATGGTGTGCACGCCGAGTTCGTGGGCCATCTTCAGGTGGTCGACGGTGCCGATTCCCGGCAGCAGCAGCGCCGAGACCTTGGCGCGCTTCATCAGCGGCACCACCGCCTCGAGGTATTCGCGGTCGCTGTGCGCCGGGAAGCCGTAGTTCACCGACGCGCCGCCGAGGCCGTCGCCGTGCGTGACCTCGACCAGCGGCATGCCGGCGGCGTCCAGCGCGGCGGCGACGTCGCGCATCTGCGCCAGCGTGATCTGGTGGCGCTTGGGGTGCATGCCGTCACGCAGGGTCATGTCGTGCAGCGTGATGTTCCGGCCCTTGAGTTCCATGATGGGTTCCTTGCTCGATGCGGTGCGTGGATGGGGTTCAGGCGGCCAGGGCCACCGGCTCCAGCGTGATGCGCCCGGCCAGCAGCTCCTCGGCGAACATCTCGGCGGTGCGCGCGGCCGCGGCGGTCATGATGTCGAGGTTGCCGGCGTACTTGGGCAGGTAGTCGCCCAGGCCCTCGACCTCCAGGTAGATCGACACGCGCCTGCCGTCGAACACCGGGCCGTTGACCACGCGGTAGCCGGGAACGTACTTGTGGACCTCGGCCACCATGCGCGCCACCGACTCGCGGATGGCTGCCTGGTCGGGCTCGCCGTCGGTCAGGCAATGCACGGTGTCGCGCATGATCAGCGGCGGGTCGGCCGGGTTGATGATGATGATGGCCTTGCCCTCGCGCGCGCCGCCGACCTTGGCCACGGCGCCCGACGTGGTGCGGGTGAATTCGTCGATGTTCTTGCGCGTGCCGGGGCCGGCCGAGCGAGACGACACGGTGGCGACGATCTCGGCGTAGCCCACCGGCTGCACGCGCGACACCGCGTAGACCATCGGGATGGTCGCCTGGCCGCCGCAGGTGACCATGTTCACGTTCATCTCGCGCCGGCCGATGTGCTCGGCCAGGTTCACCGGGGGCACGCAGTACGGGCCGATCGCGGCCGGCGTGAGGTCGATCATCATCACCCCCAGCGCGCCCAGCTTGTCGGAGTTGGCCTTGTGCACATAGGCGCTGGTGGCGTCGAAGGCGATCTGGATGTTGTCGGCCAGCACGTGCGGCAGCAGCCCGTCGACGCCGTCGGCGGTGGTCTTCAGGCCCAGTTCGCGGGCCTTCTTCAGGCCGTCGGATTCGGGGTCGATGCCCACCATCCACACGGGCTCCAGCACGGGGCTGCGCATCAGCTTGGCCAGCAGGTCGGTGCCGATGTTGCCGGGCCCGATCAGCGCACAGCGGATTTTCTTGCTCATGACGTCTTCCTTTGCAGGGAACATGGAAAAGGGGAGGCCGCGTCAGATGCAGCGCACGACGCCGCCTTCGGCGCGCACCGCGGCTCCGTTGATTGCGCTGGCCAGCGGGCTGCACACGAAGGCCACCACCGCGGCGACCTCGGCGGGATCAGCCAGGCGCCGGTTGATCGACGTCGGCCGCGCCTCGCGGAAAAAACCTTCGACGAAGTCCTCGCGCGACACCCCGGCCTGCTCGGCCAGGCGCGCGAAGAACTCGCCCACGCCCTCGGTGCCGGTGGGCCCGGGAAGCACGCTGTTGACCGTCACGCCGCTGCCGGTGGTGGTCTCGGCCATGCCGCGCGCCACAGCGATCTGCGCCGTCTTGCTCATGCCGTAATGCACCATCTCGGCCGGCGGGCACAGGCCCGACTCGCTCGAGATGAACACGACGCGTCCCCAGCCGGCGGCCTTCATGCGTGGCAGGTAGTGGCGCGACAGGCGCACGCCGCTCATCACGTTGACCTCGAACATGCGAATCCAGTCGGCGTCCGGGATGGCCTCGAAGGCCTTGGGCTCGAAGATGCCCAGGTTGTTGACCAGGATGTCTACGTCGGGATGCGCGGCCAGCAGGCCGGCGCAGCCTTCGGCGCTTCCCAGGTCGGCCGGTGCCGCGAGCAGGCGCGCGTGCTCCCCCAGCGTGGTGCGCAGATCCCTTATCGTGGCGTCGACGCGTTCGCGCGAGCGCCCGTTGATCAGCACTTCGGCGCCTTCGGCGGCCAGGGTCGCGGCGATCGCGCGCCCGATTCCAGCCGTCGATCCGCTGACCAGCGCGCGCTTGCCCTTGAGTTGCAGGTCCATGGCCGTTTGCTCAGGCGAAGCGCACCGCGCAGGAGCCGAGGCCGCCGATGCTCACGCGGAACTGGTCGCCGGCGGCGATCGGCGCCATCGCCGCCAGCGCCCCGGACAGGATCACCTCGCCGGGCTCCAGGGCGATGCCCAGCGCGCCCAGCGTGTTGGCCAGCCACGCCACCGCGTGCAGCGGCGAGCCCAGCGCGGCCGCGCCGGCGCCTGTGGCGAACACTTCGCCGTTCTTCTCCAGCACCATGCCGCAGGCGTACAGGTCGAGCTCGCGCGGGCTGACCGCGCGGTCGCCCAGCACGAACACGCCGCACGAGGCGTTGTCGGCCACCGTGTCCTGGATGCGGATCTTCCAGTCGCGAATGCGCGAGTCGACGATCTCGAAGCACGGCATCACGCATTCGGTCGCCGCCAGCACCTCGGCGGCCGACACGCCCGGGCCCCGCAGACGGCGCTTGAGCACGAAGGCGATCTCGCCTTCCGCCTTGGGCTGGATCAGGCTGGCGCGCTCGATGGTGCAGCCGTCGTCGAACACCATGCCCGACAGCAGCCAGCCGAAGTCGGGCTGGTACACGCGGAGCATGTCCATGACCGCCTTGGAGGTCACGCCGATCTTCTTGCCCACCACGGTCTCGCCGGAGGCCAGGCGGCGCGAGATCATGCGCTGCTGCACGGCATAGGCGTGCTCGATGCTCATGTCGGGGTGGCGCGTGCTCAGCGGCTCGACCACGCGGCCGGCGCGCAGCGCCTCGAAGAGTTCGTCGCCCAGTGAATCGATGACTTGCTTTTGCATGGTTCAGGCCTTGTCCAGCGCCAGCGGCTCGCAGGCCGCGGCCTCCGCCAGGAAGTCGCCGACCAGGCGGGCGAATCGCCGCGCATGCTCGATCTGTGTCCAGTGCCCGCACTGGCCGTACACATGCAGTTGCGCGCGCGGGATCCACGACGCCAGGGTCAGCGAGGTCGACAGCGGGATCACCTGGTCCTCGCGCCCGTGCACCACCAGGGTCTGGTGCGGCAGCGCGCGGATGTCGGCCTCGCGGCTGGCCATCGCATCCACCCAGCGCTGGCGCGGCGCCGGGAACATGGCCGAGAACGACTCCTGGAAACCGGGGCGGATGCTCGCGGCGTAGCGCAGTTGCGCCAGTTCGTCGTTCACCAGCGAACGATCCCAGGCGAAGATGTCCAGCAACTCGCGCATGCGCGCCAGCGACGGTTGGTAGCCCCAGACGGCGTCCAGCCCCGGGGTGATGGGGAAGGGCACGCCCACGCTGCCCATGAGCACCAGGCGGCGGACCCGGCTCGGGTGGGCGATGGCCAGCGCCAGCGCCAGCGCGCCGCCGAAGGAATTGCCCACCAGGTCGCAGCGTTCGATGCCCAGCGCGTCGAGCAGGCCGACCGCCTGCGCCACCCAGCCCGGCATGTCGTAGCGATGGTTCGCCGGGCGCTCGCTGAAACCGAAGCCCGCCATGTCGGGGGCGATGACGCGGGCCTGGCGCGACAGCTCGGGCAGCAGCAGGCGCCAGTTGGCCCACGCCGACACACCGGGGCCGGAGCCGTGGATCAGCAGCACCGGGTAGCCGTCGCCCACGTCGTGGTAGTTGGTGCGAACCCCCGCGGCGACGATGCTGCGGGCGATCTCGGGGTTGGCCGACTCGGCCGCGATGGATGCGTTCATGCTTGCGGGCTCCTCACAACTTGATGCACACGTTCTTCAGTTCGGTGTAGAACTCCAGCGAATGCACGCCGCCCTCGCGCCCGATGCCCGACTGCTTGGCTCCGCCGAAGGGCGTGCGCAGGTCGCGCAGGAACCACGAGTTGACCCACGCGATGCCCACGTCGATGGCGGCGGCCACGCGGTGCGCGCGCTGCAGGTCGCGGGTCCAGATGGCGGTGGCGAGTCCATAGTCGTTGTCATTGACCCGCCGCAGCACCTCTTGCTCGGTGTCGAAGGGCATGACCAGCGCGCAGGGTCCGAAGATCTCCTCGCGCGCGATCGCCGAGTCGTCGCCGAGGCCGGTCCAAAGCGTCGGCTGCACCCAGGCGCCGCCGGCGAGATCGTCCGGCATGTCGGGCACGCCGCCGCCGGTGACCACCGTGGCGCCGAGCTCTGCCGCCTTGCGGTAGTACGACAGCACCTTGTCGCGGTGCTCCTGGCTGATCAGCGGGCCCATCGTGGTCGTCGGCTGCTCGGGCCGCCCGAGCTGCAGGCCTTCGGCGCCGCGCTTGAGCGCGGCCAGGAAGCGCTCGAAGATGCCGCGCTGCACGTACACCCGCTCGGTACCCAGGCAGACCTGTCCGCAGTTGGCGAAGCACGAGCGCAGCGTGCCTTCGATGGCGGCGTCGAAATCGCAGTCGTCGAACACCACCGCGGCATTCTTGCCGCCCATCTCCAGGCTCACCGGGCGCGCGCCGGTGGCGGCGGCCTTCATGATCACCTCGCCGGTGCGAGTCTCGCCGGTGAAGGTGATGGCGTTCACCCCGGGGTGGGTGGTGAGGAACTCGCCGGTCGACGCCGGTCCGAAGCCGTGCACGACGTTGTAGACCCCCGGCGGCACGCCGGCGGCGTTCATCACCTCGCCCAGCAGCGCGGCCGTCTGCGGCGTCTCCTCGGAGGGCTTGACCACCACGGTGTTGCCGCAGGCCAGCGCCGGGCCGACCTTCCAGGTCATCAGCAGCAGCGGCAGGTTCCACGGGCAGATCACGCCCACCACGCCGACCGGACGGCGAATCGCGTAGTTGATCGCGCCCAGCCCGTCGGGGGTGGACATCTCGAAGAACTCGGTGGGAACGTTCTTCACCACGTCGGCGAAGATCTTGAAATTGGCCGCGCCGCGCGGAATGTCGACGTGGCTGGCCAGGCTCACCGGCTTGCCGGTGTCGGCGACCTCGGCGGCCAGGAAGTCGTCGAAGCGGCGGTTGATTCCGTCGGCCACCGCGTACAGCAGGTCCACGCGCTGGGCCACGCTCATGCGCCCCCACGGCCCGCGCAGCGCGGCGCGCGCCGCCGCCACCGCCTGGTCGACCTGTTCGCGCGAGGCCTCGGCGACGCGCGCGATCAGCCGGCCGTCCAGCGGCGAGCGCTTGTCGAACAGCCTGTCCGAGGTGACGAAGCCGCCGTTGATGAAGTGGTCGACCCGCGGCAGTTGCGAAGTGCCTGCCGTGCGTGCCGGGGCCTGGGGTTCGGTGATCAGCATGATGAGCTTGGAGGATGAACAGGCGGGAGTGACCGGCGCGATGCGCCGGCTCCGTGGTCGGGCGTGGCGCGGGCAGCGCGCCGCGCCGGGCGTGCTTCAGGTGTAGACCTCGGTGAAGGACGGCACCAGCTCGCCGGTGTGGTAGAAGATCCCGCTGCCGAGCTGTTCCTCGGTCCACGTGGTCACCGGGCGGTCGGGCTGCGCCATGTAGCCCAGGCCCGCGAAGGTCTCGTTGCGGTTGCCGCTGGGGTCGAAGAAGTAGATGGTCGTGCCGCGGGTGATGCCGTGGCGCGTCGGCGCCACGTCGATGCGGGTCTTGTTCTTGGCCATCACGTCGGCCGCCTTGAGCACGTCGTCCCACGAGTCGAGGTAGAAGGCGATGTGGTGCAGGCCCATGCGCGGGCCGCCGACGAAGGCGATGTCGTGCGGGGTCGACGTGCGGAACATCCAGGTCGCCGCCTGGATCACGTTGCCCGGGCCCACCATGACCTGCTCGGCCAGGTAGAAGTCCAGGGCCTTGGACATGAACTCGGTGTTCTCGGCCACCTTGTTCACGCCGGTCTCGGGGTTGAGCTCGCACATCAGCAGGCAGTGGTCGAGCCAGTGCGCTCCGGCACCGCGGATGTCGTCGGGCCACGGATCGGGGTTGACCGAGCCGACGTCGGTGCCGACCTTCTCCTTCATCGCGTACAGGCGCATCTCGTGTCCGCTGGGAAGCGCGAACTGCAGCATGCGTCCGGTCGCCGGCATCGTGCCCTCGGGCAGCATGCTGGTCTGGATGCCGTAGGCCTCGATGCGCTTTTGCAGCGCGTCGAGGTCGGAGTCATGCTCGACCTTGTAGGCCACGTGGTTCAGGCCCGCTTCCTCGGCCGGGCTGAGCACCAGCGAGTACTTGTCCCACTCGTCCCAGCACTTGAGGTACACGTTGCCCCGGTTGTCCTCCATGGTCTTTTTCATGCCCAGCACCTTCTCGTAGTGCCTGAGGGCGGCTGCCATGTCCATCACCTTCAGGCTGGCATGCCCGATGCGCATCACACCCATGTTCATCTCCTCGTTGGTGGTTACTTGCCCGAACCGGGATTCGCGGGCTTCGCGCATCCCTTGAAAAACGGCTTGCAGAACTTCCCCGCGACCTCGATCTCGAGCTCGCTGCGGGGGGCGACGCGGCAGGCCAGCGTGAAGCCCTCGGTTTCTTCGTCGTTGCTGACATGTGCCCGACTGACCGGGCCCAGGCGCTGCACCTGGCCGCTGAGCAGGCGGATCTTGCAGACTCCGCAGCCGCCTCCCAGGCAGCCCACCGGGATGCCTCGGCGCCCGGTGCAGGCCATCGCCGCCAGCACCGACTGGTCGTCGCGGCAGGCGAAGGACTCGCCGGTCTGGCGAATGGTCACTTGCAGCTTGTCGCAGGCGGTCTGGCCCATGTCAGATCCTCTTGAACAAGGGGCTGCGAACCTGCTGCGCGTCCGCCGCCGAAATGAACTTCTCGTGGTAGATGTCGTGCTCGAACAGGCGCCCCTGCATCAGCGTGCTGATGCAGGCGTCGATCATCAGCGGCGGGCCGCACAGGTAGGCGCTCAGGCCCGAGAAGTCACCGCCGAAGTGGCCCTTCGCCACGTCGTGCACGAAGCCCTGCGCCGCGTCGGCTTCGCCGCCGGATTCCGACAGCGCCGGCACGTAGTGGAAGTTGGCGTGCCGCGCCGCCAGTTCGCGGAACTCGGCGTCGTAGTACAGCTCGGCCGCGTTGCGCTGGCCGTAGACCAGCGTGATGTCGTGCTCGCAGCCCGCCTGCAGCAGGTCGCGGATCATCGAGCGCGGGCTCGACAGCCCCGATCCGCCGGCCATGAACAGCATCGGGCGCTGCGCCGAGCGGCGAACGAAGAATCGCCCATAGGGGCCGGCCAGGCGCAGACGTTCTCCGAGCCCGAGTTGCTCGTGCAGGTAGCCGGTTCCCAGCCCGCCCGGCACGCGGCGCACGTTGATCTCCAGGCAGCCGCTGGCGGCGGCGTCGGCCGGCGAGTTGGCGATCGAGAACGCGCGGCTGGCGCCCAGGCCGGGAATCTCCAGCTGCAGGTACTGCCCCGCCTGGAAGTCCATCGGCTTGTCCAGGCGCAGCCAGATGGCGCGGATGGTCGGCGTCAGGTCCTCGATGCGCGCAACCTCCGCGGCGAAGTCGCGCACCGGGATGACGCGGGCATCGGGCTCCTCGTCGATGTCGGCCTCGATCGTGGTGTCGGCCTGCAGCGTGGCGCAGCAGGCCAGCGCCTTGCCTTCGTCGCGCTCGAAGTCCATCAGCGCGAAGGGATTGGCCTCGCCGATGTCGACCTCGCCGCACTGCACCTGCACCTTGCAGCTTCCGCACAGGCCGTGGCCGCAGGCGTGCGGCAGGTAGATGCCGTTGCGCAACGCCGCGTCGAGCACGGTCTGGCCGTCGTCGACGTCGATGGTCGCGCCCAGGGGTTCGATGGTGAGTTGAAAGCTCATGGTCGTCTCGCGGGGACAGCGGCGGCGCCCGCTGCGGGCGCCGCCGCCTGGCGGCGTGGGTTCAGCTGCACGAGCCCCGGATGCCGTTCAGCCCGGGGGTGCGAAAGCGGATCACGTCCTTGTGGCGCAGGCCGTTTTCGGCCAGCGACTTCGTCGGGTCGGGCGAGAACGCCTTGCCGGACTTGAGCCACTGCACCTGGCTCCAGTCGATGCGCGCGAAATCCGGGTGGTAGCCGTACACGCCCGGCAGCACCTGCGCGGCCAGCGCCCCGAAGGGCATGTCGGGCGGCAGCGGCAGGCAGAACGGGGCGCAGAACAGCAGGTGGTCCTCCCAGCCGATGTACAGCAGCGGCGCGGGGAACTTGTCCACGGTGTCGCGGGCGGGGATGTCGTAGGGGGCTGCGGCGACGACGCTCATGATGGTCTCCTTGGATGGGTTGCGGTCGATCGCGTCAGACGCCCTGCGTCTGTCCACGCCAGCGGGCGAAGTTCTTCTGGTCCTCCGACCCCTCGAAGTCGAGGTTGTCGCGCCCGAAGTTCAGCTCGTAGTAGTCGAGCACCGCGGCCAGCGGGTCGAAGCCCTCGGCGGTGGGGTCGGTGCCGGGCTTGAAGCAATGGCCCTGGTAGATCTGGTGCACCGGAAGCCACGACTGCACGTACTTCTGCGGTTCGTGGTCGAAGATCTCCTTGCAGTGGTCGCTGCAGAAGTGGTACTTGTCGCCCTTCCAGTCGCTTTCGCGATAGCAGATCTTGGTGGCGTCTCCGGGCTCGGTGAACAGCATCGGGATCTGGCAGGTCGTGCACAGCATCGGCAGCGTCTTGTTGTAGAAGCGGTTGCTGTGCTGGGCCTGTTCCTTCCAGTACTCCAGGCGTGGGCGGTACAGGCTGTCGAAGCTGTCCGGGTACTGCTGCGACAGCCACTCCATTTCGTCCTCGCGCGGGATCCAGGTGTGGAACGGCGCGGCCGCGGCGTAGTTGTAGAAGGTGGCCCAGGCCTGGTGGCTGATGTGGTCCTTGGCCTCGCAGGCATCCTTCCATCCCTTGGGCTCGCGAATTCCGTAGCGCGCGAGGTCGCGGAACAGCGCGCCGCCGTTCTGCTCGGCGTAGATCTCCCACGCCTGGCGCCAGCTCATCACTCGCTTGGGAAGCATGTAGTCCATCATCATGCCCACCAGGGTCAGCAGGCGGAAGCCGCGCCAGAACCACTTGTCGATCCAGCGCTGCACGATGGGCACGTTGCCGGGGTCCTGCTCGAGCATGAACTTGATACATTCGATGCCCAGGGTCATGTGGCGCGACTCGTCCGACTGCGCGGAAAAG
The DNA here is from genome assembly GCA_021841865.1 of Pseudomonadota bacterium. Lineage (GTDB taxonomy): Bacteria > Pseudomonadota > Gammaproteobacteria > Burkholderiales > Burkholderiaceae_C > Thiomonas_A. The sequence goes on from JAKCDM010000034.1 coordinate 26,638, forward strand.
CCGAAGGTCACCGTGGACATGTCGCCGTTGTAGGCCGCGCCCGACATGAAGGGCACGAACAGCAGGTTGGTCAGCACGTACTCGAAGGAAAAGCTCACCGCCGTCAGGAACTCGAACGGTCCCGCGGTGTTGGCATCCTCGAAGAACGACTTCGGCACCGACAGGTACCACACGCGATCGAACCAGTGGTTCGCGTGGTGCATGCCGTTGAAGAACTTGTTGTAGGTCGAGATCGCGTGGGTCTCGGTCTGGTAGTGACGCAGCTCGTCGACCGACTGCATCTGGCAGGCCACGCGTGCGCCGGCGCCGCTGAAGTGGCGCCCGACATGGGCGAAGCCGCGGTGCGCGTAGTACTCCAGCGGCGACACGCCCTGGATGAACAGCTTGAGGGCGTTGACGTAGCGCGCGTCGGTGACCCCGAGGAAGCCGTTGTTCTGCTGGAACGCGTCGATCACCGCGTACAGCTTGCGCTCCTTCTCGCCCTGGTACTTCCAGTAGGCATCCATGGTCAGGCGGAACGGGTCCTGCCACTTGTCCCAGTCGTGGATCTTGATGCCCTCGTATTTGTCGTAGGGGAACACCTTGTCCATCGGCTGGTAACTGGTCTCCCAGCCCAGGCCGCGGGTCATCGCGGCGTAGCGATCCTTGAGTCCGAGCTTGGGCTTGGCGGTACGGGTATCCATGGTGTCTTGTCTCCTGCGGGTGTCGGTTTCAGTGCTTCCAGCTCAGCGTGAACTGATCGTCGTCCTCGTCGATGTGGCCGGACAGCGAGATCAGGTTCACGTGCAATTGCTGCAGGTCGTAGCGTCCGCCTGTGCGCTGCTCGATGCTGGCGCGCTTGATGCACAGCTCGTCGGGAGCGTCGATCTTGATCATCGCGGGCGACTCCACCGCCACGGCGTGCGGGTTGTCGGCCAGGATGGCCTCGATCACGGGGCGCGTTTCCTCGTTGGTCTGCAGGGCGATGAATACGTTGGACATGGCGTCGGGCTCGTCGGATGGGTTCACAGTTCCAGCCCGGCCTTGGCCAGGCGGGCGCGCAGTTGCTGGCGGGCGTCGTCGAGCGCACCGCTGCCGCTGGAGCCCAGCGCGAGCTGCGCCACCGGCTGCAGCGCGGCGGCGGCCTGCGGCTCCCACACTTGCAGCCACTGCTGCAGCTGGGCGCGGTTGGCGTCCGACTCGGCTCCCATGGTCTTGAGCACGGCGTCGATCCAGCGCGCGCTCTCGTCGTGCCACTCGGGCATGAACGCGGTCAGCATGGCCACCGCGCTGCCGCCCGAAAGCGCCACGTGGTCGTCGACGAAGGCGCCGTAGACCATCGGGTAGAGCAGGCCGTCGAGCGCGGCGTTCTGCGCCACGAACAGCTCCACCGGGTCCTGCACCACCAGCGTGTCCTCGACATGGCGGCGCAGCGGCTGCCAGGCCGGCGCATCCATCCAGGCCGCCTTGGCGCGGTCGAGTTCCTCCGGGCCGCCCAGCAGCAGCGCCAGGCGGGTCAGGAACTGCGCCACGCCCAGGTTGTCCATCGCGTGGAACATCGCCGGCGCGGTGAAGCTGGCGCCCCAGCCCAGCGCGCAGATCTGCGAGTTGTTCATGTTCGCGCCCCACGCCACGTGGCGCAGCGGCACGAGCACGTCGAGCGCGCGCTGGCGCATCTCGGGAGGAATCATGTCGACCATGCCGCGCGACTCGACGAACTCGAAGTTCGCCTCCACCGCGTCCTGCTGGCGCGCCCGGGTCATGGTCCAGGTGGCGTAATAGAACTGGCGCGGGTCGCGCAGCGCATACCAGTCGCGCATGCGGATGGCCGAGCGCGACGCGTCGAACAGCTCGTGCGCCGGGTCCCAGGTCGGCCGGTAGTGGAAGTTCACTTCCGGCTGCGCGCCCAGGGTCGCCTCCTGGTAGCGCGACGCGTTCTTGTCGCCGCCGATGAAGCGCGCCACATGCGCATAGGTGTGGCGCAGTGGCTGGATGTCGACGGTCTTCAGGTCCAGGGTCATCGCTTGCTCCTCTCCTTCGTTGGGTTGTCGTCTTGGCGCCCGTTGCGGGTGCGTCAGCGCCTTGGGTCGCAGGCCACGTCGTCCAGGCGCTCGGCCGCCTGCGCGGCGCAGAACTCCTCGAACGCCGTCGGCGGCAGCACCAGCTCCACGCACAGCTCGGGGCTGCCGATGCTGAACTCGAACTCGACGAAGCCGCGCGAACTGACCCCGGTGACCCGCACGAAGCGCTTGCGCGGATCGAACTCGTCGGCTTGCTGTCGGGGCGGGGTGGATGGGCTCACGGTACGTCTCCTGTTCGCCTGCCATGCAGCAGCAAGCGTGCCAGCCAGCGCGACCGAATCCTGAAATTCTCGAGAATTCAGGGAAAACACCCATTGGGAATGCCTGGGGATTCAGCGCTTTTCAGGGTTAACCCGAAACGATCAGGAGCTGACATCCATCGGCAACATGCTGAACAAAAGCATGTTTTTTATGATTTGATCAAGCCGAAGGGGTCAGGTTTGACGAAATGATCAAATCCGGCCTAAGCTGCGCCGAAGACTCGTCAGAGTGGAAATCTCGATTGAAGCCCATGAGCAAGAGCAAGCTTCCGCCGCTGCCCAGCGATGCCGACCTGCGGCGCCTGATCCATTTCTCGGCGGGCGACGGGCGCATCTGGCTGGCCGGCCAGCGCATGGTGCTGGTGCACACCGCGGCGCTCGGCGCGTTGCGCAAGGAGTTGATGCAGGGCGTCGGCGCCGAGCAGTCGCGGCGCCTGTTCACGCGCGCCGGCTTCGCCGCCGGCGAGCGCGACGCCGCGCTGGCGCGGCAGATCCGCCCGAACGCTGCGCTGTACGACATGTTCGTCGTCGGGCCGCAGCTGCACATGCTCGAGGGCGCGGTGCAGGTCACCCCGGTGGAGTTCGATGCCGACCCGGCGACCGGGCATTTCCGCGGCGAATTCCAGTGGGTGCATTCCTGGGAGGCGGAGTCGCACAAGCGCGATTTCGGCGTGCAGGGCTACCCGGTGTGCTGGATGCTCATCGGCTACGCCAGCGGCTACACCAGCGCCTTCATGGGCCGCCCGATCCTGTTCAAGGAGGTTGCCTGCGTAGGCTGTGGCGACGCCTGCTGCCACATCGTCGGCAAGCCGCGCGAGGAGTGGGACGACGCCGAGGACCTGGCCTCGTACTTCGAGCCAGGTTCGATGCTGCGCACCATGCAGGACCTGCAGACCCAGGTCGAGTCGTTGCGCCTGGAGATCGCCCCCGACGACCAGCGCACCGAGCTGATCGGCCGCTCGGAGGCCTTTCGCGCTGCCTATGCGCTGCTGCAGACCGGCGCGCGAACCTCGGTGGCGGTGCTGCTGACCGGCGAGACCGGGGTCGGCAAGGAGCGATTCGCGCGCGCGCTGCACGCGCTGAGCCCGCGCGCCGACAAGCCTTTCGTCGCGGTGAACTGCGCGGCCATCCCGCACGAGCTGATCGAATCCGAGCTGTTCGGTGCCGAGAAGGGCGCCTACACGGGGGCGCAGGCGGCGCGCGCCGGGCGCTTCGAGCGCGCCGATGGCGGCACGCTGTTCCTGGACGAGATCGGCGAGCTGCCGCTGCAGGCGCAGGCCAAGCTGCTGCGCGTGCTGCAGGAAGGCGAGCTCGAGCGCCTCGGCGGCACGCAGTCGCGCAAGGTCGACGTGCGCC
>JAKCDM010000035.1 GCA_021841865.1 Pseudomonadota bacterium
AAGAAGTAGTGGGGGCTGCGCCTGGTCTGACCAGGCCGGCAAGCGGTCGGCATACCTTCTTCCGTGAGGCTGCCAACAGCCCTCGCCAACGCTAAGGTATGCCGGCCTCTGGTCGAGTAGCTGGCCTTCGAACGCAAGGAAAACAGAGCCGTCGGACCGAGTAGGTCAGCGAGTAGCAATTTTTCCGGTGAGACGAAAAGAGAACGCCTGCAATTGCTTGCGTTGCTTTCCCGACACACACCCTTTCCGCCAGAACACGCGAACAAGCCTCGCGAACAAGCCGCCTCAAGGCGGCTTTTTTGTCGCGCGCGCGCAGCGCGGCGGCGCAGGCTAGTGTCCTGTCCCGTAAATTACGGGACAGGACACTAGCATCGATGCACCGCAACCATCGCCGTGTAACGCGTCACGAACGATGCCCGAACCCGCCAAGCCGACCCCGTGGTGGTTCACCGTGCTGCCCATCGGCGCGCTGGTCGCGCTGGGCGCGATGGCGCTGACCCATCGCAATTTCGAACCGAGCCGCGGTTTCGCGCTCGCCAGCGTCGCGCCATTGCTGCTGGCCACGGTCTGGCTCGCGAACCATCTGCGCCGTCGTCTGGTCGGGTGCGTGCGCCCGCGCCGATTCGGCAGCGGCGACGACGACCCCCAGGTGTTCGGCGCAGGCCGCGCCTGGCAGCAATCGCTGCTGGTGGCGCTGTTGTGCATGCTCGCGCTGCTGTTGTTCATCGATTCGTTTTGCAACACCGTTTTCGGCGACACGCGGTTCTCGACCTACGCCGTGACCGGGAAATACATCCAGGAGCAGCGCCTCGCATCGTGCGACACGCTGCGCATCGCGCGCCTGAGCGGCCCCGGCGAGCGCCACCACGTCTGCGTCTCGGCGCATGCCTACCGCAGCATCGTGCCGGGCCAGACGCTGAGGGTCGGCGAGCAGACTTCGTGGTTCGGCGACGAGATCACGAGCTACCAGCGCATCGGTCCGTAGCGCCTGCACGATCGGTGCGGCGCGCCAGACACGGCAGCAAGCCTACGCGCTGCGTGGACGCGCGGACCGTTCAGGTTTGGGCGTGTCGGTCGGAAGACAACGGTATGCCGGACTTCGTCATCGCAATCATGGCCCGAATCAGTGGCCTAGGCGTGTAGTACTCGCCACCGTAGCGAGCGGCGTTGCCCATGTTCCGAATCTTCGCGTCGTACAGGTGCAAAAGTTCGTGCTTCTCGGTTTGCGAGCGGAACCGCAGCTCGTCGACCAGGTCGATGACCTCGCGCAGCTTGTAGCCGATCGGGACCTTGTTCTTGACCTCGTCGAACACCGCGCCGATCCTGTACTCCATGGTGTTCGGGCTCGCGACCGGGTCCTTGAAGCCAGCCAGGTACGGGAAGAGCTTGTCGTCAACGAAGTCCCGTAGGTCATCGCCTGTCAGTGCCGCATTGTGGGGAGGGCAGTTCGAGGGAGTTCGACATGAGCCGCGGCCTGGCGGAAATAGTGCGCAAGCAGGTTGGGTTGAAAATTTGCTGTGAGTCGCCCGTGGCCAAGAGCGCGCACGCTGGAATTTCCCGGATCTCCCGAATCCAGGAAGGCCGAGACAGCTTTGCGAATCCCGGCCAACTTGGCAAAGGGCACGATGCGGTTCACTTGCTGGCTCCAAAGACCGAGTGTGCCCGATTCTCCATCAGGTACTTGCCGAACTCGAACACGTGGACGGGACGATCCTTCGTGGGCTTTGTCGCCGGGTCCGTGTGCATGTATAGGTGCAGTCGGCCGCTAGAGCGTTGCTGTGCCGATTCGACCAGTTCCTGCGCCTTCCAGAGCCAAATGCGCTCCTCCGAGAGGTCGACCAGTGCGTGCAACTCGGCAGGCGAGTCCTCTGGCACCCACCAGTCCAACGCAGCGCGACCCTTGCCACCACTGGGCTTCGGTCGGAGGTTCGTCTTGACTTGGATGGTCCAGGCGTGCTGATGGCCCGGGGCATAGGCAACCAGGTCAATGCCTGCATCGGTGGTCATCGGCGCCGAGTCGATGCCCAGCAACAGGAGTCGGTACTGCACCAGCAGCTCGCCGGCTCGGCCGATTTGGGCGGTGGAAAGCTTCATGGATGGTTCGTCCCTTTTGGCGTCAGCTTACCGCGCAAAGATGCGACCAACGACGATTCCGGTGGCCGATGTCCCTATGATCTACGATTGTCGATGAAGCATTCTCCATCCCCTCACCATGCCTCGGCCCAACCCTATGAAGCTAACCGGCTACCTCTGGACTGGCTTGGCCGTGGTGGTCTGTCCTTGCCACTTGCCTCTCATCATCGGTGCCCTGGCTGGCACAGCCGCGGGTGCGTTGCTGAGCGCGCACTGGGTGCTGGGCCTTGTCGGGCTCGTCTGCCTGTTCCTGGTGTCTGCGGCGCAGGCCTGGCGCAAGCTCTCGGGGAATGGATGCGCGAATTCTTGCGATGTCGCCTGACTCTGACGGCTCGTTGGGTGTCGGTGGATAGCCGTGCGTCGGCCTTCGAGCCAAGGGCCTCGTCGTGTCGGTGCATTGCGCTGTTCACGCTGCCGATGTGGCCTTGAATGCGGCATTGCGCATATTCACATCTAACAGGAAATCCAATTCATGCAAAGGCGGTAAATACCGCCCCCTGTGTTCCCCGGTCGTCAGCCGATTTCGGGAGAATGGTCCCTCGTGGGGAACCCATCCACGAACCGGCAACGCGCCAACCCGAGGTGCTCGTATGCCTCGGGGCCTTGGCGCAGGCAGCCTTTCAAGACTGGAGACATGCATGAAGAAGATGGCAAGACAGCTTGTGGTCGGGACCCTTGTGGCGTTGGGTGCCCTCGTCGGCACGAACCGTGCTCTCGCTGCCGGCAGTAGCGGTGTCGACAAGAACGGAGTTCTGGACCGGTGCCAGTACCTTCCGCTGGCGACCAACCTGGCGTTCCCCAAGAAGTTCGGGGCCAAGAACACGACCATCTGCGTGGACATTCCCGTGCAGGTGGAAAAGGCAAAGATGGTGTTCAACATGGACACGGACACCGTCGACGGAAAGGGCAACTCGAACGGCCTGAAGCACATGGTGATGATGGGCGCGGTCATGAAGGACCAGATCGCCAAGGGCTTGATCAAGCCTGACGAGGTTTCCATCATCGGCATCGTGCACGGGTCTGCGTTGAAGTGGGTCACCAAGCCGGTTCCACCGCAGCAGAAGAAGTGGATCGATGCGATCTTCAAGCTTCAGCACGAGGGAGTGAACATCCATCTCGAAGCCTGTGCGGCTGCGATGAACGGTGCGCATCTGACCAAGAAGAACCTGTACACGTACGACGCCGAAGGCAACCCCGATCCCAAGGCCGGTGGTCGCATCTAAGTGAACCAGGGTGCGTTTGCCCGTGAGCTCTACCTCGAGAACCATGGCTACGCCTACTTCGAGGAAGGCTACGACTACCACGGAAAGAAGTAGTGGGGGCTGCACTTGGTCCGGCCAGGCAGGCAAGCGGTTGGCATACCTACTTCCGTGAGGCCGCCAACAGCCCTCATCAACGCTAAGGTATGCCGGCCCGTGCGCGGGACCATGGCATGAACTCGCGCACCGCGGGCTGCCTCAGGTGCAGAGCAGCCCGCCGTCGACGGCGATGTTCTGGCCGGTGACGAAGGCGGCGGCGTCGCTGACCAGCCAGGCCGCCAGCTCGCCGACGTCGCGTCGCTGTGCCAGCCGGCCAAGCGGAATGCGCGTGGTGATGGCGTCGCGCAGCCGGTCGTCGAGATGCGGTTTCATCATGTCGGTGTCGACCACCGCCGGCGAGATCGCGTTCACGCGCACGCCTTTCGGTCCGAGTTCACGCGCCAGGCCCTGGGTCATCGCCACCACCGCGGCCTTCGTGGCCCCGTACCAGACGTTGCCCACCGAGCCGCCGCCGCGTGCCGCCGACACCGAGGCGACGTTGAGGATGTTGCCGCGGCCTCGCGCCGCCATCGACGGCGCCACCGCCTGCACGCAGTGGTAGACGCCGCTGACGTTGGTGGCCAGCAGGTCGTCCCACGCCGCGCCGTCGGTGGCATGGAACGGTCCCTGCGCGAGCAGCCCGGCGTTGTTCACCAGGATGTCGATGGCGCCGTGCTCGCCCACCACGCGCTCGACGGCGACGGTGATCGCGTGGCGGTCGCGCACGTCCATCGCCAGCGCGCTGGCGAGCTCGCCGAGGTCGGTCGCCGCGCGCTGCACGGCCGCGGCGTCGAGGTCGGTGAGCACCACCCGGCAGCCGTCGCGGGCCAGGCGTTCGGCGATGTGCCGGCCGATGCCGCGCGCGGCACCGGTGACCAGCGCGAGCTGGCCTTGCAGGTCGGAGGACATCGGGTCAGGCTTCCTCGGGTTTCAGGCGATGCGTTGAAAGCCGGCGCTGGCCGGTGCCCAGGCGCGGCAGCAGGCACGGCAGCAGGCACGGCAGCAGGCGGGCGCCCGCGTCAGGCGGCGCGCAGTCCGAGCATCTGACGCGCTTCGGTCGGTGTCGCGGGGCGCCTGCCGTGCGCCTCGCAGGCCTCGACGATCTTGCGCACGAGGTCGGCGTTGCTGGTGGCCAGCCGGGTCTCGTCATAGCGCAGATTGTCCTCCAGCCCGGTTCGGCAGTGGCCCCCCTCGGCCAGGCACCACTGGTTGACGGGCCACTGGTTGCGCCCGATGCCGGCGGCCACCCAGGTGGCCTCGGGCAGTACCGCCTGCAGCTCGGAGCGCAGGAAGTCGAAGATCGAGCGCCGCGCCGGCATCGCGTTGGGAACCCCCATCACGAACTGCACGTGCGCGCGCTTGTCCAGCAGCCCGTCCTTCACCAGCTTGGCCGCGCTGTACAGCATCGCCAGGTCGAACACCTCGATCTCGGGCTTGATGTCGAACTCCTGCATCTTGCGCGCCAGGCCCTCGACGAAATCGGGAGGGTTCTCGTAGATGCCGGTGGGGAAATTCACCGAACCGGTGGCCAGCGATGCCATGTCGGGGCGCAGGTACAGCATGGCGCCTCGCGCATCCTGGTCGCGACCGCGCCCGCCGGTGGAGAACTGCACGATCATGCCCGGGCAGTGTTTGCGCACCCCCTCCTGCACGCGGCCGTACAGCTCGGGATCGGAGCTCGGCGACTCGTCGGGATTGCGCACGTGGACGTGCACCAGCGACGCGCCCGCCTCGTAGGCCTCGTGCGTGGATTCGATCTGCTCCGCCGGCGTGACGGGAACCGCCGGACTGTCTTTCTTGCGGGGCAGGGCCCCGGTGATCGCGACGGTGATGATGACGGGGCGCATAGGGTATCTCCTGAGGTCTCAACAGTCGAAATGCTCGATTTCATTATTGCTTCTTCGGGCCTGAGACTGCAAGAATTGCATTCAGAGAAATGATTCATTTCGATGAATGAAATATGAAAGGGTGTGGGCCTGGGGAGCATCGCTCCCGCCCGCGCTGCCAGCGGAGAGCACCGACCGTGAGCGAAGCCAACGAGCGCATGAGCTACCGCGACCTGCGGGAGCTCGTCGAATTGATCAACTCCTGTTCGCAGTTCGGGGAGTTCCATCTCAAGCTGGGCGATCTCGAGATCGAGCTGCGGCGCGTCGGTACCGGCGCGCCCGCGCAGGCTGCGCCTACGCCCCCGGCAGCGCCCGCGCCGCAGGCGCCAACGCAGGCGCCGACGCAGCCGCCCACGCTGGAGCCGCAGGCAAGGACACAGGCCTCGCAGGCCGCGCCGCAGCAGCGCCACGGCCATGTCGGCGGTGGCGAGGTCACGCTCGAGCCGGCAGACTCGCCGGCCGCGGCTGCGTCGCATGCCACGCACCCCGCGGCGACTTCCTACCCTCCCGGCTCGGTGCTTGTGACATCGCCGATGGTCGGCATCTTCTACCGTGCGCCGGAGCCGGGTGCGCGCCCCTTCGTCGAGGTCGGGCAGGCGGTGGATGCCGAAACCACGGTGTGCATCATCGAGGTCATGAAGCTGATGAACTCGATTCCCGCCGCTGCCGCCGGCACCGTGACCCATGTGCTGGTCGGCGACGGAGAGCCGGTCGAGTACGGCCAGGTGCTGATGGTGGTGGCGCCGGCCGAGGCAGCCTGAGCCGCATCGCCTGCTCCCTGCCCCTTCGACAGCCCCCCGCGCAGCACGTCCCGAGGTCCTCGTGTCCGCCGATCCGCAACCCCCGAAGCCCCTGCGGCGCGTGCTCGTCGCCAATCGCGGCGAGATCGCGGTGCGCATCATCCGTGCCTGCCGCGAGCTCGGCCTCGAAACCCTGCAGGTGTACTCGGAAGCCGACCGCGAAAGCCTCGCGGTGCGCATGGCCGATCACGCCGTGTGCATCGGTCCGGCGCGTTCCACGCAGAGTTACCTGAATGCCGAGCGCATCGTCTCGGCGGCGCTGGTCCACGGCGCCGACGCCATTCATCCCGGCTACGGCTTCCTGTCGGAGAACCCGAACTTCGCCGCGCTGTGCGAGCAGGAAGGCGTGACCTTCGTCGGCCCGAGCGCGCGTGTCATCTCCCTCATGGGCGACAAGGCGATGGCGCGCCGCATGGCCGACGAGGCCGGTGTGCCGACCACGCCCGGCTCGCGTGGCACGGTGGCCGACGCCGACGCGGCGCTGGACGTGGCGCGCCGCCTCGGCTACCCGGTTCTGCTGAAGGCTGCGGCCGGCGGTGGCGGACGCGGCATGCGCGTGGTGCACGAGGAGTCGGAGCTGGCGGCGCGCTTCGCGGACGCGTCGCGCGAGGCCAAGGCAGCGTTCAACGACGGCTCGATCTACGTCGAGAAGTACCTCACCGAGGTGCGGCATATCGAGATCCAGGTGCTGTCCGACGGCGAGCGCGTGCTGCACCTGGGCGAGCGCGACTGCTCGATCCAGCGTCGCAACCAGAAGCTGCTCGAGGAAAGCCCGTCGCCGGTACTCGATCCGGGGCTGCGCGAGCGCATCGGCGAGGCCGCGGTGCGGCTGTGCCGGCATGTCGGCTACACCAGCGCGGGCACCATCGAATGCATTCTCGACCAGCGCAGCGGCGAGTTCTATTTCATGGAGATGAACACTCGCGTGCAGGTCGAGCATCCGGTGAGCGAATGCGTCACGGGCATCGACATCGTCAAGCAGCAGCTGCGCATCGCCCAGGGCCTTGCGCTGGACATCGATCAGTCGGCGGTGCGCTGGTCGGGGCACGCCATCGAGTGCCGCATCAACGCCGAGGATCCGGCGCAGGGCTTCGCCCCCCATCCCGGGCGGATCGACGAGCTGCACCTGCCCGGCGGACCCGGCATCCGGGTCGACACCCACGTCTATGCGGGCTACCGCGTGCCGCCGTACTACGACTCGCTGCTGGCCAAGGTCATCGCGTGGGGCGCCACGCGCGACGAGGCGCTGGCGCGCATGCGGCGTGCGCTCGCCGAGATGCGTGTCGGTGGGCTCAAGACCACGCTGTCCTTTCACGAGCAGCTGCTGCGCGACGAGCGATTCCGCAGCGGCGACGTGCATACGCGTTTCGTCGAGGAGGTCTTCCTGAAATGAGCCCCCAGCCACCCGCTTCGCAAGGCGCCGCTGCGCGCAAAGAATTCCGGCTCGTCGACGTCACGCTGCGCGACGCCCACCAGTGCCTGTGGTCGACACGCATGACGACCGCCATGATGGCTCCCATCGTCGAGGCCATCGACCGCGTCGGCTACGCGCAGATCAACATCCTCGGCGGCGCCGTGTTCGACGTGAGCGTGCGCTTTCTGCGGGAGAACCCCTTCGAGCGCGTGGGCCTGCTGTGCGAGCGTTTCAGCACGCCCTGCGACGGGCTCACGCGTGGGCAAAGCCTGTACACCTTCGAGCTGTTCCCTGACGATATCGTCGAGCTCAACTCGGCCGCGCTGGCGGCGCGCGGGCTGAAGGTGCTCACCGTCTACGACGCGCTCAACGACAACCGCAACATCGTCTCGTCGGTGCGCTCGGCGCATGCCCACGGCATGCAGGTCAACGCCATGATGACCTACACGCTGAGCCCGGTGCACACCGACGAGTACTACGTGGAGCGCGCGCGCGAACTGGTGGCACTGCGCGCGGACTACATCTCGGTCAAGGACCCGACGGGGCTGCTCACGCCCGAGCGTGCACGCACGCTGTTCCCGGCGGTGGCGGCGGCGGTCGGTGACATTCCGCTGCGCCTGCACTCCCATTGCCAGTCGGCGCTTTCGCCGCAGGTCTACGAAGTGGCGATGCAAAGCGGCTTCAGCCTCGGAGACACCGCGGTCGAGCCGCTGGCCAACGGTGCGTCACTGCCGGCGGCCGAGGAGATCGACCGCCGCGCCCGCGCGCTCGGGCTGCACACCGGCATCGACCGCGACGTGCTGCGCCAGACCTCGGAGTACTTCGACTGGCTGGCGGCGCGCGAGAGCAAGCCGCGCGGCGAGGTGGCGAGCTACGACCCGGCGCTGTACGAGCACCAGGTGCCCGGCGGCATGATCTCCAACCTGAAGTCCCAGCTGCAGACCATGGGCATGCAGTCGCGCCTGCCGGAGATCCTGGTCGAGGCCGCGCAGGTGCGCCGGGACCTCGGCTATCCGATCCTGGTCAGCCCGTTCGCGCAGTACATCATCACGCAGGCGGTGCTCAACGTCGTGCAGGGCGAGCGCTACAAGACCGTGCCCGACGAGGTGCGCAAGTACGCGATGGGCTACTACGGCCGACTCGCCTCGCGGCCCAGCGACGAGTTCCTCGAGCGCGCGCGCATCCGCGACAGCGACATCAGCGACGAGCGCCCGCAGGAGCTGGCGCGCGGCTGGATTCCGCGGCTGCGCGCCGAGCTCGGCGGCCAGGCCAGCGACGAGGACGTGCTGCTGCACGCCTTCTACGACAAGGCGCTGATCGAGTCGCTGCAGCCCGCGCCGCCGCGCTATCCCGAAAGGACCACGCCCTTGCACGAGCTGATCCGCTATCTCGGCGCGCGCAAGGACATCGAGCATGCCCGCATCCGCTTCGCGGGGGTGGATCTGGCCGTGTCGAGCTGAGGCGAGGCCCGACGATCGTCCTGACGGCATGCCGCGGGACATCGCCGGGTCGCGACGGCGCGACACATGCGAGCAACGGCAGCAACGCGAACAAGAAGGCGGCAGGCAGTTCATGCCCAGCCGCACGCTGTGGTAGATGGTCCGGCGGGCGCCCTGCGACGGAGCTTCCCCGGTGCTGGAATCGGTGCCGTCTGGCGCGCAGGCAGTCGTTGGGCGCGCGAGGCGGCGAGCTCGTCGCGCAGTCGTCGACCACGCATGGAGGAGACAACCATGTCGACCACGGAATCAAGGGATTTGTTTGCGCAGGAGAACCTGCTCGCCCGCCTCGACCGCATGCCGGTCAACGGCATCATTCTGGCCATCGTCGCGCTTCTAGGCCTGGTGTGGATCCTGGAGGCCTTCGATATCGGCATCATCGCCCCGGTGATCCTGCTGTTGCGCACCACCTGGAAGCTGTCGCCGCACGACGTGGGCCTGATCGGCAGCAGCGGAACGCTGGGCATCGTCATCGGGCTGCTGCCGGCCGGCCGCCTCGCCGACCGCTACGGTCGCAAGACCCTGCTGATGGTGGGAATCGTGGTGTTCAGCGTGTTCACCTTCCTCGGTGGGCTCTCGCGCGACATCCACGAGCTGTTGATCTGCCGCTTCATCGCGGGACTGGGGCAGGGTGCGGTGTTTCCCGTGCCGTACCTGCTGCTGTCGGAGTTCGTCAACAAGCACTGGCGGGGCACGGCGGTCGGGCTGGCCAACTCGCTGCTGGGGTTCGCCTACGGGCTCAACACCCTGGTCGGTGCCCTGGTCATCGGCCGCGTCCCGGCGGAGCAGGCGTGGCGTGTGCTGCTGATGATCGGCGGCTCGGCCATCGTCATGCTCCCGGTGATCCTGATCTTCCTGCCGGAGTCTCCCCGCTTCCTGCTCAAGGTCGGCAAGATCGACAAGGTCCGTGAGCTGGTCGAGAAGCTCGAGCGCCTCAGCGGCATCGCCCACGACGACACGCTAAGCGACCCGCGGGCTCTGCAGGTTCTGCAAATCGCCCGCGGACGCCCGGCCTCGCTGCTCACGCTGTTCGAGCCGCCGTACCTTTCGCGCCTGATCGTGTCCTACCTCGCGCTGCTGTCGCCCTTCATCCTGTTCTACGTGATCACCATCTACGGGCCGAGCATTCTGCACCACATGGGCGCCAGCAAGGCCAACGCGCTGTACTACACCTCCGGCCTGCTGTTCCTGACGGTGGTGACCACGGCGATCGCGGGCAGCATCGGGGATCGCTTCAGCCGTCGCACCGGGATCATCGTGCTCATGATCGGCACCGCGCTGGCGGCCTCCGTGCTGCAGCAGCCGATGCCGCGCATGCTCGTGATCCTGGCCGCGGCAGCCACATGGGGCCTCGTGTACGCGGCCTTCCCGCTGGCCAAGCTGTACATGGCCGAGCAGTTCCCGACGCGTCTGCGTGGTACCGGTGCGATGCTGGGCGAGTGCGTGACGCGCTTTCTCAGCGGGGTGGTGCTGGTGTACCTGTTCCCGATTCTTTCGGCCAGCATGACGCCGTCGTCGCTGTTCACGCTGCTGGGCGTCATCAGCGTGGTGTGCATCCTGCCCATCTGGATGTTCGGCACCCAGACCTCGGGGCGCAGCATCGAGGAAACCGGCACCGACGTGGCGGCCTACGCGCAGTCCTCGTCGGCTGCCGGCGTGGCGCCTTCGGAAAGCTCGGGCAGCTGACCGGGAGGAAGCGCACATGCAAGCCAGCATCCAGCAGCATGGCGTGCTCGAGGTGCTGCGCCTCGAGGCGCATGCCGCGGGGCCGCTCAGCGGGCTCGACGTGGTGGTGAAAGACGTGTTCGACCTGGCCGGAACCACCACCGGCTTCGGCAATCCCGACTGGGCCCGGCTGCACGGCGCGGCGAGCGCCGACGCGGCGGTGGTCAGCCGACTGCGCGATGCCGGCGCCAGCATCGTCGGGAAGACAACCACCGTGGAGTTCACCTTCGGCCTCGAGGGAGTGAACCGCTGGTACGGCACGCCGGTCAACCCGGCGGCTCCCGGGCGCCTGCCCGGGGGATCGTCATGCGGTTCGGCCAGTGCCGTGGCGGCCGGTCTGGCCGCCATCGGCCTGGGCTCGGATACCGGCGGCTCGGTACGCATTCCCGCCAGCTACTGCGGACTGTTCGGCATCCGCCCCAGCCTGGGCGCGATCAGCCTGCTGGGGGCGATGCCCTATGTGCCGAGCCTGGACACTCCGGGCTGGCTGTGCCGCGACGCGCAGACCCTGCGGCGCGTGGGCGACGCACTGCTGCCCGCGGGGCCGGAGGTCGACGGCTCGCTGCTGCTGCTGCGCGATGCCTTCGACAATGCCGAGCCACAAGTGGCCGACGCGCTCGACAGGCTGTGCGAGCGGCTGGCCCGCAGTGGCTGGCAGCTGCATGAGCTGCGCCTGGGCTCCGTGGCGCTGGAGCCGCTGCGCGAGGCCATGGCGCATGTTCACGGCCGCGAGGTTTGGCAGTCCCTCGGGGCATGGATCGACACACACGCGCCGGCCATGGCCGACGCCACGCAGCGCCGCATGCGTGCCGCGGCCGGCATCGACGCCGCGACGGCGCAGCGCGCGCGCGCGCTGCGGGAGGCATTCCGATCGACCATGCAGCGCCTGCTGGGCAACGGTGCCGTGCTGCTGTACCCGACGAGCCCCTGTGTCGCCCCGGCGCTGGATGCCACGCCCGAGGAACTGGAGGCGGTACGCACCAGAACGCAATGCGTGACGGCCATCGCCGGGCTCGCCGGCCTGCCCGAACTCAGCCTGCCGCTGGCGCGCGTGGCGTCATTGCCGGTGGGTCTGTCGCTGGCGGCAGGACCCGGGCGCGACCGCGCCTTGCTGGCCATGGCCGAGCGCATGTGTCGGGATGTCTCCGAGCACGCGCCAGCCGGCACCGTGGTGGCGGCCTGAGCCGAGGGACGCCGGTCATGGACTGGCAGACCTTGGCGGTGGCCGGCGTGGCTGCGCTGGGAGGGCTGATGCGCGGGCTCACCGGCTTCGGCGGCGCGATGGTCATGGCGCCGATCCTGTCGATGGCCTATCCCCCGGCGCGCGTCGTGCCGGTGGTCATGCTGCTCGAGGCCTTCATCGCCGCGCCCATGCTGTGGCCGGCCTGGAAACGCGCGCAGCGCGGCCTGGTGCTGACCATCTGCGCCGCGGCCGTCGCCGCGTTGCCCGCCGGTGCCTTCGTGCTGCTGCATGCTCCAGCCCAATTGCTGCGCCGGGGGATCGCCGGCATCGTCATGGCACTGTCGCTGATGCTGCTGGGCGGCGTGCGCTATCGGGGGCCGCGCCCGCTTCCCCTGACCGTGGCGATCGCGGCCGGCTGCGGCGTGCTGCTGGGGGCCACCGGAATCGGCGGGCCGCCGATGGTGGTGTACCTGTTGTCCGGTCCCGAGCCGATCGACGTCACGCGCGCCAACATGACCGTCTACGCCAGCGTGATCGCGGTGGCGGCGCTTTCCCTGCTGTGGCTGCACGGGGCCCTGCAACTGGGAGGCGCGCTGACGCCGTGGCTGATGGCGCCGAGCTACGGGCTCGGCATCGCGCTGGGTACCCACCTGCATGGTCGTACGCGCGAGCAGGCGCTGCGCCGCGTTGCCGTGCTGATGTTGATCGCCGTGTGTGCGGTCGCGCTGCTGCGCGGCTGAGGCATCGCTTACTCAGGCCGTGCCGCTGCTCCTGCGGCGACGCGCCGGCGGCCGCCCGGCGTCGGCTTCGGCTTCGGCCTCGGCCTCGGCTTCACCGGAATCGAGCAGGAAGGCCGCAATGGC
This sequence comes from Pseudomonadota bacterium, assembly GCA_021841865.1. Lineage (GTDB taxonomy): Bacteria > Pseudomonadota > Gammaproteobacteria > Burkholderiales > Burkholderiaceae_C > Thiomonas_A. Next base: position 12,799 of record JAKCDM010000035.1, read on the forward strand.
GCTGGCGGCGCGGCGCAGTGCCGGCACATGCAGCAAGGCCTGCTCGATGCTCATGCGCGCGGCCGGCGCATGCATCGCCACCGCCGCGTAGATGCTCCCGCTCGCGTCGCATACCGGCACCGCCACCGCCACCGAGGCCTCGAACAACTCGCTGTCGTGGGTGCCGATTCCGCTGGCGCGGATGTCGCGCAGCTGCTCGAGCAGCTGCTCGACGTCGGTGATGGTTCGATCGGTGTAGCGCTTCAACGGGCCCTGTCCGAGCAGGCGCCGCACCTTCGTCGGCGACATGCGGCACAGGAACAGCTTGCCGCTGGCCGTGCAGTGCAGCGGCACGCGCGTGCCCGGGTCGAGATGCAGACGCAGCGGCAGCGTGGTCTCGACGCGGTCGATGTACAGCACCTCGGCGCCGTCGAACATGGTCAGATTGCAGCTTTCCCGGACCTCGTCGACCAGTTGCTGCAGCACGGCGTGGCTTTGCGCGCGCAGCATCGAATGCTGCATCGCCTCGATGGCCAGGCGCGACATGCGCGGCCCGATGACGTAACGCTTGGTCAGCGGGTCGCGCTGCAGCAGGTCGGCCTCGTGCAGCATCGCCAGGATGCGGTACACGGTGGGCTTGGGCAGCGAGCAGGCCTGCGTGGCCTCGTCGAGCGAGACCGGCGCGCCGGCTCTCACCACGTGCTCGAGCACCGCGAAGGCCCTCAGGGCCGTGGAGCGTGCTTCGTTGTTGGATTCCATGGGCGGCGCCGTGCGAGTGCCCGACCATTATCGCCCAGGCCCCGCCCGTCGTGGGCGGGGTCGCGCGGGCCGCGCGCGGGGAGATCAGCCCAGTTCGGGAAGCAGCACCAGCAGGTCCGTGACGCCCACGTCGGCGCCGGCCTGGGTCAGCAGCGTGGTGACCTGTCCGCGGTGGTGGGTCTGGTGATTGAACACGTGGAGCAGCAGGCCGTGCAGTTCCCTGCAATGGGGCTGGCCCTTGGAGTTGGCGTAGTGCAATGGGGTGTCCAGGTCCTCGTCGAGCAAGGCCGCCGTCCATTCCAGGATCCACGCGTCGAGCGTGCCCCGGTGCTGGCGCAGTTCCGGCAGCGTGGGGAACAGGATGGCGTCCAGCGAGGGCGGAACCGGCAGCTGCAGCACCGGCGCGATCTGCGGCCACTGGCGCGGATGGCGCGCGAAGCGCCGCAGCCACAGCGTGTCGGCGACCACGAGGTGGTTCAGGGTGCCGAGGATGGAGCCGAAGAAGGCGCCCCGATCGCGCGTCAGCTCGTCCGGGCCGAGGCGCGAAGCGGCCTCGTAGACCCTGTCGTTCATCCACCGGTTGTACTCGGCCAGCAGCTGCAGGTGTGCGATGCGCGAGCTCATGCGGGTCTCCTGGAGGACGAAGCCCGCAGCATAGGCCCTGCTAGGGCCTGCTCAGGAAGAGTTGCTGCAACTCCCGGCCTCCGTTCTGGGCACACCCTGATGGATCGGGGTCGACCAACTGGAAATTCGCCGTGTTCCCGGGGTAATCGTAGCTGTTGACCAGATAGCCGCTGCCCCAGTACGGGCCGTCCCATGCGTAGCCGATCACCCCGATGGAGTGCTGGGGGAGATAGCTCTGGATGAATTCGTCCGTGATGGTCTGGTTGGGGTCGGTGGGACATTCAAAGTCCTCGTCCCAGGCCGTGGCAACCACGGCCTGGCCACTTTGCTCGAAGTTTCCGAACCAGGTATCCCAGCTGCTGATGCTTGCGCTCTCACTGCCATTCGCGACATAGCTGAAAGGATGAACCGTGTAGGCCGAGTTGGAAGGCATGCTGGCGGGAACGGCGAATCCATCGAATCCGAAATCCACCCCCTGGCCGTTGAAGAACAGAACGTTGTCGGGAGCCAGCGCCCGCAGATACTGCCCGACGGTGAGCATGCCCTGATCCGGCTCCGAGCCGCAGCCCGTTTCCCATGCGTTCCAGTCGGGCTGGGTGTAGCTGCCGAGATTGCAGGCGGCCGTTGCGTCCGGTTCGTTGAAGACTTCGAGGATCACGCCCTTGTCGTTGGTCAGGGTCGGGTCGAGGATCTGCTTCCAGGCCTGTTCGGTATGGATGTCGGGAAGCTTCTGGGGGGTCCCGTTTTCGTCGGGGGTGCAGCCGTATTTCTCGGCCTGCATGTCGACGATCACCACGAGGCCTGCGGCGCGGGCTTGCGCGATGACGCTGCGGGCCATGTCCGTGTAGCTCGAGAGGCCCTGGGCGTATTCGGCTTGCAGCGCGCCCTGGCTGACGTGGATGCGCACGGTGTTGGCATGCCAGTCCTGGACCATGGCCTGGAACGATGCGTTGTAGGCCAGGCCCGGCAGTGGTGGGGCGGTCAATGCGGCCTGGGTGTCCTCGAGATATTGAACCAAGGTGGCATTCAGCGGGGTGGCCAGGGGGCACAGCGTGGCCGCGTAGGAGACGGGATAAAGAATGCCGTTGGTGTTGAAGCCCTCGGGGATGAAGGGCGTACTGGTGCCGGCGACGACGAGTCGTCCGCCGACGACGGCGACACCTTCGGGCTGCGTGGAAAAACTTGCCGAGACGGACTGCGCCTGGAGCATCGTCACGGTGCAGGTCGGGGCCGATCCGCTGCAAGCACCGCTCCAGCCTGTGAACAGGTAGCCCGCCGCGGGCATGGCCTGCAGGGTGACCTGACTGTCCGGGCTGAACGCACCCACGCAGGAACTGCCGCAGGCGATCCCGCCCGGGCTGGAGGTCACGCTCCCGTTTCCGCTGGTGCTGACCGTCAGGGAGAAGGCTTGCGGCGGCGTGGCCGTCGGCAGTGCGGGCGAGGTGGCGCCGCCACCGCTGCCACCACCGCTGCCACCACCGCAGGCACTGAGCAGCGCGGCCGAGGCGATCATCACGACGAACATCAGGCTGCCTGGGGAGAACTGCTTGCGCGGCCGTACGCCGGCAGCCTGTCGGATCATGTCGTCTCTCCCGAATGTGAAGCATGGAACTCTCTGCGGCCATGCCTGCCATTCGATGAACGATGCGTCGCGGGGCTTGCCGACAGGGCATCGCCGCGAAATTGCAAGCGTCTGCAACTTCATGCCTGGGATCACCGTGCCGGCAGGCGGATCCGTGTTGCATCGGCGGTGCCTCTCGTCAGCCTCGCCAGCTCGCGGCCGGCAAGGCCGGCGCGATCCGGATCGTCCTCTCGCAACTGTCCCGTTCCGAGGAAACCTTGCTACGCTCGGCCATGCTCAGCCTGCTCTGCAGGCTGCGAGGGAAGGGGGGCATGCATGTTCAGGCGGATCGCTCCGTATCTTGCGGTCTTCTCCGGGCCGACTCCGGACCCGCAGGAGTTCGGCGACCCCGGCAACCACGGCAACCACGGCAACCACGGCAACCACGAGCCATGCTCGTGACCGCCGTGGCGCGGCCCAGATCAGGGCGAAGTCCAGTATTGACGGAACAGGTCGTCGAGGTACGTCAGCTGCATGCCGGCACCGGCGAAGGTCGAGCCGGCGGGTGCAGCCTGAACGCTCAAGGTCGCGGTGACCTGGCCTGGAACCAACTGCTCGTTGTAGTTGTTGCACGCGGTCTGGCCCGACAGCGTGGCGCAGCCGTACAGATTGAGGTTGTTGGCGTACAGTCCGCCGGCGCTTGGCGCGCTCCAGTTGATGGTCAGCGTCCCGCCGCTGGCAAAGGCCGAGCCTGGCGATGGCGTGGAGCTGAAGCCGCTGGCGAAGTCCGCTGCGCCCGCCTGGTTCGACGTCAGGGGCAACACGGTGAGCGTCGGATGGTAGGTCGCCAGTGGTGTGTCCGTGGAAGGGCTGGAACCGTTGTACAACTGAATCGTGTACGTCGACGGCACGCTCATCGTGGCGATCTGGGCATCGCTCAGCGGGATGACCTGCCCGGCGATCGACTGCGAGCAACCGGGGGACAGGGTGCTCTGCAGCGTCGGCGTGGTGCTTCCCGCGTAGCCATAGCTGGGAGGCCCGCCTGCCGCCAGTTGCATGGGCCCGCCACTGCCGGTCGCGAAGTACAGGACAGGCACCGGAAGCTGCGGGCCGCTGACCACGGCATAGGTCAGTCCGACAGCACCCTTATCGTTGATCTCGACATCGAGACCCGCACACAGGGCTCCCGTGACACTCGCGTTGGTGCTCATGATGGCGGCACGCGCGATTTTCTGGTTGCCGAGAATCAGCCAGCTCCCTTGCGCGTTCTTGTACACGATGAAGGAAGTCCTGCTGTTGGGCTCTGTGTCCTCCAGTACGGTGAAGACGACCTTGTACGCAGGCGCCCCGGACGGCACCGTGTTCACCCGTGACGGCACCGGCAGCAATTCGATGTCGGAGATGGTCATGTTTCCGCCGACGATCTTCGGCGCGGTGGTGATGTTCTGCAGGAAGGGGCCCAGTCCCTGACCGTCGTGCAGGAAGTGCGTCTGGTCAAAGTAGGACAACAGTGCGCTGGACGTCGGGGACGGAGCGGTGGCCAGCAGCGCGCTCAAGTCGTTGAAGGTCGTGGTGATGGCCTGCAGGTCGCTGACGTTGTTGGACGAGCCTGCCGGCAGCGGCGTGCTCGGCGGGTTGCTGAGTGTCCCGCTCACCGACTGCCCGGTCGTGGTGTTGGTCAGGATTTCGCTGCCCGTGCCAGGGTCGATCGTGACGTGGATGCTGTCCAGCACGGCGTCGAGTCCGCTGCCGTTGGCGCTGAATGCCTGATGAAGCAAGTCCACCGTGCCAGCGACCCCCTGCTGTTGCAGGATGGGTTGCAGCTCGGCGTCAAGCGCCTGTACGCCCGCCGACAAGGCCGCAGGAGTGAGCAGGCTGGAGTAGTTGCCGTTGGCGAAAATGGTCGCCGCGAGCTGGTGACCGAGGTTGGCGATGACCAGGTCGGTCAACGGTGTGATGTCGATGGTCGCGTTGCCGCTGGTGACGTCGGCGGCGGTTACCGCGGAGGCCAGCGAGTAGTCGACACCGCCGAGCTTGTAGTTGATCTGCAGCATGAAGGGCGGCTGGAGGCCCTGGATCTGGGTTGTCGTGAAGGCGTAGTGGCCGTTGGCGTCAGTGGTCGTGGTCAACGTCCTGGCCGGGCTCGATGAATCCTTCAGCGTGACCACGCCGTTCATCGAGCCGCTGGCGCCTCCGGTGATGGGCGCGCCAACCGCAGCCACGCCACTGATCGCCGCCGCGCTGGGACTGACTCCCCCGCCTGAGCCGGTCGCGAGGCCGCCGCCTCCACCACCCCCGCCGCACCCTGCAAGGGCAAGGACGATCGAGACTGCAAGAATCCGGAATGACTTAGCCAACCCACGCAGCTTGTCCATGATCTTTGGCTCCCCCATCGAGCTTCGACCAGGATCGGACCTCTCGCGGCGAGTGCCGAGTGATGCACTGGGGCTGCGGGAGCGGGTCGAAGCTTGTCAAAGATGCTAGGGCGGGGGTCGGCGAGGCCCCTTCGGAATCTTGTCTTGCTCTTTGGTTTCTTGCCTCGAAAGATCACACGATGAACGTCGGCGGGGCGGGGCCGGTCTTTTCTTTCATTTTTGCCCCATGGACCTGCGGTATTCGCTCGGAAGAATGCCGTGGAATCTGCGGAAAATCGTGACGAATTGAGAGTACGATTCAAAACCGCAGGCTGCCGCGACATCCGCCAATGTCCATTCTGGAGACTTTCCGATGCATTGCAGCGCATGCATTGCGCGGCATTCCAGCACGTAGCGCCACAAGCTGTTTCCCGTGGAGGCGCGAAAGGCCCTGGCCAGGTGATAGGGGCTCATGCCAGCCAGGTCCGCCAGGTCCTGCAGGCTGAACGTGCCGGCGATGTTGGCATGGATGTAGTCCTTCAGATTGCGCATCTTCCAGGCTGGAAGCGAAGGGCCCGTGGACCGGCGCCGGCGACCGGCCGCGTAGTCCATGAAAATGCGTCGCGCGATGGCCGTCAGCAGAGACTGCTCGAACAGTCGACCGTTTTGCCGATCTCCACGCCCAAAAGCCTGCAATGCGCAGAGCAGATGCACCAGAACTTCGTCCTGGTGCGGGGCAACCCGCGACTCGAACTGGATGGGGCAGCCTTCGGTCAAGTCGCCGAGGAGTTGCGTGACCTGCAGGCTCGAGAGGGTCAGGAACAGCGCATCGATGACTGCGTGCCACGTCGTGGCCAGACTGTCGCCCCTGGCCAGGAAACGCAATCCGCCAGGCACGATATCGCCCGTCACCACGCGCCCGTCGAGCCTGCTCTCGAAGCGGATGGCCCGCTGCGAGAGCGGCACCATCAGGATGTGCTCATCGAAGGTATGCGCGGCGAGACTGCCGGCTTCGATCACTCGTCGCTCGAGCACATAGCTCCCCTCGATGCCAGCCGACTCCGCTGCGGCGGTCTCGAAGTAAGGCGCCAGATTTCCGGCCGGGTCACGCATCCATATGCGAGGCGCGGTGGCGCCATGCCCGGCGCTGCGCCCTTGCGGGGGTCTGCGACTGTGCGAAGTCATCGTGGTTCCTCCCCGCACCCTGCCGCCGCGATCCCTGCAGCGCCAAGCTGGCTGTGGGGCGGCTATACAACATGTTCACGGTATCAGCCCGCCCCAGGCTTGGATGTATGGCGCAGTAACACATGTAACATTAGAAACAGATAGAAATTCTTGAATCCTCGAAGTTCCTGCGTGGCGAGATGGGCGCTGCCACCCAATAGGCATCGGAGCTTGTGCCGGGTCGGTCGTTAGGAGGCAACGGCCCCTGTTCATTCGGCACGCCGCGAGCGCGCGATGTCTCGAATCCAGGGTGGCCGGCGCATTCGGAGCTCGCCACAATTGTTCGTGGAATATCGGGTTTTGTGCATGCGACTCCGGAAAAGTCGGGCCATGGCGCGTGAAAATTGTTGTTTTGATGCATGCGGCCCTTGATGCGTGGATTTGATCCACTTAGCATTTCCACGGACCATCCACAAGAATGAATGGCCGGAATGACTTGCCGACGACGCGGCGCAGGAGCCGAGTCGTGCGATCTGCGTGTCGCGGCGGGGGACTGGTTCTGGCGCGCACGGTCATGCAAGCTCACAGCGAAGTGCTCGCAGCTCGGCAAAGCCCGCCGGGAGAGGAGCTTCGCGTCTTGCTGCTGTGCGACGTCGACTCGCGGGCGGCGCAACTCGAGGCCTTGTTGGGCGACTTCCGGATTTCGCGCGGGAGATGGCCGCTTTCCTCAGGCGCGGCCGATGGGTGGCCGCAGGGCTCCTGCGACGTGTTGCTGGCGGTCCTGCCGGATGCAAGCGCGCTGGACGGCCTGCTGCGCCTGTGCGGCCATCGGCAGGCGGAGGTGGTGCCCTGGATGCTGCTGGCCGAGGGGATCGATGCGCGGCGCGAGCAGGAGCTCATGCAGGCCGGGTGCGCGCTGGTGCTGGACAGCGCCCGGGACATCGTGCTGCCGCAGTGCCTGCGTCGCGTGTGCGAAGCTTCGCGCGCGCGGGCCGAGCTGGCTCGCGCGCAACGCGAGCTGCGCCATTCCGCGCAGCGCTTCGAAGCCGTGTTCGCCCACGGGCCCACTGCCGCGCTGATCGTGGACGCGCACAGCCACCGCGTGCGCGAGGCCAACGCCATGGCCCTGCGCATGTTCGACGTCGACGCCGAGCGCATGGGCTCGGCTTCGCTGCAGGCGTGGATCGATCCGGCGGACCTCGGGTTGTTCGAGGCCACGGTGCAGCGCGCACTGGGAAGGAAGGAGCCCCGCGTACGCGTGGAATTGCGGCTTCACCGCAGCGATGACAGCAGGTTCTGGGGCGACGTCAGCGTGGCCTGCGTCGATGCCGGGCCCGGCGCCTCGGCGAGCCTGGTGGTCACGCTGCTCAACATCAACCTGCGCAAGCAGGCGGAGGCCGCGGCGGCGGATCATCAGGCCGAGCTCGAGCGCAGGGTGCAGGAAAAGACCGCCGACCTGCAGGCGCAGCGCCGTCGCCTGGAGGCTTTGTACGCCGTGAGCTCGATGGTCGCCGGCGCACCGTCGGTGGCGCAACTGGCGGCCGACTGCGTCGGCGTGCTGCGCCGGCTGGCGCGGGCCGACGCCGTGGTGCTGCGCAGTTGCGTGGCCTCGGGGGAGATCGGCGAGGTGCTGGCGCTCGATGGCGCGGCCTTCGACGACACGGCCTTGCCGCGGTATCTGGACTTGGCCGATGGCGACAGCGGCTTGCGGGTGCTGGAGCTGGCGGCGCCCGAGGCGAGCGGCCTGCAGCGCCTGGTGCGCGTGCCGGCCGCGGCCCAGCGCCGGGTGCTGGGCGTTGTCGATCTGGCCTACGCCGATGCGCGGCAGGTACCGCCGCGCGAGGACCTGCTCATGCTGGAGGCGGCCGCCGCGCATCTGGCGGCCGGGCTCGAGGCGGCTCGGACCGCGGCGCTGGAGCGCGAAGCGGCAGTGAGCCGCGAGCGTGCTCTGCTGGCGCGTGAGCTGCACGATTCCATCGCCCAGGCTCTGGCCTTCATGAGCATCCAGCTCGAGCTGCTGCGCACCGCGCTGCGTGCCGGGGATGCCTCGCGCGTGGACGCCGCGCTGGAGGAGCTTGGCGCCGGGCTGCGCGAGAGCACCGACGACGTGCGCGAATTGCTGCTGCATTTCCGCACGCGCAGTGAGGCCGAGGACATTGCCCCCGCGATCCGCAGCACGGTGCAGAAATTCGAATTGCAGTGCTCGGTTCCTGTCTCCCTGGAACTCGATACCTGCGGGCGCGCGCTGGAGCCGGACGTGCAGGTCCAGGTCCTGCATATCCTGCAGGAGGCCCTGTCCAACGTGCGCAAGCACGCGCGGGCCACGGCACTGCGCGTACGCGTGCGTGGTGCGCCCCGCTGGCGCATCGAGGTGTGCGACAACGGCGTGGGCTTCGACGCCCGCGCCCAGCGCCGGCGTGGCGCGGCGCAGGTCGGGCTGCAGATCATGCGCGAGCGCGCGGCGCAGATCGGTGCCAGCGTCGATGTGCGCTCCACACCGGGGGCGGGCACCACCGTGATGGTGGAATGGGAGCAGCCCCGCGCCGCTTCCCCCTCCACAGGCAACGGGCATGCCGGCAGATCCTGAATTCCGCGTGCTGCTGGTCGACGACCACGCCTTGTTCCGGCGCGGCCTGGCGGCCCTGCTGGGCGAGCAGCCGGACATGCGCCTGGTGGGCGAGGCCGGCGATGTCAACGAGGCGCTGCGCCTGGCCGAGAGCCAGCGGCCCGATCTGGTGCTGCTGGACAACCACCTGCCGGGCGTCGCCGGCGTCGACGCCATCGAGTCGCTGCTGCAGCGTGCCCCGGGTGCCCGCGTGCTCATGCTGACGGTCAGCGAATCGGCCGAGGATCTGCGCGCTGCCTTGCGCAGCGGAGCGGCCGGCTATGTGCTCAAGAACGGCGCTCCGGGGGAACTGCCTCAGGCCATGCGACGCGTGTTGCGTGGCGAGACGGTGATCGGTGCGGGCCTGGCCGCCAAGGTCATGCAGGCCTTCGACGGGGGCGCGGCGGCGCCGCAGCAGCCGAGGCCCCTGGAACACGCGCCCCACGGTTTCGATGCACTGGGCCCGCGCGAGCGTACGGTGGCACTGGCCATCGCGGCTGGCGCGAGCAACAAGCGCATCGCCCGGGACCTGGGCATCGCCGAGGCCACGGTGAAGGCCCATGTGCGGGTGATCTTGCGCAAGCTCGGGCTGAGCTCCAGGGTACAGGTCGCGGTGCTGGCCAGTCGCGACGCGCCGCATGGCCTGAAGGACTAGTCCTTCGGGGCGCGGCGGGACGCCGTGCGAGGTATGGTGCGGCGCCAGGCTCGCGCCTAGAGTCGTGTCCATGCGCCGCCTCGTGTGGCGCGCCCGCCCGGACACTGTCACCGTGAGTTCCCAACCCCTCGTTCCGGCCTCCGCCAACGGCAGCGATTTCGCCGTCACGGAACGCGATTTCCAGCGCGTGTGCGGCTGGCTGCGCGAGCAATGCGGCATGGACTACCGGGCCAACAAGCGCGACCTGCTCGAGCACCGCATGCGCAGGATCTGCGAGCAGGCCCACCTGGGTTCGATGCAGGAACTGGCCGAGCGCCTGGAGCGCGGAAGCGACCCGGCGCTGAGCCTCGCCGTGTTGCACGGGGCCTCGACCAATCACACCTATTTCTACCGGGAGCCACAGGTCCTGGATGCCTTCGCCAGGCTCGTGCTGCCTTCCCTGCCGCGCGGCGAGCTGCGCATCTGGAGCGCGGCGGCTTCATCGGGTGACGAGGCCTACACCCTGGCGATGATCGCGGCCGAGGTGCTCGGGCCGGAGATCGCGAGGGCTTCGCTGTCGATCCTGGGAACCGACATCAGCGCGGTGATGATCGAGGCCGCCGAGCAGGCGGTGTATCCACAGGCAAGGCTCAGCGGGCTGCCGCGGGGCTTGCGCGAGCGTTACCTGCGGGATCTCGGCGACGGGCAGCTGCGCGTGGTCGCGCCCTTGCGGGAAATGTGCACCTTTCGGCGCCTGAACCTCAAGGTGCGCCCGCTGCCGTTCCAACGCAGTTTCCACGTGGTGTTCTGCCGCAACGTCCTGTACTACTTCGATCGCGAGCAGCAGCGCGCCACGGTGGAGGCCATCTATGAGGTCACCGAGCCGGGTGGGTGGCTGCTGACCAGCGTGACCGAGCCGTTACGCGACCTCGGTACGCGCTGGATTGCGGTACAGAGCGGCGTCTACCGCAAGGCGGCCTGAAATGCAGCGACGTCCCCGCCTGCGCGTGCTGGTCGTCGAGGCCTCGGCGCCGCTGAGGCGCCTGATCTGCGAGGCCGTCCGCGCGGACGCCGGACTGGATCTGGTGGCCGAGGCGGGAGACGCCTGGGCCGCGCGCGACGCTCTCGTGGAGCTGCAACCCGACGCCGTCGTGCTGGGGCTGGACCTGCCGGGCTTCGATGGACTCGATCTGCTGCGCCGGTACATGCAGATCCTGCCGACCCCGACGGTGGTGCTGGCGGGCTCGGATGCCGGCGAGCGCGAGCGCCTGGACGCGGCCCTGGCGGCGGGCGCCGCCTGCGTGGTGGCGCGCCCGCGCGACGCGGACCCGCTGGCCATGCGCCGCCAGCTGCGGCTGATCGCCGCGAGGCTGCGCGCGGCGGCTGGCCCGAGGGGGCGTCGCCCGGCGCGCAGCGCCGGACTGGAGCCCTTCGATGCGCCCGAGCTGGCGAGCAGCCACATCATTGCCGTGGGGTCGTCGACCGGCGGCGTGGAGGCGCTGAGCAGCCTGCTTCCCGGCTTCGACGAGTACGCCCCGGCCCTGCTGCTCGTGCAGCACATGCCCGCGGGCTTCACCGCCTCGCTGGCGCGGCGCCTCGACGGCCTGGGCAGGCTGCGCGTGCGCGAGGCTTGCGATGGCGACCGCGTGGTGCCTGGGCAGGCCTTGCTCGCGCCCGGCGGGGCGCGCCACATGGTGCTCGAGCGCCTGGGCGCGCAGCTGCGCGTGCGCCTGGTGCCCGGCGATCCGGTGAACTACAGCCGGCCGTCGGTGGACGTGCTCTTCGAGTCGGTGGCGGCGCAGGCCGGCGCGCGCGCCGGAGCCATCCTCCTCACGGGCATGGGCAGCGATGGCGCCGCCGGCATGCTTTGCATTCGCCGCCGCGGCGGCCATACGGTGGCACAGGACGAGGCCACCAGCGTCGTGTTCGGCATGCCGCAGATGGCACGCCGCCTGGGAGCCGCCGAGGCGGTGGCCCCCCTGTTGTCGATTCCCGCGACCCTGGCGCGCCTGATGGCGCGGGGAGTCGTGGCCTCAGCTTCACGAACCTGATCAACCGGAGCAATCCATGAGCACCCATCAAGAAGCGGAACCGGGTGGTTTCGCGTCGGACGACGAGTACACCGAGCTGGTGTTCCGGGACGACGACAACGTCGATGACATGTACCTGACCTTCGGGGTCGCGACCGAGGAGTATGGAATCGGCATCGGCTACGTCACCGAAATCGTCAGCATGCAGCACATCGTGCAGCTGCCCGAGTCCGCGCCCTCGGTCAAGGGCGTGATCAATCTGCGCGGCAAGGTCATTCCGGTCATGGACCTGCGCCTGCGCTTCGGCCTGCAGCCCAAGGACTACACCGAGCGCACGGTGATCATCGTGCTGAGCGTGAACGACGTGGCCGTCGGCCTGGTGGTCGACCACGTCAGCGAGGTGCTGGAGATCCCGCCGAACCAGATCGACACGGCAGCCGCCCTCGGAGGCGCCAACCCATCGATCGTGCGCGGCTTTGGCAAGCAGGCCAATCGTTTCGCCGCCATCGTGGACGTCGAGCGCATGCTCGCCGGCCAGCTCACGCCCGCGAGCGTGCATTGAACAACAGGACAACAGCAGAGGAAATCCATCATGAACGCAATGACAGATCTTCCGGTCGGCGGTGTGCTCGACCATCTCCAGGCCTTGAGCCAGCCCGTGGTGCTGGCCGACAGCGGCATGAACATCCGCTTCCTGAACCGAGCGGCCAACGAGATGTTCACCCGGTTGCAGCCCGAGATTCGGCGCCAGATTCCCGGCTTCGACGTCAGCCGGCTGATCGGCGCCCCCCTGGAGGCGCTGCATGCGCAGGGCAGCGCGATCCGCGACAAGGTCGCGGCGCTGACCCGGCCCGCGAGCCTCGAAATCCGGCTCGGTTCCGCCTCGATGTCCTGCACCGTCGACCCGGTGTTCGACGAGCAGGGAAAGCGTGTGGCCACCTTGGTGGAGTGGCGCGAGCGCGACGCCACCGACGCCACAGCGCGCCTGCTGGCTGACCTGGGCACGATGGCGCGCCTGCATGAGCAGGGCGAGATCGACGCGGTGGTCGACGCCGCCAACTACGACGGAGCCTTCGCCGAGGTCGTACGCGCGGTCAACGCCATGGTGGGCAGCCACATCGCAACCAAGCGAGCGGCCATGGCCTGCGTGGCCGAGATCGCCGGCGGAAACTTCGATGCACCCCTGGAACGCTTCCCTGGCAAGAAGGCCTTCATCAACGACACCATCGAGCGTCTGCGCGCCAATCTGCGCGGGCTGATCGACGCGATGAACCACATGTCGGCCGAGCACGACAAGGGCGACATCGACGTGTTCATCGATCCCTCTCCCTTCGGCGGCGCCTTCGCCGGCATGGCCGTGGGCATCAATAACATGGTGGCCGGGCACATCGCCGTGAAGAAAAAGGCCATGGCTTGCGTGAATGCCTTCGCGCATGGCGACTTCGACGCGGAACTCGAGCGCTTCCCCGGCAAGAAGGCCTTCATCAACGAGGCCATCGAGACCCTGCGCGGCCATCTCAAGGGGCTGGTTGCCGAGCTGCAGCGCCTGATCGCGGCTTCCGCTGCCGGGCAGCTGAGCGAGCGTGCCCAGGTGGGCGCCTTGCAGGGGGATTTCGCCGCGCTGGTTGGCGGCATCAACCGCATGCTCGACGAAATCCTGCTGCCGATCGCCGAGGGCAACCGCATCCTGCGCCAGATCCGCGGCGGCAACCTGCGCGAGAAGGTCGAGATCGCCTGCAAGGGCGAGCACGAGCAGATGAAGAATGCGGTCAATGGCGTGCACGCCTGGCTCGAGGAGCTGATCGATTTCGTCACCCACGTGGCCAACGGGGACCTCAGCGTGGAGATGAGCAAGGCTTCCGAGCAGGACCAGATCCACGAATGGCTGATGCTTCTCAAGACCAATATTTCCAGCATCGCCCGCGATGCCGCGTCGCTGTCGCTTGCGATCGTCGACGGCCGCCTCGATGCCAGCGTGGACGCCAGCGCCTACAGCGGTGAATACGCGCGCATCATCGAGGCCTTCGGGCGCGCCTTCGAGGGGCTCAACGCCACCTTCGGCCAGGTGGTGGATGCGGTCGAGCAGGTCAGCGAAGCCTCGCAGCAACTCAGTGCTGCGTCGCAGGACATGGCCTCTTCCTCGGAGGAGCAGTCGGCCGCCGTGGAAGAAGTCACCGCCAGCCTGGAGCAGACCGACAGCCAGGTCAAGGCCAACACCGACAACGCCAACGCTGCCAACCAGCTGGTCAGCGAGACCTCGGAGTTCGCCTCCAGGGGACAGCAGAAGATGGCCGCGATGAGCGAGGCGATGGGAGCGATCGATGCGTCGGCCCAGAACATCGCGAAGATCATCAAGGTCATCGATGAGATCGCCTTCCAGACCAACATCCTGGCGCTGAACGCGGCGGTCGAGGCCGCGCGGGCGGGCCAGCACGGGAGGGGCTTCGCGGTGGTGGCGCAGGAAGTGCGCAACCTGGCCGGACGCAGCGCCAAGGCGGCACGCGAGACGGCCGAGCTGATCGACGATTCGTCCAAGCGGGTCAACCAGGGCGTGGCGATCGCCGCCGAGACAGGCAGCGCGCTGCAGGCCATTGTCGGCAACGTGCTCAAGGTGCGCGACCTGGTCGGCGAGATCGCCACGGCCAGTTCCGAGCAATCACGCGGTGTGTCGCAGATCAACACCGCGATGGGGCAGGTGGCCACGGCGGCCCAGCAGGGCAGCCAGCAGGCCGAGGAGCTGGCCTCCTCGTCCTCGCAGCTCAGCAGCGTGGCGGCGCAATTGCAGCAGGAGATGGCACGCTTCAAGCTGCGCCCGCGGCAGGCCGCCGGGCTGGTGGTGCCCGGGCTCGGGGAGCTTTCAGCGGAGCAGTTGCGTCAGCTCAAGGCCCTGCTGATGGTGCAGCCGTCCGCGCCGCGGGCCGCCGCGCGTCCGGCGCCGCACCGGGTCTCGCCCGGCCGCGTGCTGCCGCTGGATGCCGACGAGCGCGGATTCAAGCACTTCTGATCCAGGGTGGCCAGCATGGCGGCGGCCGGCGTCCCCGAAAGCTTCTTCGGCGAGCCGGCGCCAGTGGTAGGCGCCCTGTACAGGGCGCTGACCTTCGAGACTCGGCTGCTGCCATGCCCGGCCAACGCGCAGGCCGCGCTGCGTACAGTGTGCGAGGCCCTGCTCGCCAGCGGGGTGTTCGTGGCGGTCGAGGTGTTCGAGCCCGGCGGCGCAGCGGCGGCCTTCGTGCGCCGGGACCCGGCAGCGCGTGGCGGCGCAGCGCGGGCGCTGCCGCGCTGGCTGGGTGAGGGGGCCGCGCGCTGCTGGCGAGACCGCGAGCCGCGGGTGATGCCCGGCGGCTCGCGACGCCGGGCGCGCATCCTGGTGCCGGTGTCTCACGGCGGCGCCGCGCGCCTGCTGCTGGTGCTGGTCTGCGCCGACGCTGCGCCGTTGCCGCCCGAGGCGCTGTCGTTGATCGCGCGCATGGGGGAGCTGCTGGGATTTGCGCTCGACGAGGTCGAATTCAAGGGGGGGCTCATGCAGCAGTGCGCGCTGCAGGGATACGCGGCGCGCCACGATCCCCAAACGGGCCTGCCCAACGGACTGGCCTTGTGCGAGCGCATTTCGCGGGAAGCCAGACTGTGCGCGCAGGACGATGCATGGTTCGCCATGGGCCTGTTGCGCTGCGTGGGCACCGGCCCCGGCACACCCTGCGACGAGCCGATGCGGGCCGCGCTGGCACGGGCCCTGCGCGCGACCTGCCGGCATCGGGATGTCGTGGCCTGCCTCGACGACGGAGTCTTCGGCCTGCTGCTGCGGGACCTCGAACCGCGTGCTCCGGAGTCTGCTGCGGCTCGGATGCTGCAGCAGTGGGGCATGCGCCTGCTGGAATCGCAGCAGGCGCCATCCACGGGCGTGAGGCTGCGCCTGGGGATGGTCGTGGCGAAGGCATCGGGCACGGCCTGCGCAGCCTTGCTGCAGCGCGCGCGCGCTGCGCTTGAGGCGGCGCAGCGCGACGCCGCGCCCGACGCGCGCTGGCACGTGGTCTGGGCTTGACAGGCCGCCTCGCCGGCGCGCTCAGCCGCGGTGGCGTAGCGCGAACTCGCCCTCGGCCAGTTGCTCGCGCAGGAACTGCACGGCGACGCGCACCTTGGCCGACTGGCTCAGGCGCGCCGTGCTGGCAGCCCAGATCGCCAGCGGCTGCGACCAGGCCGGCAGGATGTGGCGCAGGCGGCCCGCGCGCAGCGCGTCGCTGAGATCCCAGGCGGCCTGGAGCAGGACGCCGTGCCCGTCCTCGGCCCAGCCGCGCACGATTTCCGAGTTGTTCGACGACAGCCTGCCGGTGACCTTCACGCTGCGGGTCTGCCCTTGCCCGGACAGGCGCCACACGCCGAAGGCCTGATGGCGCTCGCGCAGCACCAGGCAGTCGTGGCGCGCCAGATCGGCGATGTCCTGCGGGGTGCCACGCGCATCGAGATAGGCGGGGGCCGCGCACAGGATGCGCGGGCTGTCGGCGAGACGGTAGGCGACCAGATGCGGCTCGTCCACCTCGCCGATGCGCACGTCCAGGTCCACGTTCTCTCCCGGCAGGTCGACGCGGCGATCCACGGCGTCCAGGCTCACCTCGAGCCCGGGATGGCGCTGCGCCAGCTGGGACAGGATCGGGCCGACATGCATGCGTCCCAGGCGGAAGCTGGTGGTCACGCGCAGGGTGCCACGGGGCTCGAGCCGACCGCCTGCCACGGTCTGCCCCATTTCCTCGACCCCGTCGAGGATGCGCTGGGCCGAAGCGTAGACGTGCTCGCCTTGCTCGGTCACGCTGACACGGCGCGCGGCCCGGTGAAAAAGGGGGACCCCCAGGTCGCGCTCGAGCATCGCGATGCGCTTGCTCACGTAGGCCGGCGACATGCCCAGCTCCGCCGCCGCCGCTGCGAAACTGGCTTTGCGCGCGGCCAGGCAGAACACCCTCAAGTCCGCCAGCTGGAATTGGAGCAACACGATACGTGAATTGAAGCTTGATGAAATGCGGATTGTGCGCCTGTTTCGGAAACCATACAGTCCTTCGCACAGGGCCTTGCGTGTCGCGGGGCGATCACGGGTGGGGGCGCGGCTGCGATGGACTTTGGACTGAGCGAAGAACAAGGGATGATCATCGAGACGGTGCGCCGCTTCATCCGCGAGCACCTCGAACCCCTGGAGCAGGGTGTGGAGGACAGCGGCGTGCTCGATGCGCAGGTCGCCCGGCGCCTGCTTTCCGCGTCCAGGGAGCTGGGCCTGTACGCGTTGAACATGCCCGCGGAGCTCGGAGGCGGGGGACTCAGCACGCTGGACCGGATGCTGTGCGAGGAGCAGTTCGGCCACAGCACCGACATCCTGATCCGGCGATCCTTCGGCAATGTCTACGAACCGCTGCTGGAGTGCCGCGGCGCCCAGGTCGAGCGCTGGCTGCTGCCCACGGTGCGGGGCGAGCGCACTTGCTCGATCGCCATCACCGAGCCCGGCGCGGGATCGGA
>JAKCDM010000036.1 GCA_021841865.1 Pseudomonadota bacterium
CGCTGCTGGCGCGCGACCCGGCCTACAACCGCCATCTCAGCCTGGCCACCACCGAGTTCCAGCTCGAAGACCAGCCCTGCCTGGCGTGGGACCCCGAATGGCGCCCGCGCCCGCGCATCCTGGTGCACCCGGCCGACCGCGAGGGCTGCGGCGAATACCGCATCATCGCGCCGATGCGCGCGCTCAACCGCGCCGGACGCACCCAGGGCTGGGCCACCACGCGCCTGTTCGACCCGGCGGAGATGGAACGCATCCAGCCCGACAGCCTGGTCGTGCAACGCCAGATGGAATGGCCGCAGATCGAGGCGCTGGAGCGTCATGCGCGACACAGCAAGGCGTTGCGGGTGTTCGAGCTCGACGACCTGATCACCGACGTGCCGCTCAAGAGCGCGCACCGCCGGCACGTCCACGAGGACATCAGCAGGCGCTTTCGCAAGGCGGCCGGGCTGTGCAACCGCCTGGTCGTCGCCACCGAGCCGCTGCGCCAGGCCTACGCCGACTATTGCGACGAGGTCGTGGTGTGCCCCAACTACCTCGAGACCGCTCGCTGGAGCGAGCTTCGACCTGCGCGCGCCGAGCGAAGCCGGCTACGCGTGGGCTGGGCCGGGGGCATCGGCCACGCCGGGGATCTGGAGCTCATCGCCGACGTGGTGCGCGAGACCGCGTCCACGGTGGACTGGATCTTCTTCGGCATGTGCCCGGACTCCCTCAAGGACGTGGTGCATGAATTCCATCCCGGGATCCCGCTGGATCAATACGCGCCCAAGCTGGCCAGCCTCGACCTCGACCTGGCCGTGGCGCCGCTGGAGCACAACGCGTTCAACGAGGCCAAGAGCCACCTGCGGCTTCTCGAATACGGCGTGCTCGGCTACCCGGTGATCTGCAGCGACATCGTTCCCTACCAGGGCGACTTCCCGGTGACTCGCGTGGCCAACCGTTTTCGCGACTGGAGCCGCGCGATTCTCGACGCGGTGGCCGACCCCGCGGCGCTGCGCGCGAAGGGCGACGCACTGCGCGCCAAGGTGCTGGCCGACTGGATGATGGAGGACCATCTCGACGAGTGGCTGGCGGCGTGGACGCGATGAGCGCCGAGACCCAGCGCCTCCAGCGTGCGCCGAGCCGCTGTGCCATTCCACGAGTTGCGCCATGCCTGAGCCTCTCGGCTTCGGCAGCCGGGGACCTCCTGAGACGAAGGGAAGGATCGCCGGCACGGCACCTCCTGCTCCAA
Source organism: Pseudomonadota bacterium (assembly GCA_021841865.1). Taxonomy (GTDB): domain Bacteria; phylum Pseudomonadota; class Gammaproteobacteria; order Burkholderiales; family Burkholderiaceae_C; genus Thiomonas_A. The sequence goes on from JAKCDM010000036.1 coordinate 1,229, forward strand.
ATGCGGTCCTGAGCCCTGCCAGACCACGCCACCGACGAGAGCAAGCCTTGGTTTCCCGCCCCAAGACCAAGTACGCTCGATCTCATCCCGTTGCGCCCGCATTGCGCGCGGGAGGATGCGCACAAGCCCGATGTCCGAGAACTCATGCCCCTGCGACACCTGAACCTGCACAGCCGCCCGGCGCCGATGCGCTACGTGGCGGCGATGGCCATTTTCCTTGCCGCGCTGGCTCTGCGCCTGGTCGTGCTTCCCGTGGAGCAGCGCGCCGGATTCCTGACCTTCTATCCCGCCATGGTGCTGGTGTTCTACCTTTGCGGCACGGGGCCGGGCCTGTGGGTGCTGCTGCTGAGTGCAGTCAGCGGCTTCTACATCTTCTATCCGCCCTTCTGGTCCTGGAGCATCACACCCACGGCGGCCCTCACGACGCTGTCCTTCGTCGGCTCATCCCTGGTCATCGCCGTGGTCATGCGAACCCTGCAGAACACCAACCGTCGGCTCGGGCAGGCGCTGGCGCAGGTCGAATTGAGTGACGCGAGGTGGAAGGCCATCATCGAGGACCAGACCGACGTGGTCGCGCGTTTCGATGCCCATGGGACCGTACTGTTCGCCAATGCTCGTGCGCAGCGCATGTTCGGCGCCGCGGCGCAGGGCGCGGAACGGGGAAGTTGGAAAGGCGCTGTGCACCCGGAAGATCTGCCCCAGGTGCGGGAGCGCCTGGCCGAGATGAGCCCGCAAAACCCCCAGGTTCGCTTTGATTGTCGGGTCGTGGACATCGACGGCACCGTGCATTGGGAAGACTTCGTCGACCACGCCTTCTACGATGCCTCGGGCCAGCTCCTGGAAATTCAAAGCATCGGCCGCGACGTAACCGACCGCAAGGCTCTCGAGCAGCAGGTGCGTCAAGCCGAGGCGGACCTGCGCGACCTCTATGACAATGCGCCGGTCGGCTACTACTCAATCGATGAGCAGGGGCAATTCCTGCGCGTGAACAAGGCCGTCGAAGACATCCTCGGATGCAAGGCGGCTGAATTGCTGGGCCGCAAAGGTCCGCAGGACTTCGCCACACCCGACAGCCAGGCCGTATTCGCCACCAAGCTGCGGCAGCTGGTCGAGGAGGATCTCTCCACGCCCTATGAACTTGATTTGCTCGGCACAACCGGCGTCCTGCGGCATGTGCGCATCCACGCGAGCGCAGTACGGGACGCACAGGGACGGTTCCTGTACACCCGCTCGGCCATGCTGGACCTCACGGAACTACTCAACGCAAAGCGCGCGCTGGAGGACGTCGTGCGCGAGCAGCGCGCGATGCTGCACAACGACCTCGTGGGAATCATCAAGGTGCGCCAGCGGGAAACCGTCTGGGCCAATCCAGCCTTCGAGCACATGTTCGGCTACGCCCCGGGAGAGCTTCTCGGCAAGTCCTCGCGCATGCTGTATCCGGACAGCGAGGCCTACCTGGCGCTGGGCCGCGAGGCGTACGGCATATTGCAAGGCCGCGGAAGGTTTCGAACCCAGGCACGCCTCGTCAAGAAAACGGGCGAACCGATCTGGGTCGACATCAGCGGTTCACTGCTTTCCGAGCAACACCAGGAGTCGCTGTGGATGATGCTGGACATCTCGGCGCTCAAGGCCCACGAGCAGCACATCGAGAATATCGCCTTCCACGACGCGCTCACCGGACTCCCCAATCGTGTCCTTTTGACCCAATTGCTGGAGCACGAACTGGCCACGCGCCAACGCCTGGGCAACAAGCTGGCCGTGTGCTTCGTCGACCTGGACGGATTCAAGCCCATCAATGACCGCCATGGTCACGATGCCGGAGACGAGGTGCTGCGGACGATCGGCGAACGCCTGAAGGAAAGCGTGCGCGGGAATGACATGGTTGCGCGCCTGGGTGGCGATGAATTCGTGATCGTGCTGACTCACCTTCCGGATGCCATCGTGGTCGGCGATACCCTGCAGCGCCTGCTGGACCGTCTGCGCGCCCCGATCACACTGGGAAACGCGGCTGTCGTCAGCGTTGCAGCGAGCCTGGGTGTCGCGCTCTGCCCTGGCGATGGCGACAGCGTGCAGCTTCTGCTGCGACGTGCGGATGAAGCCATGTACGACGCGAAGCGATCCGGACGCAATCAAGTCCGGTTTTATGCCGAAATCGCGGGTTGAACGAGCGCCTGGCAGCCTGCTAGTGCCCTGTCCCGTAAATACCTGTCATTTCGCTGAGCCGTATCGGGGCGCAGGCAAGGCGCGGGTGCGGGGCCAGGCTGGGCGCCTGGCCCCGTGGCCGCAACGCCGCATGCGCCCCGATACGGCTCAGCCCGAAGGGTTCGGCGCCTGCGGGGCCCTCGCCGCCCGGGCGCAAGGGGGCCAGACGTCCAGTCTGGACCCCTTGCGCCCAGCCGCCGATCGCTCCCGCAGGCACCCGAACGAAATGCCAGGTATTTACGGGACAGGACACTAGGTGCGTGGGCGGCAGAGGGAGCCGTCGCGAAATTCGCCAGGGGCGAGGACAGTTCGACGGCGGTGAGGAGCCCATAGTGGGCGCTATGGGCGACGAATCGACGTCGGAATGGACCGTTCCTGGCGAATTGCAGCAGGCTCACCCTCTGCCGCCCACGCTCCTGGGCCGTCTTGCGTGCAGCAGCGATTCCGGAGTCTGATCGACAACGACTCCAAGTCGTCCGGACTCCAGCCGCACGAAACTACCCCTGCCCGGAATTCGTTGTTGTCCAAGCGGGATAACGGTAAGCTCCCCACGAAGTCAACGACCCATTCCCCCTGCCGACGCAAAACAGGATGTCGCTGCTATCCGTTCGCTCTGCAAATACGCCGGCACATTCCGCATTGCCGACGTATCTTTCCATCGCCTCGATGGACACACAGGCGAAAACGTTTGCCACGGTGTTGCCCTGGATCTGTGTCGTCGGCGGTCTCACCCACGCGCTGTTTCTCGGGTTGTTCCTCTGGGCTGGGGTCATGCCACTGGCGCTCGCCAACGTGGCCAGCGTCCTCGTGTACCTGGCCGCGTTCGGGCTGGCTCGCAGAGGAAAAACCGAGTTGGTCACGTTCCTGGTAGGCACTGAAATCGTCGCCCATGCGGTCGTGGCAACCCTCGTGATCGGCTGGGCCAGCGGGTTCGGCACCTACATCGTCCTGACCCTGCCCGTCCTGGTGGTCAGCGGCCTGCGATCTCGAGTTGTCAAGATCGGCGGCGTGCTCCTTCTCGCGGCGCTCTATCTGGGATTGGACTGGCGCTACAGCGGTCGGCAGGCTGCCGTACCGGTAGCGCAGTTCGTCGTGCTGAGCCTTCATTACTTCAACGCGGTAGGGGTCATGGCCATCCTGACCTTTCTTGCGGCCCTCTATGCCTACGTCATCAACGAGACGCAAGGGGCGCTGCGGGAGATGGCGGGCAGCGATCCACTCACGGGTCTGCGGAACCGGCGCGCCATGGAGGACCTGATCCACCACGCCGAAGCGCGTTTGCAGCGTGCCGCGCAGCCGTTGTCGTTCGTGATGTGCGACCTCGACCGATTCAAGGCGATCAACGACGCCTTCGGCCACGCCACCGGCGATGCTGTGCTGCAGATGGTGAGCCGTACCATGGCTCGATCCCTGCGCGCTGCCGATGCCATCGCACGATGGGGTGGCGAAGAGTTTCTGGTCATGCTGGCTGGCACGGACCAGGACGAGGCGCTGCTCATTGCCGAGCGAATGCGCGCTGAGGTCGAACAACAAAGCGTGGTGTCGGCAAGCGGTACGCCGGTGCACGTGACGATGAGCGTTGGTGTCGCAACCGTCCGCGCGCAGGAAACTGCCGAGCGTGCGATCGCAAGAGCAGATGCGGCTCAATACCAAGGCAAGGGCGGCGGGGGCAATCGAGTCGTTCTGGAAAGCGCCGGGCGTGCCGCTTGAACGACCCTCGCGGTCGGTGGCGGGTGCAACGAGACCAGCGTGAGCTTCAGCGTGGCACATGAGCGGGCCTGCAACGAAGAGGCCTCGGCCAGCCTGCAACCCTTTCACGAGCCCGCAGCTTCCCAGCCAGACGTCATCGCTCGCCTGTCCTTCTGGCACGCGCCTCAGTGTTCGGACTGCGACCCTGGCGGGAGACTCACCCATGGCTGACGCGCCTGCCAGAGGGCAAGCCAGCGAGGCAGATCGTCGGCAGGCATGGGGCGCGCGATTGCGTATCCCTGGCCGAGGTTGCACCCAAGGGACAGCAGCAGGCGTCCATGGGCTACGCTCTCCACGCCCTCGGCAATCACCTCTCGCCCGAACGCCCTGGCCAGGCCGATCACGCCTTGCACGATCCCCAGGTCGTCCTCGTCGTCCAGCATGTCGCGCACGAATCCCTTGTCGATCTTGAGCAGGCTTGCCGGCAAGGCCTTCAGGTAGGTCAGCGACGAGTAACCCGTGCCAAAGTCGTCCAGCGCGAAGCGGACTCCCAGCTGGGCGCAAGCGCGCATCGCATCGGAAGCCTGCGCGACGTCCTCCAACGCTTTGGTCTCGACGATTTCCAGCAGAAGATGCCGGGGCGAGGCTGCCGGATGCTGTTCCAGAAGCTCGGAAAGCCTTGCGACAAAGCCGCTGTCCTGCAGCTGACGCGCGAACAGATTGACGCTGACGGGAACCGTCAGGCCCATGAGTTGCCAGCGCTCCATCTGGGCCAGTGCCATGTCCAGAATCATGCGCCCCATCTCCACGGCGAACTCGTGGTCCTCCACCAGCGGCAGGAACTGGTCGGGGCTCAGCAAGCCTCGCTCGGGATGCTTCCAGCGCACGAGGGCCTCCACGCCCATCAACCTGCCGGTGCGCATGTCCACTTCGGGCTGGTAGTGCAACACGAACTCACCTTGCTCGCAGCCTGCCTTGATGGCGCCGAGTTCCTCGCGCCGAACCCTCACTGCAGCATCGCTGATCACATCGAAGGCGTGGTACTGGTTCTTGCCAGCTTGCTTGGCCAGGTACATGGCCTGGTCCGCATGGCGCAACAGGTGCTCGGCATCCGACGCGTCGGCGGGGTAATTCGTCACGCCGATACTCGCGGTCACCTTCAGCGCGACATGCCCGAGCGTGATGGGCTCGGCAGCCTGGGCTTGCAGGCGGTGAATCAACGGCCTCAGGTCCTCCACCCCCTCCAGGTCACTCAGGACGGCAACGAACTCATCGCCTCCGATTCGAGCAAGGGTGTCTCCCTCGCGCAGCGTCGTCTTCAATCGCCTGGCCATATGAATCAGCACCTGGTCGCCGACGGCATGCCCGAATTGGTCATTGATCGACTTGAACCCGTCAAGATCCACGAAGGCCACCCCGACGATGCGGCCATGACGATCGGCGTGCGCCATCGCCTGCTCCAGGCGATCCCCGAGGAGGTTGCGATTGGGCAACTGGGTCAGCAAGTCGTAGTGCGCCATCTTGGCCAGATTCTCGTTGGCCTCTCGAAGCTGTTGATTGGCGGCCTCCATCGCCGCTTGCATCGCCACGCGTTCGCTGATGTCACGCACGATCATGCTGGAGAACCTCCTGCCGCTGCTGTCCTGGTAGATACTCGAAGAGATTTCGGCTTCGAAGTGGCTGCCATCGCCCCGGACCATGCGCACCTCGCCGATGACCTGCCCTTCCCGCGCGCGCCTGCGCGCCAGCGCATCCGATCGAGGGTCCAGCAAGTCGACCAGCCCCTGTCTGCCGGCTCGCCGAATCTCGGATTCGCTGCGACGGAACATGGCACATGCTGCAGGGTTGGCAGCCACGACGCCACCATCATCGGGCGTGGTCAACAGCACGGCATCCATGCTGTGATCGAACAGCGCCCGAAAGCGCGTCTCGCGGTCGCGTAGATCCTCTCGAAGCCTGCGCATCTGCGTGATGTCGTTGAGCGACACGACGATCTGCTTCATGCGCGCATCCCCGTCATGGACAGGATCGGCCCTGCAGATCACCCAGGCGACCGCGGGATCCTGCGGCTTCTGGATCCCGACGATGAGGTTCTCCACGCGTCGCCCCGTGACAAGAACCCGGGAGACCGGATACTGCGCGACTGGGAGGGTCATCCCGTTCTCGTCGAGAAAGCACCACGCCGGATCGACCAGTTCCTTGCCCTGCATCTGCTCCATCGTGAGGCCCAGCACGCGGCATGCCTCCGGATTCGCTCGCAGCACAGCGCCTTCGCCATCATGCACCACGAGCCCCGTCATGAGCTGATCGACGAGTTGGCGATGCGCGCTCTCGCTGGCCCGCGTCGCTTCGGCGCTGAGCTCGCGTTCCTGCTCCCAGGCTGCCTCCCGTCGGCGCAGATGGCGCGCCGCCAACCTGAGCGCGGCGCTCAGCAACACCGTGAGAAACAGCGGGGCGAGCATCAAACGGGCCCAGTCGCCCACGATCTGCCGCTGCGGCTGCTGCGTGAAGACCGTGAGCGGGAAATTTCGCAGGCGATGAAAGGCGCTCACGAACTGCTGATGGGGCGCCGGGGCTATCGGCCCCTGCTCCACGCCTGAAGGCGGGAATCCGTGCTCGCGCAGGTAGCCGTACAGCGCCCCGGTGCGAGGCTTTCCCAGCATGGAAGCAAGGTCAGCGCCAACCGGCAACGGGTAACGACTCAGGAGATAACCATCATCGCCGAGCAGCCCCACGGTCATCGTCCTCGTCGCCGGCGCATTGCGCCAGAAGTCCACCAGGAAATCCGTGGGAACGACTGCGGCAAGGATGGCCAGCGGCCGCTGACCGGCATCGCGCAGGACATAGCGCAAGGAGAACGTCCATGCATGCGTGAGCCGTCCCAGTTGGGGGCGCCCGATCAGGACGCCAGGCCGCTGCAAGTCGTTTTTCAGGAACTCGCGCATGGATGGCTGGTCCCCGAGGGACGGCAGATCGCTCAGGCTGGAGCGGTCCGAGCTGGCCAGCACGTGACCGTCCAGGTCTGCGAGAAGCACAAGCGAAATCTCGGAACGATGCTGCTTGTATGCGGCAAGCTCCTGCTGGACCTTGCGCAAGTTCCTCAAACCCTGCGGGGACTTTCCGATCCCGTCGGCGAGCGACAGCAAGCCTGACTGCTCGGAGGAGAAGAACGCATCGAGGGATCGGCTCATCAGCAACGCGACCGAGTCCATGTTGCGGATCTGCTCGGCTTTCACGTTGCGCCACGAGTGGTAGGCGAAAAAGGCCAACGAAACCCATAGAACCCATACAGCGACGGTGGCAAGGGTGCCAGTGGGCCGCGTGGTTGCCCAGGGCCTGGCGCGGTGCTCCATGTAATGTGCCTCGATGAACGCTCTTCCAGGCCCGAGCCAACAAATTGCAGGGTCGTTGCCGCCTGCGCAAGAATACAGCGGGCTGCTCCTCGCCGCCTCAGCTGTTTCCGCCACGCGGCCACGCGCCCAGCCAGGCCCCGCGCCCGCGCCTTGCCCGCGCCCCGATACGCCTCAGCGAAATGACAGATATCTGCGGGACAGGACACCGGGAGCCCGGGCTGAGGCTCTGGAATGCGTGGGAAGGCTGCCCGGATGCCTGCGGCGCAGTGAGCATTCCTTGCCTTGCATCAACAACCGCGCGAGTCCGGCCGGGTCATGGTCGGAGGCCGGCTAGCATCGGCCACGCGGGCATCGCCGATTCCCGCGACTGCACGAAGGAGTCACGATGAAAGCCACCTCCTTGCGCCAGGCGCTGGTCGCCGCCATGCTGGTCGGAACGGGCATGTCCGCGGCGCCGGCCGCCGACGCCCTGCAGGGCCTGCCTGCCGGGCCGCTGGGCCAGTCCATCCAGCGCGGCCATGACATGATCATGAACACCAACACCGACGTCCGGGTGAAGGGCTTTGTCGGCAATGCGCTGACCTGCAACAGCTGCCACACCGACGGCGGCAACAACGACCACCCCGGCAACTTCCTCGCCACGGCCACCAAGTTCCCGTCCTACTCCAAGCGCGAGGACACGGTGATCACCCTCGAGGACCGCGTGGCCAACTGCTTCATGCGCAGCATGAACGGCATGCGCCCGAGCACCGACAGCGGCGTGGTGGTCGACATGGCCGCCTACATCAGCTGGCTCGCGCGCGGCAAGCCGATCCTGGGCGGGGCCACGCCGGTCGCTGTGAAAAGCCCGTATGCGGCCATGCTCAAGTCCGCCGGCGAGGCCGACGTGCAGGCCGGCGCGAAGGTGTACGACTCGCATTGCGCCTCCTGCCACGGTGCCGGCGGCGCCGGCATCGCCGGCAGCTTCCCGCCGATCTGGGGTCCCGACAGCTACAACGCCGGCGCCGGCCTGGCCAACGTCGCCAAACTCGCCACGTGGGTCAAGGGCAACATGCCGCTGGGCAACCCCACCCTGAGCGAGCGCGAGGCCTTCGAGGTGGCGCTGTTCGTCGACAGCCACCCCCGCCCCGACTTCGTGCTGAGCCAGCACCTGCGGCCGGGCAGCGCGGCCGACGACTACAACGCCAGGGTTCGCAGCGAGACCGACACCGCCCAGGGCAACCTGCGTAAGGCCGGCCTGGATCTGAAGCTGCTGCCCTGAGGCCTGCACAGCCCGGGGCCGCCGGGGGATAGCGACGTACAGAAACGATCGGGGCGCGTCGAATCGGCCCTATGCTTGGGGCCTCTGTTACACCGATGTTGATCGGGTGTCGGCCGGGCGTTTGTCGCGCCGGCCCGGCGCCCGGCAATCGCCCCGAAAGCCAGTTCATGCCTCGACGTTTCGACGTGATCGTGCTCGGCGCCGGCATGGTCGGCGTCGGCGTGGCCGTGCACCTGCAGCAGCGCGGGCGCGCGGTGGCCCTGGTCGACCGCAAGCCCCCGGGCAGCGAGACCTCGATGGGCAACGCCGGCCTGATCCAGCGCGAGGGCGCCGTGCCCTATGCCTTCCCGCGCGATCTCGCCACGCTGCTGCGCTACGCGCGCAACACCGCACCCGAGCTTCGCTACCACCTGCGCGACCTCCCCGCGCTGGCGCCGTTCCTGTGGAGCTACTGGCGCAACTCCGCGCCGGCGCGCCACCGCGCCATCGCGCGCAGCTACGAGCCGCTGATCCGGCATTGCCTGGACGAGCACCGCGAACTCGCGGCGCAGGCCGGCGCGCAGGCGCTGCTGCGCCCTTCCGGCTGGATGCGCGTGTACCGCGGCGAGGCCGCGCTGGCCGCCGAACTGCGCGCGATCGAGCACACGCGCCAGGAGTTCGGCATCGCCTACGAGGCGCTCGACGCCGGCGCGCTGCAACGCGCCGAACCCGCGCTGCGCCCCGGGCTGGCCGGCGCCGTGCGCTACGTCGACCCGGTGCCGTGCAGCGATCCGCAGGCGCTGGTGCAGGCCTACGCCGGGTATTTCCAGCGAATCGGCGGCACGCTACTGCGGGGCGACGCAGCCACGCTGCGCGAGGGTTGGTCGCTGCAGTCGGAACTCGGCCCGATCGAGGCCCCCGAGGTGGTCGTGGCGCTGGGCCCGTGGGCGCAGCCGCTGACCCGCCGGCTCGGGCTGCGCCTGCCGCTGGCGGTCAAGCGCGGCTACCACATGCACTATGCCATTCCCGGGCCGGCGCTGCGCCAGCCGGTGCTCGATGCCGAGCGCGGCTACCTGCTGGCGCCCATGCGCCGCGGGCTGCGACTGACCACCGGCGCCGAGCTCGCGCGCCTGGACGCCGCGCCCACGCCACGCCAGCTCGACGCCGTCGAACCCCTCGCGCGCCAACTGTTGGTGCCCGGCGCGATCGGCGAACGGCTCGACGACCCGCCGTGGATGGGCCAGCGCCCCTGCACCCCCGACATGATGCCGCTGATCGGCCCGGCCCCGCGCCTGCGCGGGCTGTGGCTGGCCCACGGCCATGCGCACCACGGCTTCACGCTCGGCCCGGTCACCGGCAGGCTGCTGGCCGAGATGATGTGCGGCCAGCCCACGGTCGTCGACCCCACCCCCTACCTGCCGTCGCGCTTTGCCTGAAGTCCTCGCCTGAAGTCCTCGCCTGAAACCCTTCCCGAGCCAGCCGCCATGAACCTCGACATCCGCGTCAACGCCCCGGTATGCGTCGACCAGTTCCTGCAGCTGCTGCAGGCCTCGACGCTGGCCGAACGCCGCCCGGTCGACGACCGCGCATGCCTCGAAGGCATGCTGCGCAACGCCAATCTCGTGGTCAGCGCGTGGCAGGACGGCCAGCTCGTGGGCATCAGCCGCGCCGTCACCGATTTCCACTACTGCTGCTACGTCAGCGACCTCGCGGTCGACCGCAGCCTGCAGCGCCACGGCATCGGTCGCGCGCTGCTCGACGCCACCCAGCAGCAGCTCGGCCCGCGCTGCCAGCTGCTGCTGCTGGCCGCTCCCGCGGCCGACAGCTACTACGAACACATCGGCATGACCCGCCACCCCCGCGCCTGGCTGCTGCCGCGCGAGCAGCGCCTGGGCAAGGCGGCTCCCTGAGCCGATACGCTACACGCGCGGCGGCACGGCGGCGGCTGGCAGGTTTGCATCTTCGTAATCGTTCGATTACATTTGACCCATTGCCACTAATCTCGACAGCCTGCTAGGGTGGAAAGGCGTCGATTCTCATGGCGCGGCCCTGTGGGGCCTTCGGATCGACAATTGCAGGAAATGGTTGTTTTCCATGCTGCATCGCCATCTCAACCATCAGCGTCTCACCCTTGCGGCCATCGACGACGTGATCTCGCGTGGTCGATGGCAGGACTGGGTTGACCTGCGGCGCGCGGTGCTGAGCGACCGCACCCTGCTGGAAAAGGTGGAAAGGGTGTGTCGCTCCCACGCATCCGATCCCTACGCCCAACGCCATCACTTCTGGATGCGCTATGCCGAGGAACACCGCAGCGTTGCCTGACTGGGAACTGGTCCTGTCCGCTGCGGCTCGGCTCCAACGCATCCTGCCCGAGGCCGTCCTGGTGGGTGGAACCGCGTCGGCGATTCACGCTGAACATCGATTCTCCCGTGACGCGGATCATGTGCTGACGGATCTTCGTGCGCGTTTCGATGAGGTCCTGGCCCAGCTCGAATCAGTCGCCGGCTGGAAGACCGCCCGCGTGCAGCGCCCGGTACAGATTCTTGGCAGCCTGGATGGCATTGAAACCGGCATTCGCCAACTCATCCGCGACGAACCGCTGGAAACGGCGGTCGTGGATTACCACGGGGCACGCATCACGGTTCCGACGGAAGGCGAGATCCTGCGCATCAAGGGTGTGCTGATCCTCAAGCGCAACGCCACGCGGGACTACCTCGACTTCGTGGCCCTGGCTGATCACATGGGCGATGACGCAGCCGCCAAGGCGTTGCGGCACTTCGACCGACTTTACGAACAGCCCAGTGGCGAGTCCGCCCTGCAGCAGTTGCAGGTACAACTTGCCAACGCCTTGCCTTACGACCTGGAAGAAACCGAACTCAGCGAGTACAAGAGCCTCGACCCACGCTGGCATGACTGGCAGACCGTCAAGGCGGCCTGCGCGCACATTGCCACGGTGATATTCGACCGGGTGTGCGACATGGATTCCGATGGTTCTGAATGAACCTCCCGCACGATCGTGTACGGCGGTATGAGCGAACCGACCATCACTGCCACGTAGCTGCCGAGCCAGTGGATGTGCCCACGTTCCGACCGCACTGCCCTTCGAGACGCTGCGCGCAAGGATCCTGTTCACCGATTGCGCGCATGGGCCTCGGCGCAAGCCCTGGAGCATGACGGATGAGCAGCAAGAAGAACATCGCCGAACTCCCCGACTTCGATACGGCACGGTTCCTGCAAAGCGAGCAAGACATCGCCACGTACCTGACGGCGATTCTCGACGATGATGACCCGTCGCGACTCGCAGCAGCTCTGGGGGATATGGCGCGAGCCAGGGGCATGTCCCGGATCGCGAGCCAGGCGGGCGTCGCTCGCGAGGCCCTCTACAAGGCGCTTCGGCCGGGCAGCCAGCCTCGGTTCGAGACCATCCGTCGGGTCTGTGCGGCGCTGGGGGTGCGCCTGGTCGCGCAACCGCTGCACCCCGGAGGGGAAAATCGACCGACAACGACGAACACATCGGCATGACCCGCCACCCCCGCGCCTGGCTGCTGCCGCGCGAGCAGCGCCTGGGCGACGCCTGAAAGCGCAGCGGGGCGCTCAGCAGAAAAACCCCGCCGGTGTTCAAATGTTGCAGCGCAGCGCGGCGCAGGCCGCGCGCCCGAACCCGTTCAAGGACAACAAGCACATGGACCTGCTGCAACTCTGCCAGTGGCGCTACGCCACCAAGAAGATGGACTCGACCCGAAGCGTGCCGGCCGACGCCGTGGCGCGCATCCTGGAAGTCGCCCGCCTCGCCCCCACCTCCAGCGGGCTGCAGCCCTACGAGATCGTGCTGGTCAGCGATCCCGAGCTGCGCCGGCGCATCCGCGCCGCCGCCAACGACCAGAGCCAGATCACCGACGGCTCGCACCTTCTGGTCTTCGCCGCTTGGGACAACTACACCGCCGAGCGAATCAACCGCGTGTTCGACCAGACCAACGCCGACCGCGGCGTGACCATCCCGGGCTGGGAGGACTACCGCCAGCGCCTGCTCGGCGCCTACCCGCAGCGCAGCGCCGACGTGAACTTCGAGCACGCCGCGCGCCAGGCCTACATCGGCCTGGGCTTCGCGCTGGTGGCCGCGGCCAACGAAGGCGTCGACAGCACGCCGATGGAAGGCTTCGACCCCGCCAAGGTCGACGAGATCCTCGGCCTGCGCGCCAAGGGCCTGCGCAGCGTGCTGCTGCTGCCGCTGGGCTACCGCGACGCCGAAGCCGACTGGCTGGTCAAGCTCAACAAGTCGCGTCGCCCGATGGGCGAGTTCGTCACCGAAGTCGCCTGAACGGCGCCGCGCCGGGCGCCGGAACTCAGGTTCCGGCGAGAATCCAGCGCGCGGCTTTTTCGGCGATCATCAGCGTCGGGCTGTTGGTGTTGCCGCTGGTGATCAGCGGCATCACCCCGGCGTCGACCACGCGCAGGCCCCGCACGCCGATCACCCGCAGGTGCGGGTCGACGACCGCCAGCGCGTCGTCGGCGCGCCCCATGCGCGTGGTGCCCACCGGGTGGAAGATGGTGCTGGCGATGTCGCCGGCCGCGCGCGCGAGCTGCGCGTCGTCCTGGTACTGCGGCCCCGGCTTGATCTCCTCGGGCTTGTAGCCGGCAAGAGCCGGCTGCTGCACGATGCGCCGGGTCACCCGCAGAGAGTCGGCCGCCACCTTGCGGTCCTCCTCGGTGCTCAGGTAGTTCGGGTCGATGGCCGGCGCGTCGCGGAAGTCCGCGCTGCGAATCCGCACCGTGCCGCGGCTGGTCGGATTGAGGTTGCACACGCTGGCCGTGAACGCCGGGAAGGTGTCCAGCGGCTGGCCGAACGCGGGCAGCGACAGCGGCTGCACGTGGTACTGGATGTTCGGGTACGGGCGAGTCGGGTCGCTGCGCGTGAAGGCGCCGAGCTGCGACGGTGCCATGCTCATCGGCCCGCTGCGCTTGACGGCGTATTCCAGCGCGATCATCGCCTTGCCCCACAGGCTGTTCGCCAGCGTGTTCAAGGTGCGCGCGCCCTGCACCCGGTACACCGAGCGGATCTGCAGGTGGTCCTGCAGGTTCGCGCCGACGCCGGGTGCGTCGCGCAGCACCTCGATGCCGTGCTGCTGCAGCAGCGCTCCCGGGCCGATGCCCGACAACTGCAGCAACTGCGCCGAGCCGATCGAGCCGGCGCTGAGCACCACCTCGCGCGCCGCTCGCAGCTGCACGCGGCGGCCGTCGCGCACCACGCTGCAGCCGCTGCAACGCAGGCTGCCGTCGGCATCGCGCTCGATGTGCAGGCGCTCCACCTGGGCGTGGGTCCACACGCTCAGGTTGGCGCGATGGCGCACCGGGCGCAGGAAGGCCTTCGACGCATTCCAGCGCCAGCCGCGACGCTGGTTGACCTCGAAATAGCCCACACCCTCGTTATCGCCGCGATTGAAATCGTCGCTGGCCGGAATGCCGGCCTCGCGCGCCGCCTGGGCGTAGGCCTCGAGAATGTCCCAGCGCAGGCGCTGGCGCTCCACGCGCCACTCGCCGCCGCCACCGTGCCAGCGCGCGCTCTCGCGCAGCGCGGGCGCCGCCGCGGCGGTGTCCGGCGACACGAAGCTGGCCGCCGCGGCGCCGGCCGCGATCGCCGCCGGCTTCGCGCCCGCATCCAGGCTGTGGTGGCTCTCATGGGCGATGAAATCCGGCAGCGAGGACTGCCAGCTCCACGCCGGCTCGCCGGTGATCGCGGCCCAGGCGTCGTAGTCCCGCGCCTGGCCGCGCATGTAGATCATGCCGTTGATGCTCGAACAGCCGCCCAGGGTCTTGCCGCGCGGATACAGCAGGCTGCGCCCGTTCAGCCCGACCGAAGGCTCGGTGCGATAGCGCCAGTCGGTGCGGGGATTGTCGATGCAGTACAGGTAGCCGACCGGGATGTGGATCCAGTGGTAGTTGTCGCGCCCCCCGGCCTCGAGCAGCAGCACCCGGTTGTTCGGATCCGCGCTCAGCCGATTGGCCAGCAACGACCCCGCCGTCCCGGCCCCCACCACCACATAGTCGAACTCGAGCTGTTCCATCACCAAGCCTCCAGGGACTACCCGCGCCTGCGTTTGCCGTTACTTCGCGGCGCGAGAATGGGGCATCGCGAACTCGGCGCCCTTGGAGATCGACTCGGGCCAGCGCTGCATCACGCTCTTCTGGCGGGTGTAGAAGCGAACCCCTTCCTCGCCGTAGGCATGCATGTCGCCGAACAGGCTGCGCTTCCAGCCCCCGAAGCCGTGCCAGGACATCGGCACCGGAATCGGCACGTTGACCCCCACCATGCCCACCTGCACGCGGCGCGCGAACTCGCGCGCCACGCCGCCGTCGCTGGTGAACAGCGACACGCCGTTGCCGAACTCATGGTCGTTGATCAGCTGCAGCGCCTGCTCGAAGGTGTCGACGCGCACGCAGGCGAGCACCGGCCCGAAGATCTCCTCGCGGTACAGCGCCATTTCCGGCTTGACGTGGTCGAACACCGTGGCGCCGAGGAAAAAGCCGCCCTCGTGCCCGGGCACCTGGAACTGGCGTCCGTCCACGGTCAGCTTCGCGCCGGCGGCCACGCCGGCGTCGATGGCCGCGCGAATTCGCTGGCGTGCCGCCTCGGTGACGATCGGGCCCATCTCGCTGGCCTCGTCGAGCCCCGAGCCGATGCGCAGCTCGCGCGCGCGCTGCTCGAGCTGGGGCATCACGCGGTCGGCCGCCGAGCCCACCAGCACCGCCACCGAGATCGCCATGCAGCGCTCGCCGGCCGAGCCGAAGGCCGCGCCGATCAGCGCGTCCACCGCCTTGTCGATGTCGGCGTCGGGCATCACCACCAGGTGGTTCTTCGCGCCGCCCAGGGCCTGCACGCGCTTGCCGTGGCGAGCGCCGGTCTCGTAGATGCTGTTGGCCACCGGCGTGGAGCCGACGAAGGACACCGCCTGCACGTCGGGGTGCTGCAGCAGCGCGTCCACCGCCTCCTTGTCTCCCTGCACGACGTTGAACACGCCGTCCGGGAAACCGGCCTCGCGCATCAGCTCGGCCATCAGCAGCGACGGCGAAGGGTCCAGCGGGCTGGGCTTGAGCACAAAGGTATTGCCGGAGGCAATGGCCACCGGGAACATCCACGCCGGCACCATCACCGGGAAATTGAACGGCGTGATGCCGGCCACCACGCCCAGCGGCTGGCGCATTGTCCAGTTGTCGATTCCGGTGGCCACCTGCTCGGTGTAGTCGCCCTTGAGCAGCTGCGGGATGCCGCAGGCGAACTCGATGATCTCGATGCCGCGCTCGACCTCGCCCACCGCATCCGACAGAACCTTGCCGTGTTCGGCGGTGATCAGCTGCGCCAGGTCGCGCTTGCGCTCGTTGACCAGCGCCAGCAGGCGGTTCATCAGGCGCGCGCGGCGCAGCGGAGCCATCTGCGACCACGCCGGGAAGGCGGCGCGCGCCGCCGCCACCGCGGCGTCGACGTCGGCCGCGTTCGACAGCACCACCTCGGCGCGCACCTGGCCGCTGGCCGGGTTGGTCACCGCCTGGCGCCGCGGGCTGCTGGCCGGCACCACGTGCCCGGCGACGTAATTGGCCACCAGCGGCACGTTGCCGGCCTGGGCAGCAGCGGTGACGACACCGGGTTCACGGGCTTTGTTCATGTCGAAGCTCCTGGGGACGTTCGTTGATTCGGGGGTTTGACAGTATGACCATGCGAAACAAGTTCGCTACACCGTCAAGCCTAGTGCGCGCCGCGCCAGGTTTCCAATCAGAAGCCCGCGGGCCTGTTATAAGCTGCGCAAATAACCCACAGGCCCGGCCCGCCATGCGCCCCATCGAACCCCGCCTGCTGCAGGCCTTCGTCGCCGTCGCGCGCGAGGGCAACGTGTCGCGCGCGGCCGAGCGCCTGCACCGCAGCCAACCGGCGATCAGCCTGCAGCTCAAGGAACTCGGCGACCGCCTCGGCGTGGAGCTGTTCCAGCGCACCTCCGCCGGCGTGCTGCTGACCCGCGAGGGCGCCGCGCTGCTCAGCCAGGCCGAGCGCGCGCTGCAGGGCCTGAGCGAATTCGACCAGGCCGCGCAACGGGTCAAGGGCGGCGTGCGCGGGCCGCTGCGCATCGGCACCATCCTCGACCCCGAGTTCACCCGCCTGGGCGCCTTCCTGAAGGAACTCGTGGCGCTGGCCCCCGAGATCGAGCCCGAGCTGCAGCACGGGGTCAGCGGCGAGGTGCTGGAGCGCCTGAAGGCGCGCAGCATCGACGTCGGCTACTACCTGGGCGACCCCGAGGCCGACGCCGGCGGGCCGCGGCGCCAGGCGCCGATGTTCTCCGACGAGGTGCTGACCCACTTCAGCTACCGGGTCATCGCGCCTCCGGGATGGGGCCCGCAGGTGCTGGGACGCGGCTGGGTCGACCTGGTGCGCCTGCCCTGGGTGCTGACGCCGGCGCAGTCGGTGCATTCGCGCCTGCTGCACGCCGCGCTGCACCCGCTGGGCCTGCGGCAGAACGGCGTCGCGCTGGTCGACCAGGAATCGTCGATGCTGGCGCTGGTTCGCTCGGGAGTGGGCCTGTCGCTGGCGCGCGACGCCGTGGCCATGCGCGAAAGCCAGCGCGAGGGCCTGGTCATCGCCGACCGCGTCGAGCTCGCCTGCGACCTGCGCTTCGTCTGCCTCGCGCAACAGCGCGAGCGCCCCGCGGTGGACATGGCCTGGCGCGCCATCCGGCGCGCCTGGGGGCGAGCCGACGCGAGCTGACGGCCCCTTGCCTGCCCGCCCGCGCACCAAACGGGGGCGCAGGTCGCGGCATGGAGCTTGCTTGTGGCTCGGCATGCCCACTTGCTTCCAGGATGCCATCCCCAGCGCAGTCGCAGGCCCTGGCCTGGCCGGCGCACCCGCCCGGTGCGCGGCGCCAGGCGCCGAATCCGGCCCGGCCGGGGAGCCGAAGCCGGCGCACCCCGGCTCCGGCTGGCGCTCGAGCCTGAACGTCGAGTTCCGGCGCCTGCGCGGCAGGAGCGTCGTGCGCTCGCGCCATGACGGAGCGCTGCGCTGCCTGTCGGCGCTGCATCCCGAGGGCGACGCCGTGTGTCACCAGGTGCTCGTGCACCCTCCAGGCGGCCTGGTCGGCGGCGACGGCCTGCACGTGCAACTGCAAATGCAGCCCGGTGCCCATGGGCTGCTGACCACGCCCGGCGCCAGCCGCTTCTACCGCAGCCTCGGGGCACCCGCCGTGCAAAGCGTCGAGGCCACGCTGCACTGCGGCTCACGACTCGAATGGCTGCCGCTGGAAAACATCGCCTTCGACGCGTGCATCGGCGAGAACCGCGCACGATTTCATCTCGCGCCCGGCGCCGAGCTGATCGCCTGGGACATGCTGGCGCTGGGCCTGCCCGCGGCCGGCCGGCCCTTCGCCAGCGGCAGCTTCCTGCAGCACATGGAACTGCCCGGGCTGTGGCTGGAACGCGGCCGCATCGACGCCGCCGACACCACGCTGCTGCAGGGGTCCGGAGGGCTCGCCGGGAACAGCGCGATCGGCACCCTCGTGTTCGCCAGCGCCGGTCCCATCTCGGCGCCGCGCCGCGAACTGCTGCTGCACGCCGCCAGGCAGGCGCTGCAAGGAGTCGAAGGCGCGCTGGCGGGAGCCACCTGCGCGAACTCGCAAGTGGTGGTGCTGCGCGCCATCGGCCAGCGCATCGAGCCCATCGCGACGCTGTTTCGCGCGGTGTGGGCTGGCTGGCGAATCGCCGCGTGGGACCTGCCCGCCTGCGCGCCTCGAGTCTGGTCGACCTGAGCCGCGGCGCGAGGCCGCTGGCACGGCAACGGCCGGCTACACGGCGATGAGTTCGCGGATGCCGTCGGCATCCATGTCCTCGCCCGATCCCGAGCGCACGACCTCGCCGCGCGACATCACGACGTAGCTGTGGGCCAGCGCCCTGGCGAAATCGTAGTACTGCTCGACCAGCACGATGGCCATGTCGCCGCGCGCGGCGAGCAGCGCGATGACCCGCCCGATGTCCTTGATGATCGACGGCTGGATGCCCTCGGTGGGTTCGTCGAGCACCAGCAGGCGCGGGCGCGCGGCCAGGGCACGGGCGATCGCCAGCTGCTGCTGCTGCCCGCCCGACAGGTCGCCACCGCGGCGATGCAGCATGTCGCGCAGCACCGGGAACAGATCGAACAGCTCGTCGGGTACGCGCGGGTTGCCAGGCAGTCCGGCCAGGCCCATGCGCAGGTTGTCGAGCACGCTCAGGCGGGGGAAGATCTCGCGCCCCTGCGGCACGTAGCCGATTCCCAGCCTGGCCCGCGCATCGGGGGCCAGGCGCTCGATGCGCCTGCCGTCGAGCTCGATGCTGCCGCTGCGGATCGGCACCAGGCCCATCAGCGACTTGAGCAGCGTGGTCTTGCCCACGCCGTTGCGCCCCAGCACCGCGAGCACCTGCCCGCGCTGCACGCGCAGGCTGAGATTGCGCAGGATGTGGCTGCCGCCGTAGTACTGGTCCACCGCTTCGATGCTCAGCATGTTCACCTCCCGAGGTAGACCTCGACCACGCGCGGGTCCGCCTGCACCTGCTCCAGGCTGCCCTCGGCCAGCACGCTGCCCTCGTGCAGCACGGTCACCCGCTGCGCGATGGCGCGCACGAACTCCATGTCGTGCTCGACCACCACCAGCGTGTGGCGCCCGGCCAGCGAACGCAGCAGCTCGGCGGTGCGCTCGGTCTCGGCATCGGTCATGCCGGCCACCGGCTCGTCGAGCAGCAGCAGCCTGGGCTCGAGCATCAGCAGCATGCCGATCTCCAGCCACTGCTTCTGGCCGTGCGACAGGTCCCCGGCGCGCATCGACGCCTGCTGCTCCAGCCCGATGCTCGACAGCACCTCGTGCATGCGCTCGCGCTGCTGCGCGCTCAGGCGGGCACGCAGCGCGTCGCGAACGCGCTTGCCGGCCTTCATGGCCAGCTCCAGGTTGTCGAGCACGTCGAGGTTCTCGAACACCGTGGGCTTCTGGAACTTGCGCCCGATGCCGGCGGCGACGACCTCGGGCTCGCGCAGCCGCAGCAGGTCGATGGTCTGGCCGAACCACGCCTGTCCCGAATCGGGCCGGGTCTTGCCGGTGATCACGTCCATCATCGTGGTCTTGCCCGCCCCGTTGGGGCCGATGATGCAGCGCAGCTCTCCGGCGTCGATGCTCAGGCTCAGGCGATTGAGCGCGCGAAAGCCGTCGAAGCTCACGCTGATGTCGTCGAGGTACAGCGCCACGCCATGGCTGAGGTCGACTCCCGGGCGGCGCAGGCGCGCCAGCCCGCCACCGGCGTCCCCCGAATCGGGCGCCTGCCGGAACACCACGTCACGCCAGTCGACTTCAGCCACGGCGACGCCTCCACGAAAGCAGCAGTCCGGCCAGGCCACCCGGCGCGTACAGCGTGACCACGACGAACAGCAGTCCCAGCAGGTACAGCCAGAACTGCGGGAACGCCACGGTGAGCCAGCTCTTGGCGGCGTTCACCACCACCGCGCCGAGCATCGGCCCGACCAGCGTTCCGCGGCCTCCGACGGCGGCCCAGATGGCGATCTCGATCGAGTTGGCGGTCGACATCTCGCTGGGGTTGATGATCCCCACCTGCGGCGCGTACAGCGCTCCGGCCAGGCCGCACAGCATCGCCGACAGGGTCCACGCGAACAGCTTGAACCACAGCGGGTCGTAGCCGCAGAACATGACCCGGCTCTCGGCGTCTCGGATGGCCCGCAGCAGGCGCCCGAAGCGGCCCTGCACCAGCCAGCGCAGCAGCAGGAAGCTCAGGCTCAGGCACAGCGCGGTGATGCTGAACAGCGCCACCGTCATGCCCGGGGTGCCGACCGGAAACCCCAGCAGCACCTTGAAGTCGGTCAGCCCGTTGTTGCCGCCGAAGCCGGTCTCGTTGCGGAAGAACAGCAGCATCGCGGCATAGGTCAGCGCCTGGGTGATGATCGAGAAATACACCCCGCGGATTCGCGAACGGAACGCGAAGTAGCCGAACACGAAGGCCAGCAGCCCGGGCACCGCCAGCGCCAGGAACAGCGCGTAGCCGAAGTTCCCGGTGCCGGCCCAGTACCAGGGAAAGCGCGTCCACTGCATGAACTGCATGAAGTCGGGCAGCGTTCCGCTGGCCGCGCTCATCGCGCGGTTCAGGTACATGCCCATGGCGTAGCCGCCGAGCGCGAAGAACAACCCGTGGCCCAGCGACAGGATGCCGCCGTAGCCCCACACCAGGTCCATCGCCATCGCCACCATCGCATAGCAGCCGATCTTGCCGGCCAGGCCGACCCAGTACGACGGCAGGTGCCAGGCGCTGGTCGGCGCCACGCCCAGGCTCAGCCACGGCACCAGCACGCAGCTGAGCAGCACGAAGCCGCCGAGCAGCGCCCAGCCCCAGCCCGGCAGCAGCCCGGCGCGCCGCGCCGGCAGCGCCGCCGGGATCGAGGACGGCGCGGCGGCGTCGCCACGCACTGAAAGTGTCGAAGCAGTCGAAGCAGTCGAAGGGGTCGAGGACATCGCGTCAGCCCTCCACGCTGCGTCCCTTGAGGGCGAACAGCCCCTGGGGACGCTTCTGGATGAACAGGATGATGGCGCCCAGCACGGCGATCTTGGCCAGCACCGCGCCGGCGATCCCCTCGAGCAGGGTGTTGGCGACGCCCAGGCCGAGCGCGGCCACCACGGTGCCGCTGAGCTGTCCCACGCCGCCCAGCACCACCACCATGAAACAGTCGACGATGTACTGCGTTCCCATTTCCGGGCTCACGTTGCCGATCTGGCTCAGCGCGCAGCCGGCGAGTCCGGCGATGCCGGTGCCGAGCCCGAAGGCCAGCAGGTCGACGCGCGCGGTGCGCACGCCGACGCACGCGGCCATCGGCCGGTTCTGGGTCACCGCGCGAACGAACAGTCCCAGGCGGGTACGCGCGATCAGCAGCCACATGCCGAGCAGCACCGCGACGGTGAACCCCAGGATCACCATGCGGTTGTAGGGCAGGATCAGGTTGGCCATCACATGCAGCCCGCCGGACATCCACGGCGGGTTGTCGACCTGCACGTTCTGCGGCCCGAACACGCTGCGCACGCCCTGGATCAACAGCAGGCTGATGCCCCACGTGGCCAGCAGGGTCTCCAGCGGCCTGCCGTACAGGCGCCGCAGCACCAGCCTCTCGGCCACCATGCCCACGCCGCCGGCCACCAGGAACGAGCACGGCACCGCGGCGACCAGCGCGAACTCCCGCAGCCCCGGGAGCCAGGACTGGAACAGGCCCTGCACGACATAGGTGGTGTAGGCGCCGAGCATGATGAACTCGCCCTGCGCCATGTTGATCACCCCCATCAGCCCGTAGGTGACGGCAAGGCCCAGCGCGGCCAGCAGCAGCACGCTGCCCAGGCTGATCCCGGAGAACAGCAGGCCGATGCGCTCGCCCCACGCGAGCCGGCCGTCGATGGCCTGCAGCGAAGCGCGAATGCGCGCGCGCACCGCGGCGTCGGGCTCGACCCAGTCCTTGCCGTCGCGCTGCAGGCGCGACAGCAGCAACGCGCGCACCGCCGGATAGTCGCTCGACGCCAGCTGCGCGGCGGCCGCCGCGCGCTGCGTGGCGTCGCCCGAGCGCAGCCGGGCCGCGGCCTGCAGCAACTGCATTCGCCTGCGAATCGCGGGGTCGGTCTCGTGCGCCAGCGCCTGCTCCAGCAGGCCGCTGTCGAGCCCCTGCGGGTCGGCCTCCAGGCGGCGCACGGCCGCCAGGCGCTCGGCCGGCTGGGGCGACAGCAGTTGCAGCGCGGCGCGAGCCGCCAGCAACTGCTTGCGCAGGTAGTTGTTGTTCACCACCGTCTGCGCGTCGGGCCCCGGAGTCACCGGTTTGCCGCTGCCCAGGTCGGACCACTGCCCGTCCTTCCTCAGCTCGACTCGCTGGCCGTCGATCATCACCGAGTTGTTCATCAGCGCGTCGAGAAAGCCGGCGAGCTGCGGGTCCGGCTGGCGCAGCGCCTGACGCAGGGCGTGCAGGCGCTGCGACGTGCTGCCGCTGGACAGCGCCAGCGCCTGCCGGGCATCGAGGGCCAGCGCCGGGCGCGCCAGCAGGCCGCCCAGCAGGCAGCCCAGCAACAGCGCCAGCAGACCCGCGCGGGGGCTGCGCGCCCACGCGCGGCGACGATGGATGGCAGGCATGGTCGCGGTCCGTTCAGGCGTTCTTCGGCTTCGGGATGTACGGGCTCCAGGACTGCCCGGGAACCAGGCCCTTGGACTTCCACACCACGTCGAACTGCCCGTCGGCGCGCACCTGGCCGATCAGCACCGGCTTGCTCAGGTACTGGTTGTCCAGCACCTCCACCGTGTAGCCGTCGGGCGCCGAGAACTTCTGCCCCACCAGCGCCTTGCGCACCGCGTCGACATGCGTGGACCCGGCCTTTTCCACCGCCTGCTTCCACATGTGCAGGCCGATGTACGAGGCCTCCATCGGGTCGTCGGTCACCGCGTACTCCTTCAGCCCCTTGGCCTTCACCCACGCCTTCCAGGCCTTGACGAAGCGCGCGTTCACCGGGTTCTTCAGGGATTCGTAGTAGTTCCACGCCGTCAGCTGCCCGACCAGCGGCTTGAGGTCGATCCCGGCGAGCTCCTGCTCGGCCACCGAGAAGCCGACCACCGGGATGTCGGTGGCCTTGATGCCCTGGTTTCCCAGCTCCTTGTAGAAGGGAACGTTGGAGTCGCCGTTGATGGTCGAGATCACGCAGGTCGGACCCGCCGACGCGAACTTCTTGATGTCGGCGACGATGTTCTGGTAGTTGCTGAAGCCGAAGGGCGTGTACACCTCGGCGATGTCGCTGTCCTTGACCCCCTTCGAGTGCAGGAAGCCGCGCAGGATGGCGTTGGTCGTGCGCGGGTACACGTAGTCGGTGCCGAGCAGGAAGAAGCGCTTGGCGCCGCCGCCGTCCTGGCTCATCAGGTACTCGGTGGCGGGAATCGCCTGCTGGTTGGGCGCGGCTCCCGTGTAGACCACGTGCGGGTCCTGCTCCTGGCCCTCGAACTGCACCGGGTAGAACAGCAGCCCGTTCAACTCGTCGAGCACCGGCAGCACCGACTTGCGCGACACCGAGGTCCAGCAGCCGAAGATCGCCGCCACCTTGTCCTGCGAGATCAGCTGGCGCGCCTTCTCGGCGAACAGCGGCCAGTTCGACGCCGGGTCGACGACCACCGGCTCGATCGGGTGTCCGCCGACACCGCCGGCGGCATTGATCTCGGCGATGGTCATCAGGTCCACGTCCTTGAGCGCGGTTTCCGAGATCGCCATGGTTCCCGACAGGGAATGCAGGATGCCGACCTTGATCGGCGACTTGCGCGCGGCGATGGCGGGAAAGGGCAGGCTGCTGGCGGCCACGGCAGCGGCAGCGCCGCCGAGGTTCTTGATGGCGGTACGACGGTCCATGTTGTGCATCCTTCGCGGTTCGAGGGTTGAGGGGACACACCCGCTTCGCAAGTCGCGTGCCACCCGCGGCGCGTCGCCCCGCGCGCTGTCTGGTGGGCTGCGCGCGCCGCGCCCGCGCGCGATCGCGCCCGCGCGCCCGACGAACCGGATCGCCACGGCAGCCGCACCGTTTGCGGGCGCCGAGCGGCGTCACGCACTGACTGCGTGCGCCGGCGCACCGCGATGCGTCGCGCCGGCGCGCCCAGCATCGGTGCCCGGGTGCGCGAGCCCCGCACCACGATGGCGGGAACGCTTCTTGCGGATCCGCTCCCACATCCCCGCCCTCCCCACCCGCATTCCACGACGCGCCAAGCCATGGACCTGAGCCCCCGAGAAAAGGACAAGCTGCTGATCTTCACCGCCGCGTTGCTGGCCGAGCGCCGCAAGGCCCGCGGCCTGCGCCTGAACCTGCCGGAAGCGGTGGCGTTCATCAGCGCCGCGGTGCTCGAGGGCGCGCGCGACGGGCGCAGCGTGGCCGAGTTGATGAGCCATGGTCGCGAGCTGCTGTCGCGCGACGACGTCATGGACGGCGTGCCCGAACTCATCCCCGACATCCAGGTCGAGGCCACCTTCCCCGACGGCACCAAGCTGGTCACGGTGCACCAGCCGATCGCCTGATCGCCCCCACCCCGAGCAGGAGCCAGCCATGATTCCCGGAGAGATCGTCTGCGCCGACGGCGACATCGAGATCAACCCCGCGCGAGCGCGCCTGACCGTGGTCGTGCACAACGGTGCCGATCGCCCCATCCAGGTCGGCTCGCACTACCACTTCGCCGAGGTCAACCCGGCGCTGCGGTTCGATCGCGCGGCCGCTCGCGGCATGCGCCTCGACATCGCCAGCGGCACCGCGGTGCGCTTCGAGCCCGGGCAGCAGCGCACCGTGACCCTGGTGCCGCTGGCCGGGCTGCGCCGCGTCGTCGGCTTTCGCGGCGACGTGATGGGCGAGCTCGAGCAAGGGGCCCGCCGATGAGCACCATCTCGCGTCGCGCCTATGCCGAGATGTTCGGCCCCACCGTCGGCGACCGCGTGCGCCTGGCCGACACCGATCTGTTCATCGAGGTCGAGCAGGACCTGACCCTGCGCGCCGGCGGCTACGGCGAGGAAGTCAAGTTCGGCGGCGGCAAGACCATCCGCGACGGCATGGGCCAGAGCCAGGCCACCCGCGCCGAGGGCGCGATGGACCTGGTCATCACCAACGCGCTGATCCTCGACCACTGGGGCGTGGTCAAGGCCGACGTCGGCGTGCGCGGCCAGCGCATCGCCGGAATCGGCAAGGCCGGCAACCCCGACGTGCAGCCCGGCGTGGACCTGGTCATCGGCCCCGGCACCGAGATCCTCGCCGGCGAGGGCATGATCCTGACGGCCGGGGGCATCGACAGCCACATCCACTTCATCTGCCCGCAACAGGTCGAAGAGGCGCTGATGAGCGGCGTGACGACCATGCTCGGAGGGGGCACCGGGCCCGCCACCGGCACCAACGCCACCACCTGCACGCCGGGCCCGCACAACCTGGCGCTCATGCTGCAGGCGGCCGAGGCGCTGCCGGTGAACCTGGGCTTCCTCGGCAAGGGCAACGCCAGCCGCATCGACGCGCTGCGCGAGCAGATCGACGCCGGCGCCATCGGGCTCAAGCTGCACGAGGACTGGGGCACGACCCCGCAGGCGATCGACACCTGCCTTTGCGCCGCCGAACTCGGCGACGTGCAGGTGGCCATCCACACCGACACCCTCAACGAGGCCGGCTTCGTCGAGGACACCATCGCCGCGTTCAAGGGCCGCACCATCCACACCTTCCACACCGAAGGCGCCGGAGGCGGGCACGCGCCCGACATCCTGCGCGTGCTGGGCGAAGCCAACGTGCTGCCATCGTCGACCAACCCGACGCGGCCCTACACCGTCAACACCATCGACGAACACCTCGACATGCTGATGGTCTGCCACCACCTCGACGCCTCCATCGCCGAGGACCTGGCCTTCGCCGAGAGCCGCATCCGGCGCGAGACCATCGCCGCCGAGGACATCCTGCACGATCTCGGCGCCATCAGCATCATGTCCAGCGACAGCCAGGCCATGGGTCGCGTCGGCGAGGTCATCCTTCGCACCTGGCAGACCGCGCACAAGATGAAGCTGCAGCGCGGCTGGCTGGCGCCCGGCGACGCCGCCGGCTCGCTGCCCGCCTGCTGCACGCTGGCGCGCAACGACAATTTCCGGGCCAGGCGCTACATCGCCAAGTACACCATCAACCCGGCGCTGGCCCACGGCATCGCGCACGAGGTCGGGTCGATCGAGCCCGGCAAGTGGGCCGACCTGGTGCTGTGGCGCCCGGGCTTCTTCGGCGTCAAGCCCAGCGTGGTGCTCAAGGGCGGCTTCATCGCCGCGGCGCTGATGGGGGACGCCAACGCCTCCATCCCGACCCCGCAACCCGTGCATGCGCGCCCGATGTTCGGCGCGCTCGGCGGCGCCCTCGCCGCCACCTCGCTGACCTTCGTGTCGCAGGCTGCGCTGGCCGCCGACATCGGCACGCGCCTTTCGCTGCGCCGCACCCTGAGCGCGGTGCGCGGTTGCCGAGAGGTACAAAAGCGCCACATGGTGCACAACGCCTACACGCCCGCCATGCAGGTCGACGCGCAGACCTACGAAGTGCGCGCCGACGGCGTGCTGCTGCAGTGCGAGCCCGCGGCCTCGCTGCCGATGGCGCAGCGCTACTTCCTGTTCTGAGTAGCCGTGGACCCCGTGAACCCCTCCACCACGCACGACCAGCCCGCGCTGCAGGTCGACAAGCGCATCCCCGGCGCTCGCGGACTCGCGGCCTCGCTGCTGGCGCGCGCGCCGCGGGTCTGCCTGGACTGGGACACCCGCTCGCGCAGCCGCTTCGCCGCGCGCGACGAAGGCGGGCGCTCGCTGGCCGTGTTCCTGCCGCGCGGCAGCGTGCTGCGCGACGGCGACGCGCTGGTGGCGGTCGACGGTTCGCTGCTGCGCGTGTGCTCCGCCGCGCAGCAGGTGCTGCAGGTGCGTGCCGACACGCCGCTGCAGTTGCTGCGCGCCGCCTACCACCTCGGCAACCGCCACGTGCCGCTCGAGCTGCGCGCCGATGTGCTGCAGATCGAACCCGACCCCGTGCTGCGGGACATGCTGCTGCGCATGGGCCTGCAGGTGCTCGACGCCTGCGCCGCCTTCGAACCCGAGGCCGGCGCCTACGACCCGCACGAGCACGCGCCGGCGCGCCCGCACGCCCATGCCCACGGGCATGCCCACGATCACCACCACGTCCACGAGCACCACCATGCACACCCCGGCCACGAGCACCCCGCAAGCGCCTGAAGCCGGCGTGGCCGGTGCGCCGGCAACCCCGACCGCGGAGATGGCGATGATGTGGCTGTCGTCGCCCACGCTGCCGGTCGGGGGCTTCAGCTACTCCGAGGGCCTGGAGCCGGCGGTGGACGCCGGAATCGTGCACGACGAGGCGTCCGCGCTGACCTGGCTGCGCGGGCAGCTGCAGCTCGTGCTGGCGCGCAGCGAACTGCCCGCGGCCGCGCGTGCGCACTCGGCGTGGCGCCAGCGCGACCTGGCCGCGCTGGAGCAGGTGCAGTCCTGGGTGCTGGCCACCCGGGAGACTGCCGAACTTCGCCTGCAGAGCCAGCAGATGGGGCGCTCCATGCTCGACTGGCTGGCCCGGCTGGTTCCGCAGCACCCGCTGCTCGAGCTGGCCGCGCGCCTGCACGCCGCGCCATGCTGGCCCGTGGGCTTCACGCTCGGCGCCTGCGCGCTGGAGCTCGATGCCCCGCGCACCCTGCACGCGCTGGGCTTCGCCTGGCTCGACAACCAGGTCCAGGCCGCGCTGCGTTGCGTGCCCCTCGGCCAAAGCAGCGGCCAGCGCCTGCTGCTCGCGCTGTGCGCCGAGCTTCCCGCTGCGTGCGCGCAGGCCTGGAGCCTGCGCGAGCGTGCCGACGAATGGCAGAGCTTCTCACCCATGCTGGCCGTGCTCAGCGCGCGCCATGAAACCCAGTACTCGCGCCTGTTCCGATCATGAACCCCGACACCACGACCCCTGCCCCCAATCCCCACGCGCTGCACCACATCCGCGGCCGCGGCAAACGTCTTCCCCCGCTGCGCGTGGGCATCGGCGGCCCGGTGGGCAGCGGCAAGACCACCTTGCTGGAAATGCTCTGCAAGGCCATGCGCCAACGCTACGACCTGGTGGTCATCACCAACGACATCTATACCCGCGAGGACCAGCGCCTGCTGACCGTCGCCGGCGCGCTGGAGCCCGAGCGCATCGAGGGCGTGGAAACCGGAGGCTGCCCGCACACGGCCATCCGCGAGGACGCGTCGATCAACCTGGAGGCCG
>JAKCDM010000153.1 GCA_021841865.1 Pseudomonadota bacterium
GGGTGGATGCGCTCGAGCTCCTCGGACGCGATGGCCGCCAGGTGGCCGCCCCATTCGTTGGCCTCGAGCAGCACGTCGTTGGCGATCACGTCGAGCTGCTTCTGCACCTCGCCCTGCACGTTCTCGGTCTGCAGGCTGCCCAGGATGCCGCTGCTGGCACCCTTGCTGACGGCGCGGCTGATGCGCTTGCAGGCGCGCGCCACCTGCTCGATGAGCAGGCGCAGCGACGCCGGGATCTGGCCGTGGATGCGCTGCTGCTCGATCAGCCAGCGCGACAGGCTGATGGAATTCTCGGACATGGCGGATTCCTGCTTGGATCAGTGGGGTAGGCGCCTTGCGGGCGGCGCCTGGGTGGTCATTGTGCGGATCAAGCAAGGGCCTTGTCGAGGATCTCGCGGCAGTCGGCCGAGAGCTGCTCGTGCGCCGCCAGCTCGCGCATGGTCTGCTCGGCGGCCTGCGCGTAGGGCGCGGCCAGCTTGCGCCAGCGGTCCATCGCGCGCGCCAGGCGCGCCGCCACCTGCGGGTTGATGGCGTCGAGCGCGCGAACCTGCTCGGACCAGAACGCGTAGCCGGCGCCGTCGGCGCGGTGGAAGGCTCCGGGGTTGGCCTGGCAGAAGGTCGAGATCACGCTGCGCGCGCGGTTCGGGTTGCGCAGCGTGAAGGCCGGGTGCGTCATCAGCTCGCGCACCGCCTGCACCTGCACTCCGGGCGCTGCGGCCTGCAGCGCGAACCACTTGTCCATGACCAGCGGCTCGGCGGCGAACTGGGTGGCGAAGCGCTGCAGCGCCGGCGCGGCGAGCTCGGCGCGCGCGCCGACCAGCGCCGACAGCGCGGCCAGGCGGTCGGTCATGTTGTCGGCGTCCTTGACCAGCTGGTAGGCGCGCCCCTGCCATTGCGCGTCGCCGTCCAGGCACAGGTAGGTCAGCGCCAGGTTGCGCAGGCCGCGGCGTGCGGCGCCGGCGAAATCGGGGCTGTAGCCTCCCTGGGGAGCCATGTCGCGCCACAGGCGCTCCCAGTCCTCGCGCAACTCGCGGGCCAGCAGGAGGCGCATGCCGTGGCGCGCCTCATGCACGCGCGGCGGGTCGATCAGCGTGAGCTGCTCGGCGACGTAGCCCTCGCCGGGCAGGGTCAGCAGCAGTTCCTGGAAGGCCGGGTCGAGTCGGCTGTCGCGCAGCACGGCACGCAGCGCCTGCAGGTGGCTGGGGTCGACCCGCAACGCGTCGCCCGACGCGGCCGGCAGCAGGCTGGCCAGCGCCAGGCGTTGCGCGGCCTCCCAGCGGTTGAAGGGGTCGGGGTCGTGCGCCAGCAGCACCAGGCGCTCGGCTTCGCCCAGGCCGTCGTCGAGCACGACCGGAGCCGAGAAGCCGCGCAGCAGAGAAGGCACCGGCTCGTGTTCGACGTCGTGCAGCGTGAATTCCTGTTGCTCGCTGCCGAGCACCAGCAGCACCTCGTCGGACGCGTCGCGGCCTTCCAGGCGCATGCGCAGCACGCTGCCGTCGCGCGCGAGCAGGCCCATTCGCAGCGGGATCAGCTGGGGCAGCTTGTCGCTCTGCCCGGCGCTGGGCGGGCAGACCTGCTGCAGGCGCAGCGTGTAGCTGCGCGAGGTCGCGTCGTAGCTGCCGCGGGCTCGCAGCTGCGGCGTTCCGGCCTGCGCGTACCAGCGCGCGAACACGTCGCGCTGGCGCCCGAGTTCGGAGTCCGGGTTGGCCTCGGCCATCGCGGCGAGGAAGTCGTCGCAGGTCACGGCCTGGCCGTCGTGGCGCGCGAAGTACTCGCGCATGCCGCGCGCGAAGCCCTCGCGCCCGACCAGGGTCTGCATCATGCGCACCACCTCGGCGCCCTTCTCGTACACGGTGGCGGTGTAGAAATTGTCGATGGCCACGTAGCTGTCGGGGCGCACCGGGTGGGCCATCGGGCCCGCGTCCTCGGGGAACTGCACCGCGCGCAGCGTGCGCACGTCCTCGATGCGCCGCACCGCGCGTGCCGACTCGCCGCCGGCGGCCGCCGCCAGGTCCTGGCTGAACTCCTGGTCGCGGAACACCGTCAGGCCTTCCTTGAGGCTGAGCTGGAACCAGTCGCGGCAGGTGATGCGGTTGCCGGTCCAGTTGTGGAAGTACTCGTGTCCCACCACCGACTCGATGTTCTGGAAATCGGAGTCGGTCGCGGTGGCCGGGTTGGCCAGCACGTACTTGGTGTTGAAGATGTTCAGGCCCTTGTTCTCCATCGCCCCCATGTTGAAGTCGCTGACCGCGACGATCATGAAGCGGTCGAGGTCCAGGCTCAACCCGAAGCGCTGCTCGTCCCAGGCCTGCGCCAGCACCAGCGACTGCATCGCGTGCTCGGTCTTGTCGAGATCGCCCTCGCGCACGAACACCTCCAGCAGGTGCTCGCGGCCGTCGCGGCTGCGCACGCGCTGCTGGCGACTGACCAGGCGCGCCGCGACCAGCGCGAACAGGTAGCAGGGCTTGGGGAAGGGGTCTTCCCAGGTCGCCTGCAGGCGGCCGTCGTCCAGCCTGCGCTGCTCGAGCAGGTTGCCGTTGCTCAGCAGCACCGGGAAGCGCGCCGCGTCGGCGCGCAGCACCACGGTGAAGCGGCTCATCACGTCCGGGCGGTCGGGCCAGAAGGTGATGCGCCGGAAGCCCTCGGCCTCGCACTGGGTGAAAAACGCATCGCCCGACATGTACAGCCCCGACAGGTGCGTGTTGGCCGCCGGCGAGCAGGTGTTGACCAGCTCGATCTCGCAGCTCTCGGGCAGCTTGTCCAGGCGGATGCCCGCGCCGGCCTGCGCGTACACGTAGGGCTTGCCGTCGACCATCAGCGACTGCAGCGTGATGTCCTCGCCGTCCAGGCGCAGCGGGGCGTCGGCGGCTGCGCCCGGGTTGCGTCGCACCTGCATGCGGCTTCTGACGCGGGTGCGCTCGGGGTCGAGGTCGAACTCCAGGCGCACGCTGTCGATGGCGTAGGCGGGCGGCGCGTAGGCCAGGCGGGAAATCACGGGAGCTTGATCGGTGCGCATGGGGCGTGGGCTCGCTGGCAGGGAAGGGCGGAGGGCACGCCGCGGGCGCGCCCTTCCGGAGGGTTCACAGACCCTGTTTCAGGCTGGCGGAAATGAAGTCGTCGAGGTCGCCGTCGAGCACCTTCTGGGTGTTGGACATCTCGACCCCGGTTCGCAGGTCCTTGATGCGGCTCTGGTCGAGCACGTAGGAGCGGATCTGGTGCCCCCAGCCGACGTCGCTCTTGCTGTCCTCGAGCTTCTGCTGTTCGGCCTGGCGCTTGCGCAGTTCGTGTTCGAACAGGCGCGAGCGAAGCATGGCCCAGGCCTCGGCCCGGTTCTTGTGCTGCGAGCGGTCGTTCTGGCACTGCACGACGATTCCGGTGGGCACGTGGGTGATGCGCACCGCCGAGTCGGTCTTGTTGATGTGCTGGCCGCCGGCGCCGCTTGCGCGGAAGGTGTCGATGCGCACTTCGGCCGGGTTGATCTCGATGTCGATCGAGTCGTCGACCTCGGGGTACACGAACACGCTGGCGAAACTCGTGTGCCGTCCGCCGGAGGAATCGAAGGGGCTCTTGCGCACCAGGCGGTGCACTCCGGTCTCGGTGCGCAGCTTGCCGTAGGCGTAGTCGCCCTCGATCTTGATCGACGCGCTCTTGATGCCCGCCACGTCGCCGGCGGATTCCTCCAGTACCTCGACCTTGAAGCCCTGGCGCTCGCAGTAGCGCAGGTACTGGCGCAGCAGCATCGCCGCCCAGTCGCAGGCCTCGGTGCCGCCGGCGCCGGCCTGGATGTCCAGGAAGCAGTTGCCCGGGTCCATCGGGTTGGAGAACATGCGCCGGAACTCGAGGTCGGCGACCCGTCCGGCGGTGGCCTGCACGTCGTCGGCGATGGCCGACAGCGTCGCGTCGTCGCCCTCGTCGCGCGACAGCTCGAACAGTTCCTCGTGGTCGGCCAGTTCGCGCTCGATGCGCTCGATCGACAGCACGACGCCCTCGAGCATGCGGTTTTCCTTGCCCAGGTCCTGGGCCCGCTTGGGGTCGTCCCAGACCTTCGGGTCTTCCAGCGCCGCGCTTACCTCGCGCAGTCGTGCTGACTTGGCATCGTAGTCAAAGATACCCCCGAAGCAGCCTGGTGCGCTCGGAAAGGTCGCGAAGCTGGGCGGACAGGGCGTTGAGTTGTTCGGCTTCCATGGGGTTTCTGGCTGGGTGCTGGCGGGCGCGACGATGCTCCCGCGAAAACCCGCATTGTCGCATCCGGCGCGCCGGCCCGATTACTTGAAGAAGTCGCGCACCTTGTCGGCCCAGCTCTTGCCACTGGGGGCATGGCGCTCGCCGCCGCGCTTGAGCGACTCGTCGAGCTGCTCGAGCAGGCGGCGCTGCTCGTCGTTCAGGCGTACCGGGGTCTCGACCTCGATATGGCAGTACAGGTCGCCGGGGTGGGCGGCGTGGATGCCCTTGATGCCCTTGCCGCGCAGGCGCAGCGTCTTGCCCGACTGGGTTCCCTCGGGCAGCTCGATCTCGGCCGCGCCACCCAGCGTGGGCACCTCGATGCGCGCGCCCAGCGCCGCCGCCGTCATGCTCACCGGGATGCGGCAGTGCAGGTCGTTGCCGTGGCGCTCGAACAGCGCGTGCGGCTTGAGCTGGATCTCCACGTACAGGTCGCCGGCCGGTCCGCCACCCAGCCCGGGCTCGCCGTTGCCGCTGGAGCGGATTCGCATGCCGGTGTCGATGCCGGCGGGAATCTGCACTTCCAGGGTCTTCTGGCGCTGCACGCGGCCCTCGCCGCGGCAGCTCGGGCAGGGCTCGGGAATCACCTTGCCGGTGCCGCCGCAGGTGCCGCAGGTCTGCTGCATCGCGAACGGGCCCATGCGCTGGGTGGTGGCGCCGCTGCCGCCGCAGGCCGGGCAGGTCTTCGGCTTGGTGCCGGGCTTGGCGCCGCTGCCGTGGCAGGTGCCGCAGGCCTCCCAGCTCGGGATGCGCAGCGACTTGGTGGTACCGCGCGCGGCTTCCTCCAGGGTCAGGCTCAGCGAATAGCTCAGGTCGGCGCCGCGGTAGACCTGCGGGCCGCCACCGCGCTGGCGGCCGCCGCCGCCGAAGATCTCCTCGAAGATGCTGCCGAAATCGGCGAAGCCGGCGCCGCCGCCGAAGCCTGCGCCCATGCCGCCGGCCGAAGGGTCGACGCCGGCATGGCCGAAGCGGTCGTAGGCGGCGCGCTTTTGCCCATCGCTCAGCGTCTCGTAGGCTTCCTTGGCTTCCTTGAAGCGCTCCTCGCCTTCCTTGTCACCCTGGGTGCGGTCCGGGTGGTACTTCATGGCCAGCTTGCGGTAGGCCTTTTTCAGCGTGTCCTCGTCCGCGTCGCGGCTCACGCCCAGAACTTCGTAGAAATCTCGCTTGGCCATGGTCAAAGCTGAGGGGGATGGAATGCAAAAAGGGAGGGCACGTGCGGCGCCCTCCCGGCTCGCGCTCCGGGGCGAGCCCCGCGCGCATCATCACATGCCTGACGCCGCATGCGGCAGGTGCATCAGGCCTTGCCGTCCTTGACTTCCTTGAACTCGGCGTCGACCACGGTGTCGTCGCCGGCGGCCGGGCCCGACGCACCTTGCGACGAGCCCGCGCCGGCGGCCTGCGCCTGCTCGGCCTGCTGCGCGTACATCTGCTCGCCCAGCTTCTGGCTGGCCGTCATCAGCGCCTCGGTCTTGGCGGCGATGGCGTCCTTGTCGTCGCCCTTGAGGGCTTCGTCGACGTCCTTCAGCGCCGCCTCGATCGACTCCCTGGTCGCCGCGTCGAGCTTGTCACCATGCTCGGACAGGGACTTGCGCACGCTGTGCGCGGCGGCGTCGGCCTGGTTGCGCGCGTCGACCAGTTCGCGCTTGCGATGGTCGTCGGCGGCGTTCGCCTCGGCGTCGCGCACCATGCGCTGCACCTCGTCCTCGCTCAGCCCCGAGTTGGCCTTGATGGTGATCTTGTTCTCCTTGCCGGTGCCCTTGTCGCGGGCGCTGACATGCAGGATGCCATTGGCGTCGATGTCGAAGGTGACCTCGATCTGCGGCACGCCGCGCGGCGCCGGCGGGATGCCCTCGAGGTTGAACTCGCCCAGCATCTTGTTGCCCGAGGCCATCTCGCGCTCGCCCTGGAACACCTTGATGGTCACCGCCGGCTGGTTGTCGTCGGCCGTCGAGTACACCTGGGTGTGCTTGGTCGGGATGGTCGTGTTGCGCTTGATCATCGGGGTCATCACGCCGCCGAGGGTCTCGATGCCCAGGGTCAGCGGGCTGACGTCGAGC
Source organism: Pseudomonadota bacterium (assembly GCA_021841865.1). Classification (GTDB taxonomy): domain Bacteria; phylum Pseudomonadota; class Gammaproteobacteria; order Burkholderiales; family Burkholderiaceae_C; genus Thiomonas_A. Next base: position 6,279 of record JAKCDM010000153.1, read on the forward strand.
AGCAGCACGTCCTTGCGCTCGCCGGACAGCACCGAGCCCTGGATGGC
>JAKCDM010000154.1 GCA_021841865.1 Pseudomonadota bacterium
ACCGCCGGATCACCTCCAGCGGCCACGGCTTCTGCGGCATCGCACGCATCAGGCTGCTGGAGATCCTGCAGCGGCGCGCCGCCGAGCTGGGCGTGCGCATGGTGTGGGAGCACGAGTTCAGCGATCCGGACGACTACGCTCGCGACTACGACCTGGTGGTGGGCGCCGACGGCGTGGCCTCGCGCACCCGCGCACGCCACGAGGCGCACTTCAACCCGCGCATCGACGTGCGCCGCTGCCGCTACATCTGGCTGGGCACGCGCAAGCGCCTGGACGCCTTCACCTTCGCCTTCCAGCAGACCGAGTGGGGCTGGTTCAACCTGCACGCATACCGCTTCAACGAGGACTGGTCCACCTTCATCGTCGAGACCCCGGAGGAGACCTGGCTCAGGGCCGGACTCGACAGCATGGAAAAGGAGCAGTCGCTGCGCTTTTGCGAGCAGCTGTTCGCCGAGCGCCTGGACGGCCACGAACTGGTGTCCAACGCGCGCCACCTGCGCGGCTCGGCGGTATGGCAGAAATTCAACCGCGTGCTGTGCGAGCGCTGGTTCAAGGACAACATCGTGCTCATCGGCGACGCCGCGCACACGGCGCATTTCTCCATCGGCTCCGGCACCAAGCTGGCGATGGAGGATGCCATCGCGCTGGCGCGGGTGCTGGGCAGCTCCGAGGGCACGGTGCCCGAGCGCCTCGCCGGCTTCCAGGCCGAGCGCGAGATCGAGGCCCTGAAACTGCAGAGCGCGGCGCGCAACCGCATGGCCTGGTTCGAGAACATCGAGACCTACGCGCGCATGGAACCCGAGCAGTTCGCCTTCTCGCTGCTCACCGGCAGCCAGCGCGTGGGCCACGCCAACCAGAAGCTGCGCGACCCGCGCTACGTGGAGGCCTTCGACCGCTGGTTCCAGCGCCGCGCCGGCCTGCCCGACGACGCCGCCTCGCCCACCGTGCCGCCCATGTTCACGCCCTTCAGCCTGCGCGACATGCACCTGGCCAACCGCGTGGTGGTCTCGCCCATGTGCACCTACTCGGCCCATGAGGGCATGCCCGGGGACTTCCATTTCCAGCACTACGCGGCGCGCGCCCTCGGCGGTGCCGGCCTGGTGCTGACCGAGATGACCTGCGTGGCGCCGGAGGCGCGCATCACCCCGGGGTGCACCGGCATCTGGAACGAGCAGCAGACCGCCGGCTGGCGCCGCCTGGTGGACTTCGTGCACGCGGCCACCGGCGCGCGCATCGGCCTGCAGATCGGACATGCCGGGCGCAAGGGTTCGACCCGCCTGTCCTGGGAGGGTGTCGACCAGCCGCTGCCCGAGGGCAACTGGCCGCTCATCGCGCCGTCCGCGCTGCCCCTGATCGAGGGCGTCTCGCAGGTACCGCGCGCGATGACCCGCGAGGACATGGAGCGGGTGCGCGACCAGTTCGTCGCCGCCACGCGGCGCGCCGACGCGGCGGGCTTCGACATGGTGGAATTCCACGCCGCGCACGGCTACCTGATGTCCTCCTTCATCTCCCCCCTGACCAACCGGCGCGACGACGACTACGGCGGAAGCCTGGAGAACCGCTGCCGCTACCCGCTGGAGGTGTTCCGCGCCATGCGCGAGGTCTGGCCGGCGCGGCGTCCGATGTCGGTGCGCATCTCGGCCCACGACTGGGTCCCCGGCGGCACGACGCCGGAGGACGCCGTGCGCATCTCGGCGCTGTTCCGCGAGGCCGGCGCCGACATCGTGCACGTATCCTCGGGTCAGGTGAGCAAGGACGAGCGCCCTGTGTACGGGCGCATGTTCCAGACCCCCTTCTCCGACAAGATCCGCAATGAACTCGGCATGCCCACCATCGCCGTGGGGAACATTTTCGAGACCGACCACGTGAACACCATCATCGCCGCCGGGCGCGCCGACCTGTGCGCGCTGGCCCGCCCGCATCTGTCGGACCCGGCGTGGACCCTGCACGCCGCCGCCGAGCAGCATTACGCCGGCATCGCCTGGCCGCGCCCCTACGTGGGCGGGCGCACCCAGCTCGAGCGCAATCTCGAGCGCGCCGCGCAGATGGCACTGAATGCCTGAGCCGGAGCCGCCCGCCATGTTTTCTCCTTCTCCCTCTCCAGCTTCCAGCCCGGGCCCCGCCGGCGGGTCGGACCCGCTGCGAGGGCGCCACGCGGTGGTCACCGGCGCCAGCGGCGGCATCGGCGCGGCCATCTGCGCCGAGCTGGCACGTCACGGCGCCGTGCTCACCCTGCTGGGCACCGACGCGCAGCGCCTGCAGCGCGCCCAGGCCTCGCTGCCCGGCGCCGGCCATGCCGGCGCGCGCGTGGACGTACGCGACCACGCCGCGGTCGCCGCCTGCCTGCGCCAGGCGGCCGACCAGCGCGGCCCCATCGACATCCTGGTCAACAATGCCGGCATCGCGCGCAGCGCGCCGCTGACCCGCACCGACCCGCAACTCTGGCAGGACATGCTGGCGGTGAACCTGACCGGCACCTACAACTGCACCCAGGCCGTGCTGGAAGGCATGCTGCGCGCGCGCTGGGGGCGCATCGTCAACGTCGCCAGCACGGCCGGGCTGACCGGCTACGCCTACGTCAGCGCCTACTGCGCGGCCAAGCACGGCGTGGTCGGATTCACCCGGGCGCTGGCGCTCGAAGTGGCCGCCAAGGGAATCACCGTGAACGCGGTGTGCCCCGGCTATACCGACACGCCGCTGCTCGACGAGGCGCTGGACAACATCGTCGCGCGCACCGGACGCAGCCGCGAGCAGGCGCGCCAGGAACTGGCCGCCGCAAACCCGCAGGGCCATCTCGTCACGCCGCGCCAGGTGGCCAACGCCGTGGCCTGGCTGTGCCTGCCCGGCTCCGAGGCGGTGCACGGCCAGGCCATCGCGGTGGCCGGCGGCGAAGTCCTGTGATCCCGCATCGAAACAAGCCAAGGACGACATCGATGGACGACAACCCGATGGCCGCGCACAAGCGGCCCCTGCGCGACTACCGCGCCCGGCATTTCGGCTGGTCCTGCAGCGAGGACGGGCGCGTGGCGACGATCACGCTGAACCGCCCGGACAAGAAGAACCCGCTGACCTTCGACTCCTACGCCGAACTGCGCGACCTGTTCCGCGATCTGGTCTACGCCAGCGACGTGCGCGCCGTGGTGCTGACCGGCGCGGGGGGCAACTTCTGCTCCGGCGGCGACGTGTTCGAGATCATCGAGCCGCTGACCCGCATGCGCGCGCCCGAGCTGCTGGCCTTCACCCGCATGACCGGCGACCTGGTCAAGGCCATGCGCCGCGCCCCGCAGCCGGTGGTGGCGGCCATCGACGGCGTGTGCGCGGGCGCGGGCGCCATGATCGCCCTGGCCTCCGACCTGCGCCTGGGCACGCCGTCGGCGAAGACCGCCTTCCTGTTCACCCGCGTGGGCCTGGCCGGCGCCGACATGGGCGCCTGCGGCCTGCTGCCGCGGGTGATCGGCCTGGGGCGCGCCAACGAGCTTCTGATGACGGGGCGCTCCATGCGCGCCGACGAAGGCCTGGCCTGGGGCTTCTACAACGCCCTGCACGACGCCGACGTGCTGCCGACCAAGGCGCTCGAGCTGGCGCGCGAACTGGCCGACGGACCCTGGTTCGCGCACACCATGACCAAGACCATGGTGAACCAGGAGTGGGCCATGGGCATCGAGGAAATGATCGAGTCGGAGGCGCAGGCGCAGGCCCTGTGCATGCTGACCGGCGACTTCCGGCGTGCCTTCGAGGCTTTCGCCGCAAGGCGCAGGCCGGAGTTCCAGGGTGACTGAGGCCGCGATGGACCAGGCCCACCTGGATCTGCCCTTTTTCGAGCCCGCGCACCGCGAGCTCGCGCGCGCCGTGGCCGACTGGTGCGCGCAGGCGCAGCCCATCGACCACGAGCACACCGACGCCGCCTGCCGCGCGCTGGTGGGCGAGCTGGGCCGCGCCGGGCTGCTGCGCTACTGCGTGCCCGCGGCCTTCGGCGGCGCGCTGCCCGAACTCGACTCGCGCAGCCTGTGCGTGGCGCGCGAGGGTCTGGCCTACCACGACGCGCTGGCCGACTTCGCCTTCGCCATGCAGGGCCTGGGCAGCGGCGCCATCACCCTGGCGGGCAGCCCGGAGCTGCAGCGCGCAGTGCTGCCGCGCGTGGCCCGCGGCGAATGGATCGCCGCCTTCGCGCTGACCGAGCCGGAAGCCGGCTCGGACGTGGCGGCGATGCAGTGCAGCGCCACGCGCGACGGCGATGCCTGGGTCGTGCACGGCGAGAAGACCTGGATTTCCAACGGGGGCATTGCCGACGTCTACTGCCTGTTCGCGCGCACCGGCGAAGCCCCCGGCACGCGGGGCATCTCGGCCTTCGTGGTCACGCCCGACCTGCCCGGCTTCGAGGTCGCCGAACGCCTGGAGGTGATGGCGCCGCACCCGCTGGCGCGCCTGCGCTTCGACGGCATGCGCGTGCCGGCGGCCAACCTGCTGGGCGCGCCCGGCGAGGGCTTCAAGCTGGCCATGCGCACCCTGGACATCTTCCGCGCCTCGGTGGCCGCCGCGGCGCTGGGCTTCGCCCGGCGCGCGCTGGACGAGGCGCTGCGCCACGCCGGCTCCCGTCGCATGTTCGGCCACACCCTGGCCGACCTGCAGCTCACCCAGGCGCGCCTGGGCGAGATGGCCGCCGACATCGACGCCGCGGCCATGCTGACCGCGCGTGCCGCGTGGAGGCGCGACGTGCAGCGCCTGCCCACCACGCGCGAGGCGGCGATGGCCAAGATGGTGGCCACCGAGAACGCGCAACGTGTGATCGACTCGGCGCTGCAACTGCACGGCGGGCGCGGCGTGCAGCGCGGCCAGGTGGTGGAAAGCCTGTACCGCGACATCCGCGCCCTGCGCATCTACGAAGGCGCCACCGAGGTGCAGAAACTCATCATCGCGCGCGAGCTGCTGAAGGCCGCTCGCTGAATCTTCCCAGGGAAATCCCATGAGCCAACCGAGCTTTGTCTGGAACGACCCGTTCCTGCTGGACCAGCAACTCAGCGAGACCGAACGCATGGTGCGCGACAGCGCGCGCAGCTACTGCGAGCAGCGCCTGGCGCCGCGCGTGCTGGAGTCCTTCCGCCACGAGCGAACCGACCGCGAGATCTTTCGCGAAATGGGCGAGCTCGGCCTGCTCGGCCCCACGGTGGCCGAGGAGTACGGCGGCGCCGGCATGAACTACGTGTGCTACGGCCTGGTGGCGCGCGAGGTCGAGCGCATCGACTCGGGCTACCGCTCGATGATGAGCGTGCAGAGCTCGCTGGTGATGGTGCCCATCGAGGCCTTCGGCACCGAAGAGCAGAAGCGCAAGTACCTGCCGCGCCTGGCCAGCGGCGAATGGGTCGGCTGCTTCGGCCTGACCGAGCCTGGCTACGGATCGGACCCCGGCGGCATGGTCACGCGCGCGCGCAAGGTGCCGGGCGGCTACAGCCTCAGCGGCGCCAAGATGTGGATCACCAACAGCCCCATCGCCGACGTGTTCGTGGTGTGGGCCAAGGACGACGAACAAACGATCCGCGGCTTCGTGCTCGAGCGCGGCTGGAAGGGGCTGTCGGCGCCGGCCATCCACGGCAAGGTGGGCCTGCGCACCTCGATCACCGGCGAGATCGTCATGGACGAGGTGTTCTGCCCGGAGGAGAACGTCTTTCCCGAGGTGCGCGGGCTCAAGGGCCCCTTCACCTGCCTGAACAGCGCGCGCTACGGCATCGCCTGGGGAGCCCTCGGCGCGGCCGAATTCTGCTTCGACACCGCGCGGCGCTACACCCTGGAGCGCAAGCAGTTCGGACGTCCGCTGGCGGCCAACCAGCTGGTGCAGAAAAAGCTCGCCGACATGCTGTGCGAGATCGGCCTCGGCCTGCAGGCCTGCCTGCGCGTGGGGCGCATGAAGGACGAGGGAACCGCCAGCACCGACCTGACCTCGATCATCAAGCGCAACTCCTGCGGCAAGGCGCTGGACATCGCGCGCACGGCGCGCGACATGCTGGGCGGCAACGGCATCTCCGACGAGTTCGGCGTGGCCCGCCACCTGGTCAACCTGGAGGTGGTCAACACCTACGAGGGCACGCACGACATCCACGCGCTGATCCTGGGGCGGGCCATCACCGGCATCGCCGCCTTCGGCGGCTGAAGGGCGCATGACCATGAGCAGCGACGCCCAGACCCCGCCCTGCCCCGGCCGACCCTTCGTGGCATCGCGCACGGTGCGTTTCGGGCACTGCGACCCGGCGGGCATCGTGTATTTCCCGCGCTACTACGAGCTGCTCAAC
>JAKCDM010000001.1 GCA_021841865.1 Pseudomonadota bacterium
AGGCCTACATCGTCGGCGGCGCGGTGCGCGACATGCTGCTGGGGCTCAAGCCCAAGGACTTCGACGTCGCCACCAACGCCACGCCCGAGCAGGTCAAGCCGCTGTTCCGGCGCGCCCTGCTCATCGGCCGGCGCTTTCGCATCGTGCACGTGCTGTTCGGCCGCGAAGTCATCGAGGTGTCGACCTTTCGCGCCAACCCGGACGCGCAAGGCGAGGCGGTCGACGGCGACGAACGCAGCCGCGACAAGCTCGCCGGACGCCAGCATGCGGTCGATGCGCATGGCCGCCTGCTGCGCGACAACGTCTGGGGCAGCCAGGAAGAGGACGCGGCGCGCCGGGACTTCACTGTCAACGCGTTGTATTACGACCCGAGCCGCGACGTGGTGGTCGACTACCACCACGGCCTGCGCGACCTCAAGGCGCGCACGCTGCGCATGATCGGCGAGCCCTCGCGGCGCTACCGCGAGGACCCGGTGCGACTGCTGCGCGTGGCGCGCTTCGCCGCCAAGCTGGGTTTCGACATCGCCCCCGGCACGCTGCACCCGATCGCCACGCACTCGGAACTGCTGCACAACGTGCCGTCGGCGCGACTGTTCGACGAAACCATCAAGCTGCTGCAGACCGGACATGCGCTGGCCTCGCTGGACAACCTGCGGCGCCTGGGGCTGCACAAGGGCCTGCTGCCGCTGATCGACCTGGCGCTGAGCCAGCCGCGCGGCGAAGCCTTCGTGATGGCGGCGCTGGGCGACACCGACGCACGCATCGGCGCCGGCAAGACGGCCAGTCCGTCGTTCCTGTTCGCCTGCCTGCTGTGGCCGCAGGTCGGGCAGCGCTGGGCCGAACTGCAGGAAGAGGGCGTGCCGCAGATCGCCGCGCTCGACCAGGCCGCCGATGAAGTGCTGGCGGCGCAGGCCGAGCGCCTGGCCATCCAGCGGCGCATCAGCGTGGACATGCGCGAGATCTGGGCGCTGCAGCCGCGACTGGCGCGACGCACGTCCCGCTACGCCTTCGGCGCGCTGGAACACCCGCGCTTTCGTGCCGCCTTCGATTTCCTGCTGCTGCGCGCGCGCACCGGCGAAGCCGCCCAGGAACTGGCCCAGTGGTGGCAGGACTTCCAGGACGCCGACGAAGCCGGCCGCGCGGCCCTGCTCGAGCAGGCCGCGCGCAGCGGGCCAGCGGAGGCACCGAAGAAGCGGCGCCGCAGGCGCCGCAAGCCGGCAGCTGCCGAAGCCGGCGCCGTCGACACCGCGGCGGACTCCGGCCAGGACTGATGCCCTGCGCGGACCCGCGTTCGGCGCTCGTCGGCCTGGGCGCCAACCTGGGCGACGCGCGTGCCACGCTGCGCGCCGCGCTGCGAGACCTGGACCAGGTTCCCGGCTGCGCGCTGCTGCGCGTGTCGGCGCTGTGGGGCAGCGCCCCCGTCGACGCCGGCGGACCCGACTATTGCAACGCGGTGGCCGAGCTGCGCAGCACCCTGGCGCCGCATGCGCTGCTGCGCGCGCTGCAGGACATCGAGCAGCGGCACGGCCGCGTGCGCCCTGCGGGCATGCGCAACGCGCCGCGCACCCTCGACCTCGATCTGCTGTGGCTCGGCGACCTGCGCGTGGACGATGAGCAACTGAGCCTGCCCCACCCGCGCATGCACCTGCGCGCCTTCGTGCTGGCTCCGCTGGCCGAGCTTCACCCGCACTGGCGCCTGCCCGGCGGCGAGCCGATCGACGCGGCCGTGCGTCGCCTGCGCGCCGAAGGCCAGCAGCTGCACCGCATCGGCGCGCTCGACCCGGGCTGATCAGTCACGCGGCGCCTGCGCGGCGCCGGGGCCGAGCGGGCGCTGCATCATCACCACGTCCAGCCAGCGCCCGAACTTCCAGCCGACCGACTGCAGCACCCCGCAATGCCGAAAACCGTTGCGTTCATGCAACGCAACCGAAGCGTGGTTGGCGGAATCGCCGATCACCGCGAGCATCTGGCGCGCCCCGGCCTGCTCGGCACGCCGCACCAGCTCGGCCAGCAGCCGCGAGCCCAGGCCGGCGCCGACGCGCTCGGGATGAATGTAGACCGAGTCCTCCAGCGTCCATGCGAAGGCAGCGCGCTCGCGAAACCAGTTGGCATAGGCAAAGCCGGCGATCTCCCCGCCCATCTCGGCGACCAGCCAGGGCAGCGCGCGGGATTGCACCAGGCGCATGCGCTCGCCCATCTGCTGCTGGCCCGGCGCCTCGGTCTCGAAGCTGCCCGTGCCATGCTGGACATGGTGGGCGTAGATAGCGGTGATGGCAGGCAGGTCGGCGGCGCTGGCATCGCGCAGCAGCACGGCGGCGGATTCGGTGGGCATGTGCTTGGGGCAAACGAGGGTGTGGGGCCGGGGTGGGTCTATAATGAAGAGTTTACCGGTGGCTTGCGCGCCGTCTTGCAGGAAAGTCGGGCAGGAAACACGGGCAGGATCGGGGGATCGGGGCCGCTTCTCGGGGCGGCTTCGGCCCGGTCCGGCCGTTTCGGCCGATGCCTGCGCGCGGACGCGCTCACCGGTGAAGACATGATGCGAAGGATGCTCGAACCGCCGACGGCGTCCGCCTTCCGACATTCGCGCATCCTCACACTCGCAATATTCGCAGGAATTCCGAACATGGTCGTCATTCGTCTGTCCCGCGCCGGCGCCAAGGGCCGCCCCTTCTACCACATCGTCGCCACCGACTCGCGCAATCGCCGCGACGGCCGCTACATCGAGCGCCTGGGTTTCTACAACCCGGTGGCGCGCGGCCAGGAACAGGGCCTGCGCGTGTCGATGGAGCGACTGAACTACTGGACCGGCGTGGGTGCCCAGCTGTCCGACACCGTGCAGCGCCTGGTCAAGCAGCAGGCCAAGCAGCCGGCCGTCGAAGCTCCCGCCGCGGCCTGATGTCCGCACGCGCGTCCCGCCCGGGTCGCGCCTGCGGCGCGCGATGAAACCCACGCGCGACCCGGCACCGGCGCAAGGCGCCGAGCCGGACTGGCCCGCCGACCTGATCGAGGTCGGCTATGTGCTCGACGCCTGGGGAATCCGCGGCTGGGTGCGCGTCGCGCCCGACGCGGCCGAGCCGGCGGCACTGCTGGCGGCTCCCGTCTGGTGGCTGCAGGGCCCTGCATCGCGAGGCGTGGCGCCGCGGCGCTGCCTGGCGCGGCGCCTGGCTCGCCGCCACGGCTCCAGCGTGGTGGCCCTGCTCGACGGAGTCGACGACCGCAACTCCGCGGAGCAGCTCAAGGGCTGGACCATCCTGGTACGCCGGGAGGACTTTCCGCCTTCCAGCGGCGACGAGTTCTACTGGGTGGATCTGATCGGCTGCGAAGTCGTCGACCGCGACGGCCGCGAGCTCGGCCAGGTGATCGGCCTGCTCGACAGCGGCGCGCAATCGGTGTTGCGCCTGCGCCGCCCGCAGGCGGACGACGACCCCCCCGAGCGACTGATCCCCTTCGTCGACGCCTACATCGCCGACGTCGACCTGCCCGGACGGCGCATCGTCGCCGACTGGCAGCCCGACTACGACTGATGCTGCGCTTCGACGTCCTCACGCTGTTCGCGGGCTACTTCGAACCGCTGCGCACGCAAGGCATCTGCCGGCGCGCATTCGACTCCGGCTTGCTGCAGCTGCACACCTGGAATCCACGGGACTACGCCAGCGGAGCTCACCGCAGCGTGGACGACCGGCCCTACGGCGGCGGCCCCGGCATGGTCATGCTGGCCGAGCCGCTGCTGGGCGCGCTGCAGGCAGCGCGCACGGCGCGCGCCGCAGCGGGCGCGGCGCCGGCACCCGTGCTGCTGTTCAGCCCGGCCGGACGCGTGCTGCGTCAGCCCGAGGTTCGCGAACTGGCCGAGTCGTCGGGCGCGGTACTGGTGTGCGGACGCTACGAAGGCGTCGACCAGCGCTTCATCGACCTGCACGTCGACGAGGAGATCAGCCTCGGCGATTTCGTTCTGTCGGGCGGGGAGATCCCGGCGATGGCGCTGATCGACGCGGTGGCCCGATTGCAGCCCGGGGTCCTGGGCGACGAACTGTCGGCGCAGCAGGACAGCTTCTCCGACGGGCTGCTCGACTGTCCGCATTACACCCGGCCTCCCCGCTTCCAGGAGCGCGGCGTGCCCGAGGCGCTGATGAGCGGCGACCATGCTCGCATCGCGCGCTGGCGCCGCGACCGCATGCTGGAACTGAGCTGGCGCCGGCGCCCCGAACTGGTGCTCGAGCTCGAGCGCGAACAGCGCCTGGACCGCGACGACCTGCGCCTGCTCGAAACCTTGCGCGCGAACCGGAACCAGGGCGGCGAAGCCTGAAACCCGGCGCTTTGCCGCGGCTGCGCTATACTTGAGCGTTTTTCGCGATCCTCTGCCCGGCACCGGGCGCCGCGAAGCGCGACCGTCAACGGGTTCGGCATGCCACGGGCATGCGCCCAGGGCGGCCGCGGCGGCGACCTCACTTCCCTACAACCAACGCGCGGCGCAAGATCCCAGGAGTCTTCGATGAGCACCCATCTGATTCAGCAACTCGAGCAGGAAGAAATCAAGCGCCTGACCGAGGGCAAGGCCATTCCCGATTTCGCCCCCGGCGACACCGTGGTGGTCAACGTCAACGTGGTCGAGGGTTCGCGCAAGCGCGCCCAGGCCTACGAGGGCGTGGTCATCGCCCGCCGCAACCGCGGGCTGAACTCGAACTTCATCGTGCGCAAGATTTCGTCCGGCGAAGGCGTCGAGCGCACCTTCCAGCTGTACTCGCCGATGATCGCGTCGATCCAGGTCAAGCGCCGCGGCGACGTGCGTCGCGCCAAGCTGTACTACCTGCGCGGCCGCACCGGCAAGTCGGCTCGCATCAAGGAAAAGCTGTCCTGATGCGTTCCTGGTCCGCGGCCCCGCCGGCATCGATGATGCCCGCGACCCGTTGCGTGATCCGCAGCCGACCCGAGGGTCGGCTGTTTGCTTTTGCGCGCCGCGTGCGCCTGCCGCTCCGTGTCCGCGTCTGACGCCCGCGGCGTGCCACCCCGATCGCTGCCGACGGTCGAGGCCGAGTCGGCACCGGTGCTCGAACGCCACGACCACCTGCCGGCGGTGCCGGCGCAGCGCCTGCAGCCGCAGGCGCTGCGCGAGCACTTCGCGCGCTGGCAACGCGGCGCAACCGACAGCTCGACGCTGTCGTGGCTGCCCGAGCGCCCCGGTGACCTGCCTGCTGCCGAGCGCGTGGCCGCGCGCCAGGCCTCGGTGCTGGTTCCGCTGGTCATGCGCGACAGCGGCGTGCGCATGCTGCTGACCCGGCGCGATGCGCGCCTGGCGGTGCACGCCGGGCAGATCAGCTTTCCCGGCGGAGGCCGCGACCCCGAGGATCGGGACGCAGTGCACACCGCGTTGCGCGAGGCCGAGGAGGAGATCGGGCTCGCCGCGGCACAGGTCGAGCCGCTGGCGTGCATGCCGCTGTACACCACGGTCACCGGATTCGCGGTCACGCCGGTGGTGGCGCTGGTGCACGCCCATTCCCGCTGGCACCCGCAGCCCACCGAAGTGGCCGAGGTGTTCGAGGTGCCGCTGGAATTCCTGATGAATCCGGCGCACCACGAGGTGCGCGCGTGGGATCCGCCGCAGCCACCCGCAGCGGCACCCGCCGGCGGTCCGGGACGGCGCATGTTCTACGCGATGCCGTGGACGGATCCCCACACCGGCAAGAGCTATTTCATCTGGGGAGCCACCGCGGGAATGATCCGCAACCTGTATCGCCTGCTCATCGCTTAGCATGCGCACATGGCGTTTTTCTCGGTCCTGCTCTCCCTGCTGCTCGAACAGGTCAAGCCCCTGGGGCGCTTGAGCCTGGTGTACACCCTGCGAACCTGGGTGGCCGATTTCGCGTCGCGCAACTTCGACGCAGGCGAACGCCGCCACGGTCTGGCAGCCTGGTTCATCGCCGTGGTGCTGCCGGCACTGCTGACCCTCGGGGTCTATATCGCGGCCTTGCGGGTGAACGTTCTGCTGGCCTTCGCGTGGAACGTGGCGGTGCTGTACTTCACACTAGGTTTTCGTCAGTTTTCGCACTATTTCACTGATATCAGTGATGCGCTCAATCGCGGCGACATCCCGGGTGCGCGGGCCATCCTGCGCCAATGGAAGTCCCTCGACACGGTCGAGATGTCGGCCGACGACGTGATCCAGCAGACCATCGAGCACGCGCTGGTCGCCGCGCAGCGCTATGTGCTGGGGGTGTTCTTCTGGTTCCTGCTTCCGCTGGGCCCGGCAGGCGCGGTGCTGTACCGCATGGCCGAGTTCACCGCGGGCAAGTGGAATTCCAGCGGCTCCGAGGCCAGCCCGTGGCTGCGGCGCTTCGCCAGCCGCGCCTTCTACCTGCTCGACTGGCTGCCGGCCAGGCTGACCGCGATCGGCTACGCGGTGGTCGGCAACTTCGAGGAAGCCGCCGACATGTGGCGCAACTACGCGCGCCTGTGGCCCGACGCCAATACCGGCGCGATGCTCGCTTCGGCCGCCGGCGCAGTCGGCATCCGCCTGGGCGCCACGGCCAGCGCGGCCCCCACGCAGGCCAGCGAACCCGGTGAGCAGACGTGGGGCCAGGCCATCGACGCCGAACCGCTGATGGCGCCGCAGATGCCCGGCGCCGTCCCCCAGGCGGGACACCTGCGCAGCGTGGTCGGCCTGGTGTGGCGTTCGGTGCTGTTGTGGATGCTGCTGCTGGCGGTGGTGACCATCACCATGTGGGTGTCCTGAAACCGCTTCGGGCCGGGCAGCGCCCGGCCCTGCGGACTTCGCGGGCCGACGGCCCGCGCGGATTCAGGCGGCGCGCAGCAGCCAGCGGTTGACCCGCTGCACGTAGGCCGCGGGATCCTCCGGCATGCCACCCTCGGCCAGCACGGCCTGGTCGAACAGGATGCGGCTGAGCTCGTCGAAGGCCTCGGCCTGCTCCGGCCCGGCGGCGACCTGCTGCTGCAGGCGCTTGACCAGCTCGTGCTCCGGGTTGATTTCCAGGATCGGCTCGGCGCGCGGCGCTTCCTGCCCCGCCTGACGAAGCAGGCGTTGCAGATGCGAGCTGAGCTCGCCCTCGTCGGCCACCAGGCAGGCGGGCGAGTCGACCAGGCGCGAGCTGATGCGCACATCCTTGGCCATGCCCGCCAGCGCCGTCTTCATGCGCTCGAGCAGGTCCTTGTGGGTCTGCGCCGCCTGCTCGGCCAGCTTCTTGTCCTGCTCGTCCTGCAACGCGCCCAGGTCGGCGCCGCCGCGGGCCACCGACTGCAGCGGCTTGCCGCCGAACTCGTGCAGCGCGCTGAGCATCCACTCGTCGACGCGGTCGGTGAGCAGCAGCACCTCCACCCCCTTGCGCCGGAACATCTCGAGCTGCGGGCTCGAGCGCGCGGCGCGGGGATTGTCCGCGGTTACGTAGTAGATCGCCGTCTGCTCGGGCTTCATGCGCTCGACATACGCGGCCAGCGACACGTCCTGCGCGTCGGAATCATTGTGCGTGGAGGCGAAGCGAAGCAGCCCGGCGAGACGCTCGCGATTGGCGAAGTCCTCGGCCACGCCTTCCTTCAGCACCTGCCCGAACTCGGCCCAGAATGTGGCGTACTTGTCCTTTTGCGCCTGCTCGTCGCTGCCTGCCAGGTCCTCCAGCATGGACAGCACGCGGCGCGTGCTGCCGTCGCGGATGGCCCGCATGTCGCGGCTTTCCTGCAGCAGCTCGCGCGAGACGTTGAGCGGCAGGTCGGCGCTGTCGATCACGCCGCGCACGAAGCGCAGGTAGCCGGGCAGCAGGCTGCTGGCGTCGTCGAGAATGAACACGCGCTTGACGTACAACTTCACGCCGCCGTGGGCATCGCGGTTGTACAGGTCGAACGGCGCCTTGGCCGGCACGTACAGCAGTTGCGTGTACTCGCTTCGCCCCTCGACCCGGTTGTGGGTCCACGCCAGCGGTGCGTCGCCATCGTGGGCGATCTGCTTGTAGAAGTCGATGTACTGCTGATCGTCGAGCTCGGACTTCGGCCGCGCCCACAGCGCCGCCGCCTTGTTGACCTGCTCCCACTCGTCGCGCACCACTTCCTGCTTGCTCTCGGCATCCCATTCACGCTTGCGCATCTCGATGGGCAGCGAGATGTGATCCGAGTAGCGCGACACGATGGTCTTGAGCTTCCAGTTCTCCAGCAGGTCGGAGAACTGCTGGTCCTCGGCGTCGGCGCGCAGGTGCAGCACCACGTCGGTGCCGCGAGCGGCGCGCTCGATGGGCTCGACGCTGAATTCGCCGGTGCCGTCGGACGACCAGCGAACGCCCTGCGCCGCCGGCAGCCCGGCGCGGCGGCTCTCGACGGTGATTCGATCGGCGACGATGAAACCCGAATAGAAGCCCACGCCGAACTGACCGATCAGGTTGGCGTCGCCCTTGTGCTGCTCGCCCATGCGCTGCATGAACTCGCGGGTGCCCGACTTGGCGATGGTGCCCAGATGCTCCACCGCGTCCTCCAGCGACAGGCCGATGCCGTTGTCGCTGACCGTCACGGTGCGTGCCACGGGATCGAAGTCGACGCGGATTCGCAGCTCGCTGGCGCCCTCCCACAGCGCGCTGTCGTCGATGGCCAGGTAGCGCAGCTTGTCGCAGGCGTCGGAAGCGTTCGACACCAGCTCGCGCAGGAAGATGTCCCGGTTGGAATACAGCGAGTGGGCGACCAGGTGCAGCAGTTGCCGCACCTCGGCCTGGAAAGCATGGGTATGGGGCGCCGAGGCCTCAACCGGGGTCGGATTTGGTGTACTCATGGTCAAAGGGTGCAGTTGACAGCGCCGCGCGAGGCGGCCGATGGCTGCGGTCCGCGCCGGCAGCGCGACCGTCCGCAGGCAGTTTGGGGCGCGCGCGCCGATTTCAAGCCCCATCGCGCGCGCCGTGGGGCGCCGGGGCTACGCCGCGCGCGCCGCCAGCAGCCGGCGCAGGCGCGGCAGCGCACGCAGTGCGTTGGCGCTGGTCACCGCTGCCGCATGCTGCGGGGTCCAGCCGCGCAGGCCGGCCAGCACGGCGCCCAGGCGCGGCAGTTCAGCCGGCTCGTTGGGCCTGGGCTGCCCGCCGTGGGCGATCCACTGCGGCGCCATGTCGGGCGCGTCGGTCTCCAGCACCAGCGCCTGCTCGTCGAGACCCTGGGCCAGGCGCCGGATGTTGCGCGATCGCTCGAAACTCAACATGCCGCCGAAGCCCAGGCACAGGCCCTGGGCGATGAACGCGCGGGCCTGCTGCTCGCTGCCGTTGAAGGCATGCGCGATGCCGCCCGGCCCGCGTGTGCCCCACTGGCGACGCCGCAGCGCCGCCGCCATCGGGTCCTGCGCACGGCGCAGATGCAGCAGCACCGGCAGCTCGAAGCGCGCGGCGAGGTCGAGCTGCTGCTCCCACCACCAGGCCTGCTCGGCACGCTCGTCGGCGGATGCCGGCACGAAGTGGTCGAGCCCGATCTCACCGACCGCGACCAGGCGCGGATCGTCGAGATGCGCTGCCAGCGCGTCGCGCACGCGCTCGAGCTGCTCGCGGCCCAGGCCGCGCACGTACAGCGGATGCACTCCCAGCGCGTAGGCGAAGCCATGCGCATGGGCCAGCTCGCGCACCACGTCGAAACGATCCGGATGCACAGCCGGAATGACCACGCAGGCCACGCCGGCCTGGCGCGCGCGCTCCAGCATGGCCGGGCGCGAGGAGTCGAACTCCTGCGCGTCGAGATGGGCATGCGTGTCGATCCACAGCGCACGCCCCGGCACGGAGTGCTCGGCGGGCGAATTGGGCGAGGACATCGATGTGTGCAATAATGGACGGCTGTATTGTGCGACAGGCAAGGCGAGCGCGGATGCGCTGCGTCGATGGCCCTGTCGCGCTGGAGACGTGACCGAGAGGCCGAAGGTGCTCCCCTGCTAAGGGAGTATGCGGTGTAGAGCCGCATCGTGGGTTCGAATCCCACCGTCTCCGCCAGCACCCCCGAACTGCGCCGATACGGGCAAATCGCCAAGCCGCGATCGCTCGCCTGTTCACCTGCGCCCCATGCTGAGACAATAGCCTTCGCGCTGGATCCCCTGGATCCACGCGCCGACAGCACATGTCGGTGCCCTCAATGTCCCGCCAGGAGCGAATGTGTTGCTGCGATGGTTCGACGCCCGCGAGGCGAAGGCTTTCGGCGAGGATCTCGCCAGATACTATGACGCCGAGCTGCGCTCGATCGGCCGCGCCAGCGCGTCGAAGCAGGACGAGAAGCAGCGCAAGCTGCTCGGGCGCGTGCTGCAGCGCTCACAGCAGTTCGCACGGCAGCACCGGCTGAACGTCTACCGCAAGGCCAAGCTCAGCAATCGGCTGAAGTGGACGCTGAAGGACCTTGGATACGACGACGAACTGATCGATCGCCTGGTCAAGGAAGTCCTGCTGGCCCTCGCCTGACAAGGTGTGAACGAAGCCATGCTCGCATCGATCCAGCGACTGTTTCGCCGCGGCCCGGCGGCCGCGAGCGGCGCCGCTCCCGAGCCGCAGGCCGGTGCACTCGCAGAGGCCGCCGAGCTTCGATCCCGGGCCAACCGCTGCATCGCCGAAGGCCGGATGCCGGACGCGATCGACACCTACCGGCGGGCCCTGGAGCTCGAGCCTGGGCACGCGACCGCCTGGTCGAACCTGGGTTTCGCGCTCAAGCAGCTCGATCGCCTGGACGAAGCCGAGCAGGCGCTGAAGCGCGCGGTGTCGCTGGACCCGGCGTTCGAGGAACCCCATCTGTTCCTGGGCCAGCTGGCCGAGGCGCGGGGCGACCTGCCTGGCGCGATTCGCCACCTCGGCGACGCCGTGCGCTGCAAGCCCGCTTTCGCGTTCGCGTGGCAGGAATTGTGCAGGCTGCAATTCCACGCCGGGCAAGCTGCGCTGGCGCGCGAATCGGCGCTGCGCGGGCTGGAAGCCGACCCCGGCTCGGTGCTGCTCAATTTCTACCTGGGCAACGTGCTGCACCACGACCGCGACCACCGCGGCGCGGTCATGCGCTACCAGCTGGTGCTGCGCCAGGCCGACGACTTCGCGCAGGCCCACTTGAACCTGGGCATCACCTTGCTCCAGCTGCACGATGCGCAGGCCGCGCTACGCAGCCTGGAACGCGCGCTGACCGTCGACCCCGATCTGAAGGAAACACATTTCCACAGGGCGCGAGCGCTGCAGCGACTGGGCCTCTTCGACGAGGCCATGGCGGCCTACGAGCAGGCCCTCGAGGCCTTCCCAGAACATGTCGAGGCGCTGTACGCCTTCGGCGAACTGGCGGTCGATCGGCATGCCTTCAAGCGCGCCGAGGAGTGTTTTTCGCGTGCCCACGCGCTCACGCGAGACGAACCCCGGAACCTGCTGGTCCATGGCAACTTGCTCGCGGCGCGCGGGGAGCTGGCCGCTGCCGAGCAGTCCTACCGGAAGGCGCTGCGACTGCGCCCGGATTTTTTCGATGCCCACAACAATCTCGGCGCGCTGCTGCTCGACATGCGGCGCTTCGACGAGGCAGAGCTGGCGTATCGCGATGCCATCGCACATGACCCCGAGAACGCCACTGCGCGCTGGAACCTGAGCCTGCTGCTGTTGCGCATCGGGAAACTCGAGCAGGCCTGGCCGTACTTCGAAGCTCGCTACGACCCGGCACTCCCGCGCCCCTATGCACACATTCCGGATCTTCCGTTCCCGCAGTGGCGTGGGCAACCGCTGGCCGGCCGGACCATCCTGGTCATCGGCGAGCAGGGCTTCGGCGACGAAATCCAGATGGTGCGTTACGCGGCGCAGCTCAAGGAACGCGGGGCAAGCCGCGTAAGCCTGGTGTGCAAGGCCCCGCTCAAGGGACTCCTCGCGACAGCCAGCGGCGTTGATGCTGTGTTTTCCGACGAGCAACCCGTCACCGCGCACGATTTCTGGATTCTGGGCTTCAGCCTGCCATACCACCTCTCAACGGCCCTTAACACGATCCCTGCTGCCCTGCCCTACCTGCAGGCTGACGAGCGGCTAGTGGAGCGCTGGAAGCCCAGCCTTCCGCCGACCGGCAAGCGAGTCGCCCTGGTCTGGAAGGGAGCGGCGGCGCACGGCAACGACCTGAACCGCTCGCTGCCCGGGCTGGCCACGCTGGCCGCGCTGTGGAACTGCCCCGGGATCTCCTTCGTCAGCCTGCAAAAGGGACAAGGCGAGGACGAGGCCGCGCTGGCCGCGCAGCCCGGCCACCCGCAGGCGCTGACGGAACTCGGCTCGCGCATCACCAGTTTCGCCGACACCGCGGCGATCCTGGCGCAGATCGACCTGCTGATCTGCGTCGACACGTCGACCGCGCACCTTGCCGGCGCGCTGGGCAGGCCCTGCTGGGTGCTGCTTCCCGCCATCGGCAGCGACTGGCGCTGGCTGCACGAACGCGACGACTCGCCGTGGTACCCCGGAGTGATGCGCCTGTTCCGCCAGACCCTCGGCGAGCCGTGGGAGCAAACCGTCGAGCGGGTCGCAGGCGCCTTGCGCGAATGGGCGCAGGCGCCGGGCTGAGCGGGCTCAGGCCCCCTGGACCTCGATGCGCACGTCGACGTTGCCGCGCGTGGCGTGCGAATACGGGCAGACCTTCTCGTGCGCCTCGGTGGCGAGTTCGAGGAGTTCGCGTTGCGGCAGCGAGTGGTCCTCGACCTGCAGCTTCACGGCCAGGCCGAAACCACCGGCATCGCGCGGGCCGATGGATACCGAGCAGGTCACCGTGGCACCCGACGCGTTCTTCCTGTGCTGCTTGGCGACGAAATCCAGCGCGCCGCCGAAGCACGCCGCGTAGCCCGCGGCGAACAGGTCCTCGGGCGTGGTGGTGTTCGGCCGACCCGGGCCGCCCATGGCCTTGGGAACCGAAAGATCCACGCTGACCTGCCCGTCCTGCGAGCGGGTGTGGCCGTTGCGTCCGCCGGTGGCGGCTGCGCTGGTGGTGTAGACGACCTGGATGCTGTCCATCGCTGACTCCTCCTGCTGCTGGATTGTGCTGGTCTCGAGTCTAGCCACACATCACGTTTTCCGCAGGTCATGCGTGGATCGACAATGGCACTGTGGATATCATCAGGTATTCGACTCGTGAGCCGCGGTCCGGCTCGCCGGACGTTCGCATGAGCATCGATTCCCCCGCGCGCGCTCCGCGGCGCATCGCGCATCTCGACATGGACGCGTTCTTCGCGTCCGTGGAGCTGCTGCGCTACCCGCAGCTGCGCGGCCAGCCGGTGGTGGTCGGCGGGCGTCACGACTGGCACCCGCGCCAGCTCGCCGACGGCTCGTGGCAGTTCGCGCGGCTGCGCGACTACAGCGGCCGAGGCGTGGTCACGACGTCGACCTACGAAGCGCGCGCGCTGGGCGTGTTCTCGGCCATGGGCATGATGAAGGCCGCGCGCCTGGCCCCCGACGCCGTGCTGCTGCCGGCACGCTTCGATGCCTACCGCGAGTATTCGCGCCTGTTCAAGTCGGCGGTGGCGAAGCTCGCGCCACGCATCGAGGACCGCGGCATCGACGAGATCTACATCGACCTCAGCGAGCACGCGCAGCTCGACACCGAGGCACTGGCGCGCAGCATCCAGCAGGCGGTTCGGGACGCGACGGGGCTGAGCTGCTCGATCGGAGTTACGCCCAACAAGCTGCTGTCCAAGATCGCCTCCGACCTGCACAAGCCCGCCGGAATCACGGTGCTGGGCATGCACGACCTGCCGACCCGCATCTGGCCCCTTCCCGCCGCGCGCATCAACGGCATCGGCCCGAAGGCTGCGGCGCGCCTGCTGGAGCTGGGCATCCACACCATCGGTGAACTCGCCGCCACCCCGCCGGAGCTGCTGCAGGAGCATTTCGGACGCAGCTACGCAGCGTGGCTGCACGAGGTCTCCCACGGCCGCGACCAGCGTCCCGTGGTGACCGAATCGAGCCCCAAGTCGGTGAGCCGGGAGACCACCTTCGAGCGAGACCTGCACGCACGCCATGACCGCGCCGAACTCTCGGCCTGCTTCACCGAGCTGTGCGAACGCCTGGCCGAGGACCTGCGGCGCAAGGGCTGCGCCGCTCGCACCATCGGCATCAAGCTGCGCTTCGAGGACTTCCGCACGGTCACGCGGGATCTGTCGCTGGCACGCCCGGTGCGCTCGGCCGGCGACATCCGGCGCGCGGCCGGCGAGTGCCTGCGCCGTGTCGGGCTCGAGCGCCGGCTGCGCCTGCTGGGGGTGCGGGCCAGCGCGTTGCAGGAGGCAGGGTCCGGGCAGCCCGGCAGCGCCGGCGAGCAGCTCAGCCTGCTCGACCCGTCGGCTTGATCAACGGCGGGAAGCGGCGTGGATGCAGATTTAGCCATTTTTCCAATGGATAAATAGGCTTATTAGCGATCTGGTTGATGGACCAATCCGCGCGGGTTAGCATCGGCTTCATTCGCTGCCTGAATGCCGACAGCCCCGGGACCTGCCCGGGCCCGCCCGGATCGCGCAAGCCCTGGCTTTCGTGACTCCCGCTTTCGCGAGTCCCGCGGGGTCGTTGCGGGCAGCGCGCAACCCGCAGCGCGCGTCGTACCGGCGCGCGGGTTGCGCAAGCGGCAGCTGGTGCCTGGCCAAGCCCGGCTCGCCGGTCCGCCCGACCCGCCTGCCGGCCGCATGCCGGACGCGGCGCCGGTTCCCGACGAATCGCGCGGCCGCTCAGCGGCCCGCCACACACATCGTTCGCCATGCTGCCCACCGTCCCGACCCTCGGCGCTTCGCGCTCCAGCGCATTGCCTTGCTCCAACGGAATTCCCCGCTCCACTGCGTCGCAGCGCTGCGCCGTGTTTCCCGCGCAACGGCCCGGCACCGGAGGCCGGAAAGCATGATCACGCCACGCCTTCTGACTCCCGACTGGCTCGCGCTGGGCGTCTATTTCGTGCTCACGCTGGTGGTCGGCGCGTGGGCCGCGCGGCGCCACACGGGCAGCGACGACCTGTTTCTCGCCGGGCGCTCGCTCGGGCCGCTGGCGGTGGGCTTCTCGCTGTTCGCCTCCAACGTGTCATCCGACACCATCATCGGCCTTCCCGGCGCCGCCTACGCCACCGGCATCTCGGCGGCGAACTACGAATGGATGGCCAGCCTGGTGCTGCTGGTGTCGCTGGTCGCCGTGTATCCCGTTCTGGCCCGCGCGCGCGTGAGCACGATGCCCGAACTGATGGAGCGCCGCTTCGACCCGCGCATGCGCAGGTACCTGTCGGCCGTCACGCTGTTCCTGTCGGTGGTGCTCGACACGGCCGGCACGCTGTATGCCGGCGCGCTGGTGCTGACCACTTTCATCGGTCATTTCACGCTTTGGCAGGCGACGCTGGCGATCGCTCTGTTCACCGCGGCCTACACGGCCGCCGGAGGCCTGCGCGCGGTGGTCTACACCGACGTGCTGCAGGCGCTGGTGCTGCTGGCGGGCGCGAGCGTGCTGGCATGGATCGTGTTCGGCCAGTACGGCCATTCCTGGTCGGCGGTGCTGGCGCGGGTCCCGCACAGCCACCTGTCGCTGATCCGGCCACCGGGAGACCCCGGCGTGCCGTGGACCGGGCTGGTCACCGGCCTGCCGGTCGTCGGCTTCTACTACTGGACCATGAACCAGTACATCGCGCAGCGCGTGCTCGGTGCGCGCGACATCGCTGCGTCGAGCCGCGGAGCGCTGGTGGCCGCGCTGCTCAAGCTGACGCCGCTGTTCATCATGACCCTGCCCGGAGCGATGGCCATCGGCCTGCTGCCGCCGCTGCACCACCCCGACGAGGTATGGCCGCAGCTGGTGCTGCATTACGCTCCGCATGGCCTGATCGGCCTGATGCTCGCCGCCTTGCTGGCGGCGCTGATGTCCACTTGCTCGGCAACGCTCAATTCCGCCGCGACTTTGCTCGCGCTGGATTTCGTGCGGCCGCTGCGACCGCACTGGAGCAACCTGCAACTGGCCCGCTCCGGCCAGGTGTTCACGGTGCTGATCGCGGTTCTGGCGGCGGCCTGGGCGCCGCAGATCGTGCATTTCGAGGGCCTGTGGGCCTACCTGCAGCAGGTCATCGCCTACGTCGCGTCCCCGCTTGTCGCGACCTTCGTGCTCGGGCTGGCACTGCCGGCATTCGGGCCGTCGGCCGCACTGCGCGGCCTGGGCAGCGGCCACGTGCTCGCCGTGCTGGTGTTCGGCGCCGTGCAGTCCGGCTGGCTGCACATCCATTTCACGGTCGTCGGCGGAGTGCTGTTCGTCGGCACGCTGCTGCTGAGCCTGGGATGGATGGCCTGGCTGGGCCCGCGCGACCGCGTGGCCGCCGACTCGCCACGCGCGCTGCTGGTCAGCCGCGCGGGGCTGCCGCGCCTGCCACGCGACGTCTGGCTGCTCGGCGCCTGCGTGCTCGCCGGCGTGGCCGTGTTGTTGTGGGCCTTCGCGTGAACGAGGGCCGGCGGAGCCGGCGTGGCGCGCGACGGGGTTCAGGCGCGATCGGAGACCGCGCCGTCCGATGACACCAGATGCAGCTGCGCCAGCGCGCGCGGCGCCGGGCTGCCCAGGCGAGCGCTGCTGGCCCCCGCGAGTTGCCACCAGCGCTCGCGGTCGCCCTTGTGCAGCTTGGCCTGGTACATCGCGGCATCGGCCTGGCGCACCAGCGCATCCGGATCCTGGCCGTCCAGCGGGTACAGCGCCAGGCCCATGGTCATGCCGACACGGGCCTGGCAGCCGGGGGCGAGCTCGAACGGCGCCTGCACTGCCGCATGAAGACGCTGCAGCAAGTCGGTGAGCTGCGCGAGCACGTCCTCGGCATCGATCTGCTCGATGACCACGACGAATTCGTCGCCACCCAGGCGCGCCAGCAGATCGAACTTGCGAACGGCTCCGCGCAGCCTTTGCCCCAGCTCGCGCAGCAGGCGATCGCCGGCGTCGTGGCCCCAGGTATCGTTGACCGGCTTGAAGTCGTCGAGATCGATCATGCCCACTGCCAGCACGCTGCCGTCCTGGCGCGCAGCGGCCAGTGCCTGGGGCAGGTACTGGGTCAGCGCGAAGCGGTTGGGCAGTCCCGTGAGCAGATCGTGCCGCGCGCGGTGCGATTCCTCCATCTGCAGGTCGTTGAGCCGGCGCTTCAGGTCGAGTTCATCGAGGCCATGGCCCAGCAACTCCGCCACGCGCTGGCACAGCTCGGTGGTCTGGCGGTCGAAGGAATTCGGCTGCGGCGAAACGAACACCAGCACGGCCCAGATCGCGCCGGCACGAAACACCGGCACGGCGAGCGCCGAACGCCAGTCGTAGGCGCTCATCGAACCGCGCCACGGCGCCATGCGGGGGTCGCCCAGCAGGTCGTTGGAACAGGCGTTGCGGTGACTGCTCCAGACCCGTAGCACCAGCGGGGACTGATCCTCGTCGTGCAGGCTGATGCGCAGCGCATCGAGCTGATCGGCACCGCTGCCGGCGCGCGCGATGACCTCGATGCGCCCATGTTCGTCGGGACGTGCCATCCACGCCGCGTGGAACTGGGTTCCCTCGGTCAGGGTCTGGCAGGTGCGAAGCAGCATGTCCGGCACGTTGCGCGCCTGCAGCAGCACGTCGCCCTCGCTCATCAAGGCACGGTACAGGCTTTGCAGCCGTGCCATGCGCCGGTGCTGCTCCATCGCGAGCAGTCCGCGCTCGACGGCCAGGCCGATGTGCAGCAGCACCTCGGTGGTCAGGGAGTCGAACACGTCGGGCTCGGAGAAACACAGCACCAGCACGCCGCGCGGCGCATCGCGCTCGGGCTCGCCCGGCTCGGCATGCAGCGCAAGTGCCGCGATGCAGGCCGCAGCAGCGCCATCGGCGCCGCAGGGCACGGTGCCGAAGCAGGCCCGGCCGTCGTCGCGAGCCTGTTCGGCCAGTTCGCGCCCGAGCAGCCCGGCGAC
Source organism: Pseudomonadota bacterium (assembly GCA_021841865.1). Classification (GTDB taxonomy): domain Bacteria; phylum Pseudomonadota; class Gammaproteobacteria; order Burkholderiales; family Burkholderiaceae_C; genus Thiomonas_A. Next base: position 17,852 of record JAKCDM010000001.1, read on the forward strand.
AGGCGTCGTCGCCGAGGCCTCGGCAGTGACCCGCAGCGCTTGCGTGGCGGGGTCCACCTGGGCCACCCAGGCCTGCGCCAGGGCACCGCGCCGCACCGCGGCACGGCAGACCTCCTGTTCGAAGCCCTGGCGGTCATCCGCCTCGGAGCCGATGCGGCTGATCTCGGCCAGCACGCCGTCCAGGCGCGCCATGCGACGCATGCGCTGCATCTGCCGGTCGCGACGAGCGACTTCGCGAAGCGCGCGCGCACGCCAGCCCAGGCCACGCGCGAAACGACGCTGCGAGCTGCGCACGGCCAGCGCCAGGAACAGCAGCCATGCCGCGGCCACCACGGCCTGCGCCTGCGCCGCGGTGGAGCCGCCCAGGCTCAGCCACGCGCTCAACGGCAACAACGCCGCCGATGCGAAGCCCAGCGCCGCGGCGGCGTCGAACCCGATGGCCACCGCAACGCCGCCGCTCAGACACGCCACGACAAAAGCCACGAAGGCGTCGAGCCGAGGCTCGCGGGGCAGCAGCCACCAGGGCAGCAGGCCCCACAACAGGCCGTTGAGCACGCTGCCGGCGCGCAGCAGCCGATGCAGGGTCGTCGATCCGGCGTCTGCGCCGGGCTGCCTGCGTTGCCACAACAGCAGCGCCACCGACTGCGACAGCCCCACCGCGGCCAGCCAGCCGACCAGCGCAGGCTGACGCACGCGACCCAGCAACAGCCAGGTGCAGGCCAGCGCGACTGCGAACTGGGCCAGCGCCAGCAACCCGACCGAGCGCAGCAGATGCTCGCATTGCGCCGCCGGCAGCACGCCCGGGGCGAGCGGCTGGCGCCAGGTCTTGCGCGAGGAGTTCTTGGCTTTCACCCTGTCTGCCGTCAAGGTCCGCGGGCTCGCCCGATGGGAACCCTGTTGTGCATTGTGCTTGGTACAGCGCGCCCATGCACGGATCTTGCGCGTCGGCGGCGAAATCGGCACGCGGTTTCGTGATTTTGTTCACGCCGACAGCGACCTGGTGGACCGCCGGGCCGCGGCAACGGGGCCGGCGGGGCGCCGCGACGCTCCCGTTGCGCCTTGTCGGCGCAGTTCGGCCGCGGCGGTCACGCATCAGGCAAACGCATTTTGTATTACCCGCGGAATGCCACCGATTTAATAGGCCGCACGTAGAATCATCCTGAAACTCCGATCGAAGCATGAACGCCCGTTTTTCCCGAAATTCCAGGCAGAAAAGGCCTGGAAACTGGAATCCGATTTTTGTTTTCATGATTATATAGAGGGCGCCATTGACAAATACCGGAAATATTTTCCAGAAACCAGCTTCACGGCGATTCGCGCAGGTTCCGCGCGAGTCGGAATCGCGGGAATCGCGGGAATCGCGCGAAGCCGGGCAGCCGCGGGGCGCTTGCGCGCATGCCTAGCGCGCGCCGGGAAGGGCTCGCGGGCAAGGCCGGCACATGGCTGCGCCGCGCGCTCGCCATCCCCGGCGAACAGGCCCTGGACGCGCTGACCGGAGTGGCCTCGCGCAACGCCTTCGAACACAGGCTCGCGGAGCTCGCGGCCGAGCTGCCCGGCGACGCGTCGATGGCGGTGCTCGTGCTCGACGTGTACCGGTTCTTCCGCATCAACCAGACCTGGGGCCGGGCCGCCGGCGACGCCGTGCTGGTCGAGCTGGCAAGGCGCCTGGGCGCGCTCGCCGACAGCAAGATGGTGGCCCGCGTCGGCGCCGACTCCTTCGGCCTGGTGCTGCACCATGACGGCGATGCCGACTGGCGCCGCGCCGTCGAGGCGATGATCAAGGCCCTGCGCGAGCCCTTTGCCGTGGCGCCCGGGCGCAGCCGCAAGCTGTCGGCATCGGTGGGCTGCGCACTGTACCCGCAGGACACGCGCAGTGTCTCGAGCCTGCTGGGGCTGGCAGAGGCGGCCGTGTTCAGCCGGGCCGAGCGCGAGCTGGCGCGCCAGACCGAACACCTCGACCCTTACGGCGCCGAGGCGGCCGACAAGATGGCGTGGCTGCAGCGTTTCCTCGGCGGGCAGCTGCCACGCCTCAACATCGGTTTCCTGCAGCGACTGTGCGGCGATGGCGCGCCGGCGCACGGAAATTCGTCGGGCTTGCCGGTGCAGGCGGCCGTGCAGCTGCTTCCCGACCTGGCGCGCTACGCCGAGCTGCTGCTGGCGCCGGGCTTGCAGCAAGCCACGCACCGCGAACAGGCGGCTCGGCTGGGGCGCCTGCAGGCCGCGCTCGGCCTGCAGGCGCAGGTCGGCATGCGTGCCATGAGCGCGCTGTACCAGGAGGTCGCCGGCCTGGCGCAGCGCATTCCGGCCCGCCTGAGCGAACGGCTTTTGTACTTCGGCACGCTGATGCGTCGCATGGAGGCGGACATCGTCTACCAGGACGAAGGCGCCGAGCAGCTGCGCCTCGAGCTTCTGCAAGGCCTGCATGAATCGACGCTGGCCATGCAGGCCACGCGGCGACGCACCGACCTGCTCGATGCCGTGGTGCGCGCCGTGCAGGCGCTGCCCTTCATGGTGTCGTGCGCGGTCTACACGCAGGACGCCGAAGGCTGCTTCGTACTCGAAGCCCAGGCGCCCACCCACGTGGACTGGATGCACGCGGCCGCGCGCGCGCCGCAGGCTGCGGACGGGGTCGTGGTCGACGACTCGCTGCAGCGCTGCTGGCTGAGCGCGAAGGTCGAAATGGCCCCCGACGTGCTGCGCCATGCCCGGCATGAGCAGACCTGGGCCCGACTCCTGCTGGAACACGACATTCGCAGCGCGGCGGCGGTTCCGGTGGTCGACGGCGCGGGCCACGTGCTGGTGGTACTCAAGTTGTACGGACGCCTGCCCGGGCAGTTCGCCACGCCACTGATGCGCCACGCGCTCGACTCGATGCGCTTCCTGATCGCCTCCGAGCTGGCTCGGGTCGGCGAGGACGTGGCGCTGCCGGCGGTGGCCGCCGACGAGCGCACGCTGTGGCGCCAGCGCCTGTTCGGCGGCGGCCTGTGCATGCTGATGCAACCCATCGTCGACCTGCGGCAGGCGCGCTGCACCAGCGTCGAGGCCCTGGCCAGGCTGCAGCTCGATGCGCAGACCTTGGTGTCGCCGGCCCGCTTCCTGCCGATCCTCGGGCAGCAGGAACTCGACCGCCTGTTCCTGGAAGGCCTGCGCCTGTCGCTGCAGGCACTTCGCGCATGGGAACGCGAGGGCGTCTACCTGGACCTGTCGCTGAACCTGCCTCCGTCGTCGCTGCGCAACGCAGACTGCGCGTCATGGGTACGCACGGCCTTGCTGCGCCAGCAGGTCGACCCGCGGCGCCTGAGCCTGGAAATCCTCGAGGACCCGGACGTCGCCAGCCACGCGACCATGCGCGACACCACCGAACGCCTGCGCGAGATCGGCGTGCGTCTGGCGCTCGACGACCTGGGCGCCGGCTACAGCAGCCTGCTGCGGCTCAACAGCCTGCCGGTGGACATGGTCAAGGTGGACCAGGGCCTGGTGTATGGCATCGTCGCCAACAATCCGCGCGCGGTGCCGCTGGTGGCCGGGCTGGTGGACCTCGCTCGGCGCCTGGACCTGCGCATCACCATCGAGGGACTGGAAACACAGATCCTGCTCGAGTACGCGCAGTACCTGCGGGCCGACTACGCGCAGGGGCACGCCATCGCGCGGCCGATGGCGGCGCAGCGCATCCCGGGCTGGCTGCGAAGCTGGCGCATGCCGCCGCTTTCGGGCATCGCGCCATTCGCGTCGATGAGCATGCCGGCAGGCGCGGGACCAGGGCCTGATCATGTTTCATGATGTCATTTGCTGGTCACGCTTGTCGGGTAGAAACAGCGATTTCTGCCCCGCAGCTGCCATGGCCGCACTTGCCCCACCCACTCCCGGATCCGCCACGGCCGAGGCCGATGCGTCGCGCCTGCTCGACGCCATGCTGCGCGAGCGGGGTCTGCATGCGGTGTTCCAGCCGCTGCTGGATCTGCGCAGCCGTGGCTTCCACGGCTTCGAGGCGCTGATCCGCGGCCCTGCCGGCAGCCCCCTCGAACGCCCCGACCACCTGTTCGCCTGCGCGCGCCGGGATGGCCGCCTGGGCGAGCTCGACCGGCTTTGCGCGCAGACCAGCATCGAGGAGTTCGCCCGTCAGGGCCTGCCGGGCAACCTGTTCATCAACGTCAGCGAGGCGCTGTTCGAGTCGGGCTGGTTCGCGCAGGAGCCGACGTTGCGCTGGCTGCAGGAGCGCGGCCTGTCGCCGTCACGGCTGGTGCTCGAGCTTCTCGAGTCGGACGCGCTTGCCGAGCATACCCACGCGTTCCAGGCCGCCAGGTTCCTGCGCGAACTGGGCTACGGGCTGGCGCTGGACGACCTGGGTCAGGGCTTCGGGCGCTTCGCGCTCTGGAAGCGCCTGCGCCCGCGCTATCTCAAGATCGACCGCGCCTACACCGCGGACCTCGCCAGCGACCCGTTCAAGGCCGCCTTCGTGCGCTCGATGCTGGTACTGGCCGAGGCCAGCCAGTCGGTGGTGGTGGCCGAAGGCGTGGAGTCCGAGCGCGATCTGCTGACCCTGCGGGAACTCGGGATCGGCATGGCGCAGGGCTACTTCATCGCGCGCCCGCACGCACGACCCGCGCGCGAACCCGCCGCGCACACGCGGGAAGTGCTCGGGCAGGCGCAACCCACGCTGCACGCGCTGGCCAGCCGCGGCAGCATCGAGCAATCGGTGCTGGGGCTGGCGCGTCGGATCGCTCCGGTGCAGCCCAGCACCAAGCTCGACCAGGTGCTGCGCATGCTCGAGCAGGACCCCGACCTGACCTCGGTTCCGGTGGTCGACGACCAGGATCGCGCGCTGGGAATCATCAACCGCTATGTCGTCGCCGACCGGCTGTTCCGGCCGCATGTGCGCGACCTGTTCGGAAACAAGCCCTGCACCATGGTCATGAGCAGCGACGTGCTGCGCCTGGACGCCAAGAGCAGCCTGCAGCAGGCAAGCGCGCTGATCGCCGACTCCAGCTACCGCCACGCCACCGAGGGGGTGCTGGTCAGCGACGCCGGCGCGTACCGCGGGCTGCTGCTGGTGGGAGACCTGCTGCGCCTGGTCACCGAGTTCCAGGTGCAGGCGGCGCGCTACGCCAACCCGCTGACCCTGCTGCCGGGCAACGTGCCGATCAACGACTGCCTCGACCGCTGGCTGCACGAGGAACGGGGCTTCGCCGCGGCCTATGCGGACATCGACCACTTCAAGCCCTTCAACGACAAGTTCGGCTACCGCATGGGCGACGAGATCATCCTGATGCTGGCCGACCTGCTGCGTGCCGGCCTGTCGCTGGGAGAGCATTTTCTCGGCCACATCGGAGGGGACGACTTCGTCGCGCTGTCCCGTGCCGACGACTGGGAGGGCGAGTTGCGCGCGGTGCTCGAAGGCTTCGAGAAGGGGATGGCGCAGTTCTTCGAGCCGGCCGTGCTCGCGCAGGGTGGCTACTGGTCCGAGAACCGTCGCGGCGAGGCCATGTTCTTCCCGGTTCCGACGCTGTCGATCGGCGCGTTCCGCGTCGACCCGCTGCAGTTCGATTCGCACCGCGAGGTGGCCAACGTGCTGGCCGAGCTCAAGCGCGCCGCCAAGCGCCTGCCCGGCAACGCGCTGTTCGTGGATCGCAGGCGCCATGGCTGAGCGCGCGCATGCCGGAGCCGCGCCGCGCTCGATGGACCGCGAGCCAGGGACCTGCTGCACGCGGCGCTGCGGGACATCGAGGTCGAGCCGCGGCACGCACGCCATGCGCAATCCGCGCTGCGCCGCGAACAGGGCCGGCTGCGCGGACACGGAATGGACTACGTGCACCTGAACGCCGCTCGCGTGGCCTGCGCCCAGCTCGCCGCGGGACTGGCGCCGGGCCGACTCAAGCTGAGCGCCTGCCTGCAGATCCTGGCTTGCCACATGGGCCACGGCTGACGCCGCGAATCACTGGCACGACGAGGGCAGGTAGGCCGTGGCCACGCTGTTGTGCTTGCAGGTCCACGTCAATACCGCCCCTGAGTTGCTGGCGCCCGACAGTTCGATCGACTGGCCCGAGATCGCGGTGTTGGCATGGTTGCCGTACAGGATGGTGATCACGCCGTTGGCGATGTTCACCGACTGCACGTAGTTGCCCTGTATGGATGCTGGCGAAGGCGCGTTGGCTGCGTGGTTGCTCGCCGGAAAACTGCCATGCTGTGCGTAGTAGTCCCACAGCACGGTTTTGTAGCCTTCGGCCAGCGACAGCCCCTCGGAAACCTGGGCGCGAATCGTGTACGTCATGTAGGCGGGAATCGCGATCGCCGCAAGGATGCCGATGATCGCCACCACGATCATCAATTCGATCAAGGTGAAGCCGCGTGACCGGATGCGCATGATGGGCTCCGCTTACGAAAAATTAATGTCCTGGCCGAAGAAAAAACCCGCCTTGCGGCGGGCCTTCAAGATGCACAGACTCTGGAGAGGATCAGGTGCAGGACGAGGGCAAGTAGTTGTTAGGGACGGCCGTGGTACCGCCACCTTTGCAGGTCCATTGGATCGAGCCACCGCCGGCCGTATTCGCGGACAGAACCAGCGAATCGCCACTGATGGCGCTGTTCGCCTTGGAGCCGTAATTACCGGTCCCCACCTTGCCATAGGTAATGGTGATGAACCCGCTCGTCTTTACGTCCACCGAACCGACATAGTTGCCACCGATCGAGCCGGCCGAGGCAAGACCCGCCACCGTATTGGATGACGGCCACTTGCCCGTATTGGCGTAATACTCGGCGACCGCCGTCTTGGCGCCATCAGCCAGCGACAGACCTTCCGACACCTGCGCGCGGATGGTGTAGTTCTGGTAGGCCGGAATCGCGATCGCGGCCAGAATGCCGATGATGGCCACGACGATCATCAATTCGATCAGCGTGAAGCCTTGCTGCAGTTGCTTTTTCATGTGCGGATCCTTGGTTGGGTACGGAAGGTTCGGCTCGGCGGCAAGTCCCGTGTGCTTCACCGGTGTTCGAGACCGGCCGCTGCCGGGTCGACGTCAACCCCTGCCGGGGCACTCCCTATGAAGCAAGCCGCGTGCCAGGGTGCAGAACCCCGGCGAACGGGGCCGAAAGACCCGCGCGACATGCCTTTGCCCCCCCTGTCCAGGGGTAGGCACGGCCATCGGCGTGGCGATGTCCATCCTGGCGCCTGGCCATGGGCGGCCATGTCCGGGCAAAATACCTGGACACGGCGCCGAAGGCGGAGCCGACGGAGACGGGCTTGAGCATGCAAGCGTGCAGCCGGCGCATGGCGTCGGTGGTGTTGGGCAGGAGCGAACGCACGGTTCGCCGCTGGTGCGACGACGGCACCTTGCGCCTGGTCGGCAGCGACGCCGCCGGGCGCGCGCTGGTGAGCCTGGATCAGGTGCTGGACATGCTCGACATGCTCGACCCCACGGCGGCGCGCGAGCGCTGGTCGCGCCTGGTGCTCGATGCCGACTCCGGCGACGCCGACGCACTGGCCTGCCTGGGCACCGAGCTGCTGCAGCAGGGCCTCACGGCCGGGGCCGTCAGCCTGCTCACGGAGGCGGCGCAGCAGCAGCACGCCGACGCCATGCATTGGCTGAGCCATTGCCACCTGCACGGACTCGGCGTGGAGCGCGATGCCGACCTGGCGCTGATGTGGCTGCACCGCGCGGCGGCGCAGGGCCACGCGGTGGCTCGAGCGCAGTCGCGGGCGCTGCGCCAGCTGTCGATGCGCCAGCAGCCTGGCACCCCCGCGGCTCAGTGAATCGCGTACAGCGGCCCGGTGCCGACCGGACTCGACATGCCGTGGATCACGTAGGCGATGCTGCGCCCGTAGAAGTACGGCATGCCGAGGTCGACCACCGTGCTGGCGGTCACGGGGGTCGGGTTTCCGTCGGTGGCACCGATGTCGTTGAACGCCACGTTGCGCGAGAAGTCCATGGTCGAGTAGTCGGCGAGCTCCATCTGGCTGTCCATCGACGCCGAGTAGGACGCGCCGGCGGACGATTTCAGCGTGATGGGCAGGGCGAGCAGGGTCGGCGGAGTGAAATTGCCCGCGGAATCGGTCGGCACCACGCCTGACAGCGGCGCGAAATAGAAGTTCGAGCCGCTGTCGATGAACGAGCCCGGGTAGTCGATTCCACGCAGGTTCACGGTCAGGTTGCCCCAAGGGTCGGCCGGCAGGACCTGGAAGCCGCTGACCGAGTTGTCGGGCTGCGTGCCGACGCCGAAGCTGAGCACGCCGTAGGTGGTCCCTGCGCCGGCGCTGGGTATGCCCGGCATCTGCACGACGACGCCGTTGTTGTCGGCGCTCTGCAGGTAGAAGACCGGGTTGGACACCATGGAATTCGCGGCCGGCTGCGGGTTGAGCTTGCTGCAGGCGCTTGACGTGCAGGAGTAGTAGACGCCGCCGTCGGAGACGAACTGCCCGACTCCCAGCAGGCCGTTGCCTTGCAGGCCGCGCAGCGAGCCGACGTCGCTGCCGGTGCTGGCGCAATCGGCGGGCACCGCTGGAAGGCCGCTGGCGCCGATGACCTGGATCGGCAGCGACGACGTCGTCTCGCCGCCCATGCGAAGCGTGGCATGGGCCACGCTGCCCCAGATGTAGCCGCTGAGAAAGCGCGCGCATTCGCCCAGTTGCTGGGTCCCCGAGACCGTGTCGGCCGGCAGGTTCAGGCCGCCGAGCGCGCCTTGCAGCACGCGCAGCCCGTACGAGCCGGTGTCGAGCACGATGTGGTCGATGGTCTTGCACTGGTTCGATGCATCGCACACGGTGACCGAGACATAGGGAATGTTCACCGTGGCCAGGCTCGGGTATTGCGCGGTGACGTCCGGATTGCTCGCCACGGTCACGAGCAGCTGGTTGCCCCCGACGGCGGGCGGCAGCGGCGTGCTGCCGCCGCCGGAACTCCCGCCTCCACCTCCGCCGCAGGCCGAGAGCCCGAGCACCGCGGCCAGCGCCAGCAGCGCTGCGAACCCGGCGCGACGCGCCACTCCCGCCAGGCCTGCCGTCATGGCTGCACGCCCAGGCTGGCGAGGTCCACCCCGGCGGGCACCAGCGCGGGTGCGTAGGCGGAGCCGAAATACGCGCGCATGTGGCCCGCGGCATGCGCGACGATCTGCGGCGTGCGCAAACGCACCGCCGCACGATACGAAGCCGCCGGGCGGGCCCGCAGCCCGGCCTGGTAGCCGGGAAAGTAGCTGCCCAGCAGTTGCTGCAGGTCGGGGATCGTGGCGCCCGACCACGCGATGGCGAACACCACGCCGTCGGCGCCCGAGTATTCGTGCACCGTCACGCCCGACACGTCGACGACGGTGGTGTCGCTGACCTGCGCCGCGCCGGCGGCTCGCAGTGCGTGCGCCTGCGCCAGCGGCCGCCCGTCGGCCAGCGCGCCGGACGCCGGGCCGCCGAGCGCGGCATGCGCGCCCGGTGCGGCGACCAGCGCGGCGCAGCCCACGCACAGCCAGGCGCGCCAGACGCGGCAGGTGTGCCCAAGGTGCCAGAGGTGCCGAAGGCACCAAGCGGCCGGCCGCTGCCGACCTCCACCCGATTCATGCATGATCCGACAGGTCCCGAAGCCTTCCCGAGGCCTCCTGGTGGGCGACTATAGCGGCCCGGCAAGGTCCACCGTCGGCCACGGGGGCGACAAGCCGCGCCGTCAGCTGAAGCGGATCTGCCCCTGCGGAAGCAGGTACAGCACCAGCGCGCGCCCCTGGCGCACCGTCGGACGATGGGCGCTGCCCGGACCGTACACCACCCAGCCCGCGCCATGACCGTCGAAACGGGCGTCGGCGTCCAGCGGCATCACCAGATCGATTTCCCCCAGCGGATGTTCGTGGTGCGGACCTGCAATGTCTTGCATGTTCACGACGTCCACGGAAAAGCCTTGCAGGGCCTGTTCCGGCTTGAACACCCGACCGTAGCGAATGCCGCCGGCCTCGCGCGCGCACAGCGCGCCTTCGGCGACACCCTGTTCGCAGGCTTCGCGCAGCCGCGCATACAGCGCGCTGGACGGCCCGAACTCGTCGTTGAGCCGCTGCTGAAGGCGTTCATCGAGAGGCGCTCCGGCAATCGCGGCGGTGATTTCGCATACGGCTTGATGCAAGGCAGGCACAGACGACATGGGAATCATCCTGAGGTTGTGGTGTGGCGCAATATGCAGTATTGTGCGTTCCTTCAATGTAGGTTTCCGACCCCTCGATGTCAAGCACTATATTGCATGCTTCAGCCGCCGCCAGCAGCCCACCGGCCGCCGGGCAGCCCGCGGGACCGAGCCGGGGGCCCCGCGCGGCACTGCCGTCGCGGCACCCGTTCCTGGTGGCCCTGGGCGAGCGCGTGCGCGCGCTGCGTGCGCGCCGGGGGCTCACGCGCAAGGCCGTGGCGCTTGCCTCCGACGTTTCGGAACGCCATCTCGCGAACCTGGAAAGCGGCGTGGGCAACGCCTCGGTGCTGGTGCTGCTGCAGGTGGCGCAGGCGCTGCAATGCTCGCTGGCCGAGCTGCTGGGAGACGTCACCGCGTCGTCGCCCGAATGGGTGCTGATCCGCGAACTCCTCGAGCACCGCGACGAGGCCACGCTGGGGCGCGTGCGAGCGGCCATCGGCGAGATGCTGGGCACCGGCGGAGACAACGCCGCGCGCAGTTCGCGCGTGGCGCTGATCGGGCTGCGCGGAGCCGGCAAGACCACGCTGGGCCGCATGCTGGCCGAGGACCTGGGCTTCCCCTTCGTCGAGCTCAGCCGCGAGATCGAGCAATTCGCCGGTTGCAGCGTGGCCGAGATCCAGTCGCTGTACGGCATGAACGCGTATCGCCGCTACGAGCGCCGCGCGCTGGAGGAAACCATCCAGCTCTACACCGAGGCGGTGATCGCCACGCCGGGCGGGCTGGTGTCCGAACCCGCGACCTTCAACCTGCTGCTGGCCCACTGCACCACCGTGTGGCTCAAGGCCACGCCGCAGGACCACATGCAGCGAGTGATCGCGCAGGGCGACATGCGCCCGATGGCCGCCAGCGCCGAGGCCATGGGGGACCTGCGCACCATCCTGGCCGGACGCGAACCCTTCTACACCAAGGCCGAGTTCTCGCTGGACACCAGCGCCCAGGCGCTGCAGCCGACCTTCCTGGCGCTGCGCGCGCTGGTGCGCGAGACCCTGCGCATCGACGCCTGATCCCCGGCAGCCGCCGGGCCCAGCGGCCGGCCGCGCCGTCGTTCCCTCCGGCGCCCCAGGCGCCGTCCTCTCCGGAGTCCGTCCATGCCCGATACCCTTTCGATCCTGACCCGCCGCGCCGGCGTGGCCGAGGTGCGCATGTCGCGCCCGCAGGTTTTCAACGCATTCGACGAAGCGATGATCGGCGAACTCGACCAGGCCTTCGCCGCGTTGGCCGACGACGCCAGCGTGCGCGTGGTCGTGCTGTCGGGTGAAGGCCGGCATTTCAGCGCGGGCGCCGACCTGCAGTGGATGCAGCGCGCCAGCCAGGCCGATGAAGCGTGGAATCTGGCCGACGCGCGGCGCTTCGCAGCCATGCTGCGACGCATCGACACCTTCGCGAAGCCGACGGTGGCGCGCATCCAGGGCGCGGCGCTGGGCGGCGGCGTCGGGCTGGCCTGCGTGTGCGATGTCGCGGTGGCCGCGGACTCGGCGAGCTTCGCGGTCAGCGAAGCCCGTTTCGGCATCCTGCCGGCGGTCATCGGACCCTATGTGACCAACGCCGTGGGACGCCGCCAGGCTCGCCGCCTGGCACTGAGCATGCACCGCATCGACGCCGCGCAGGCGCTGGCCATGGGCCTCGTGCACGAGGTCGTCGCGGCCGACGCGCTGGACGACGCGGTGGACCGCGCGACGCAGGAACTGCTGCAGGGTGGCCCGGCGGCCCAGCGCGAGATCAAGCAGTTGTTCGCGGCGCTGCAGGTGGGGCCGGTGAGCGACGACGTCGTGGAACTCACCGCGCGCACCATCAGCCGCGTGCGAGGCACCGACGAGGCGCGTCAGGGCTTCGCCGCGTTCCTGTCCAAGCAGCCGGCGCCCTGGGTTCCCCGCTGAGCCGCCCGCGCGGCGTGCCGGGTCAGTGGCATTGCGCGCCGGGAGTGCCGGGGTCGCTGGCCAGCGCTTCGCGCCACACGCGCATCGGCACGTAGGTGCGCAGGCGCTGCACCAGGCACTCGGCCACCTCGGCGCCGGCTTCGTGCCCGACGAAGGGAAGCACGTCGGCGGTGACGTCGGCCCCCAGGCGCACCAGGTGCTCGGCGGCCTCGATGGTCAGCGCATAGGGCATCACCGTGTCGCGCTTGCCGTGCAGCAGGTGCAGCGTGGTGCCGGCGGTGGCCTGACGCGGCAGGCGCGCGAAACGCCCGCCGATGCTCGCCACGCGCCCGGCCAGCGCGTCGCGGTCGCGCGTGGACTCCAGCGCCATGATGCCCCCCTGGGAGAAGCCGACCAGCGCGGTCTGCGCCACGCTAGTCGACGTTTCGTGCTGCCAGTGGCGAACGGTGTCGACGAACTGCGGCAAGGCCTGCGCGACGCGCTCGGCCCGCCTGTGCTCGTCGATTCCCCGCACCGGGAACCACTGGTAACCGGCCCCGGCCTCGCAGGCCTGCGGCGAACGCACGCTGACCACGCAGGCGTTCTCGAACTCGGCGGCCAGGCGCCGGCCCAGCGGGGCCATGTCGTGCTCGTCGGCGCCGTAACCATGAAAAAGCAGCACGAGCTGCTGCGCCGGGCCGGCGGGACGTGCGATCACGAGACTGGGTGGCATGGGCAGCGGGTGGGCTGGTTGCATGGACTTTGCGTGGGCCTTGGCGGGCGCGACCTCGCCCGGGGCTTCGATTGTGCACCCCGCGCGCGAGCCCGCGCAGTTTCCACGGCCTGCTCGTGTGCCTCGAAGCTCAGTCGAAGGACCAGGCGTCCATCGCAAGCATGCCGTAGTGCACCCCGCCGTGCCAGCGCCGCGCCTGCGCGCCGTCACCGGCCGCGCCGAGCGCGAAGTGCAGCGGCAACAGGTGCTCGGGAGTGGGATGCGCGCGCAGCGCATGCGGGGCCCGCGTGTCCCATGCCAGCAGTTGCTGCAGGTCGCCGGCGCTGATCGCCGCGGCGACCCAATCGGTGAACTCCCGCACATAAGGCGCGGCGGCGGCGTCCACCGCCGCCGCCGCGCGGAATTCATGCAGGTTGTGGGTCAGGCTTCCGCTGCCCAGCAGCAGCACCCCCTGCTCGCGCAGGGGCCGCAGCGCCTGCCCGAGTTGCCAGGCGCCGACGGCGTCCAGCGGCCACGGCATGGACAGCGCGACCACCGGCAGTTCGGCGCGCGGGAACATCAGCTGCAGCGGCACCCACATGCCGTGGTCGAGCCCGCGCAGCGAATCGAGCGAAGCCGTCATGCCCGCCGCCTGCAGCAGGCGCCGTGCCTCGGCAGCCACTTCCGGCGAACCCGGCACGTCGTAGCGCAGAGCCCGCAGCGCGGGGTCGAACCCGTGGAAATCGTGCAGCGTGGGTGGGCGCTCGTGGGCACCCAGCGCCACGCCACGGGTCATCCAGTGCGGAGACAGCGCCACGACCGCGCGCGGGCCGTGGCCGAGCAGTTCGCGCCCGAGCTCGCGCAGCATCCCTGCCGCGCTGCCCGGCTCCAGCGGGAGCATGGGCGAGCCATGCGAGACGAAGACCACCGGAGATGCTGGCATGGCGAGCGAGCGACAGGCGCGGCCTCAGGACTTCTTCGCGTCGCGCTCGGCCTGCAGCGTGGCGGCCACCGCCGGGCGCTGCGACACGCGCTGCACGTAGGCCTGCAGCGCAGGCCACGCCGCCAGGTCCATGCCGACGTAGCCGGTCCAGCTCAGCACCGTGAACAGATAGGCATCGGCCACCGTGAAGCGCGCGCCCATCAGGTAGTCCTGACGCGACAGGGTCTCGGCAAGGTAGTCGAAGCGCGACTGCAGGCGCTGCTTTTGCAGGTCCTTGACGGAGTCAGGGAACTGGGGGTTGAACAGCGGGCTGAACTGCTTGTGCAGTTCGGTGGAGATGAAGTTCAACCACTCCTGCAGTCGATAGCGCTCGATGCTGCCGTTGGCTGGCGCCAGCCCGGCTTCGGGCTTGCGGTCGGCCAGGTACTGCACGATGGCCGGACCTTCGGTGAGCACGCTGCCGTCGTCGAGTTCGAGTACCGGCACGTAGCCCTTCGGGTTGATGGCGCGGAAGTCCCCGCCGCCATCAAGGGTCTTGGCGCCGAGGTCGACCTTGACCGTCTGCACGGGAAGGCCGAGTTCATGCAGCACGATATGCGGGGAAAGCGAGCAGGCGCCGGGGGCGAAATACAGTTTCATCGCAGATGCTTCCTTGGAAATGGGCAAGAGACCGGATCACGAGGGATTGCGAACGCCTTCGACTTCCACGCGCACGCGCACCTTGTGGCCGATTCCCGCGGCAAAGGCGTCGATGCCGAAATCGGTGCGATCGATCACGGTCGTGGCGACGAAGCCGCTGAGGAAACCGCCCCAGGGCTTGGGCAGGTACGAGACCTCGCCGGCACCCACCAGGTGCACGCGGAAGGCGACCGGGCGCGTCACGCCATGCAGCGTGAGTTCGCCGTGCAGCACTCCGGCGCGCGGCCCGTGGGGCACGTAGCGGGTGCTCACGAAATGCATGGTCGGGAACTTGGCCGCATCGAGGAACTCGTCACCGAGCACGTGCTTGTCGCGCAGCGGCAGGAAGGTGGCGATGCTGTCGACCGGGATGGTGATGTCGGCCTTGTCGGCCTTCGGGTCGCGCGGATCGAAGGTGTAGGTGCCGGTGACCTTGCTGAACACGCCGGTGACCGAACCGACGCCGGCATGTCCGATGCTGAATTGCGCACCGGAATGATCCGGATCCACCGTGTAGCTGCCGGCAGGATCCGCGTGCAGATGGGCGTAGGCCTGGACCTTGGGCGCGGCATCGGCGGCGTGGGCGGGGGCCGCCAGCGCGGCCAGCGACAGCGCGCCTGCGCCCAGCGCGAGACGAATGCGGGAAAGGGTATGCATGAACGACTTCCTTCAACGTACGAATGCAAGCCGGGCTTGCGGAAGGCGCGGCCGCACGGCGCGCGCCGGACAGGGTTCCCGGGCGACTGTCCGCCCGGGCGTGCTCAAGGCGCCACGAGCAGGTGCACGTGCACCGGGATCATCGCGGCGACCACGCTGGTATCCGCCCAGCTGCCGCCGCCGAGCCCGTAGGCGCTGCGGTCGAGCTGGAAGTCGGCATCCATGGCCAGCGCCGCGCCCACCGCATGGGTGGTCACCAGCACGCGCAGCGCTCGCGTCGCGCCGCGCACCGTGAAGTTGCCGCTGGCCCAGTAGCGCCCCGCTCCGGCCGGCACGAAGCCGGTGGAGACGAAGCGCGCCTGCGGGAAGGCCTTGGCATCGAGCCAGTCGGCGCCGCGCAGCAGGTCGTTGGTCTGCGAGCTGCCGGCATCGACACTGGCGGCCTGCACGGTCACCTCGACCCGGCTGTCCTTCAGGTCCTGCGGCGCGAAATGCACCTGCGCCTGCACGCTGGCGAAATGGCCCTTCATGGGCACTCCCATCTGCCTGGCCTGGAAGCTCACGTCGGCGCCCGGACGTACCTGGCTGTACACGTCGGCGGCATGCGCGCCGGCGCAGAACATCAGCGACGCGGCCAGCGCGCCCAGCGCATGGGCCAGGCGCCGCGGCGAAAACCATTTTGCACAAGACATCGAATCACTCCTTGGAAAGGCGAGGCAGCATGCGCAGCAGCACGCCGTCGCGGTCGACGAACTGGTGCTTGAGCGCTGCGCCGACGTGGGCGACGACCAGCGCCGCCATGGTGAAATTGAGCCACTCGTGGACCTCGGCGAGCTGGCGCGCCAGCGCATGGTCGGGGGCCAGCAGGCTGGGCAGCGGGAGCACGCCCCACCACACCACCTGCACGCCGGCGGCCGAACTCAGTGCCCAGCCCGACAGCGGAATGGCCAGGATCAGCAGGTACAGCAGCTTGTGCAGCGCGTCGGCCACCAGCGCCTGCCAGCGCGGCACCGAGGCCGGCAGCGGCGGCGGCCGGTGACCGACGCGCCACAGCACGCGCAGCACCACCAGCAACAGCACCGTGAGGCCGAACCACTTGTGCCACGCGTACAACTCGATCTTGCGCGGCGAAAGCGCCAGCTCGCTCATGTACAGGCCCAGCGGAAACAGGCCGAAGATCAGCACGGCGATCATCCAGTGCAGCAGCATCGCCGGCCCGCTGTAGCGCGCGTCGGGAGCTGCGCCGGTGCCGGCGCGGGAGGAAGGACTCGAGGACATGCTTGGCAACTCCGGCTAGGCGCGCTCGGCGCGGGACTCGCTGGCTGCCTGCTCGAAGGCGCCGCGGATGGCACGCAGCGCCACCTCGGCCTGCGCGAGGTCGCTGGCAGCGATGCGATCGAACACCTGGCGCAGGTGCAGGCCGTGCGCCGGGAAGACCTGTTCGAACAGCGCCTGGCCGTCGTCGGTCAGGCGAACGATCTGGCCGCGGCCATCGCGCGGGTCGGGGTCGCGGCGCACCAGCCCCTTGGCCAGCAGGCGGTCGATCACGCCGGTCAGCGTGCCCTTGGTGATCAGCGTGCGCGCGCCCAGCATCTTGGGGTTCATGCCGGAGGTGTTGCCCAGCGTGGCCACGACGTCGAACTGCGCCGGCGTCAGCCCCATGGTGCCGACATGGGCCGCCGAATAGCGCTCGAAGGCCTGGTAGGCGCGCACGAGTTCGCGCAGCAGCGCAAGGTAGGGATTGGCGGATCTGGTGGCCATCGTGGTTTCGGGTTCCGGCCCTGGAGCCATGACGCCAGGGCCGATCCGGTCGACGGGCAATCGCGCCCGAGCGGCAGGGAAAGCAGACGAATATTAGTTCGCATTAGAACCATTATGACCAGTAGGGTCTTTTGCGTGCGCGGCGGCCACGCGACGGCCTGGCGCGAGCGGGCGGCGGCCGACGGCGGCAGCAAAGTGGCGCCCCGAAGACCGCAAAAAAATGGCGGCCCGAAGGCCGCCAATCACCACGCCATTGCCGCAGCGCATCGGGTTCGCTGCTTGCGCGATGGCAGCGTGTGGCGCGCAATCCACGCCCACGCGGCGCCACCGCGCAACGACGCACCCGAGGGTATGTGGCGTGAACCCAGGGAGGGCGGATCGCGGCACATGCCCGGTTTCGTAGTATCAAGATGCATGCCAGCCGTCGAGCCCGCCGGCGCTGCAGAAAACTCCCTGGCGCATCAATGGCTTAGGCGGCAACAAAGGGTTTGCCCCGGCGTCGTGCGAGACGCCGTCGTGGACAACGGCCGACAGGGTCTGTCGCACGATGCGACAGTCGACAAGCCATCGACCCGGTGCGACACTGGGTCTTGCACAAACCCGCCCTGGCACGACACGAAGCGGGCACGGAGACAAGCCATGCAAGACCCTCGCCCCACCGATGCCGTCGCCGCGGCGCAAGCCCTGCCGCAGGCCCATCAACTGCATCTGGCGCGCAGGCGCTTTTTCGACGAGGGCAGCGACCCCGGGGTGCTGGTGCCCGAGTCGATCGCACGCTCCTGGCGGCGTTGCTCGACGATTCCGTCGCGAGGGGTCGGCAAGCCCGAGCCGCTGCCCAACGACGAGCTGTTCTCGCGGCGCGACGCGCAGGGGCGCCTGCGCCATCATGCGCTGCCCGAGCTCGAGGCGCTGGCGGAGGCGCTGGTGCCGTCGCGGGTGATCGTGCTGCTGGCGGACCCGGAAGGCATGATCCTCGACGCCGCCGGATCCGACACCTTCATGACCAAGGCGCAGCGCGTGGCGCTGATGCCCGGCGTCGACTGGTCCGAAGGCAGCCGAGGCACCAACGCCATCGGCACCGCGCTGACCGACGCGTCGCCGGTGACGGTGCTGGGGCTGCAGCATTACCTGGAGCAGAACTCGGCGCTGGGCTGCACCGCCACCCCGCTGTTGGCCCCCGACGGCCACGTCATGGGCGTGCTCGACGTGTCGGGCGATCCCCGATGCATCCAGGCGCAGACCTCGTCGCTGGTGCGCATGGCGGGACAGATGATCGAGCACCGGCTGGCGCTCGACACCTGGCCGCCGGACACCGAGATCCTGCGTTTCGCGCACGATCCGGCGCTGATCGGCACGCACCGCGAGGCCCTGCTCTGGGTGCGCAACGGCATCGTCGTCGGCGCCAACCGCGCGTCGCTGCGCGTGCTGGGCATGCGCTTCGAGCAGCTCTACGAACGCTACGTCGAGGACCTGTTCACCACGCTGCCGGTTTCGGGTCCGGTGCCGACGCGGCTGCAATTGCAGCCGCACCTGATGCAGCCGGGACGCTTCTCGGTCTGGTCGGCCTGCTGGGTGCGCAGCGCGCAGCGCGCGCCGGCAAGGGTCCATGCGGTCGACGCGCCGCCGGCCATCGACGCACCGGCGATCCCCGCGCCACGGGCCTTCGCCCCGCAATGGGTATCGCCGCAGGCCACCATCGAGCCCGGGGACGACGCACCGCCGGTGATCGACGACCCGGCGCGGCACTCGCAACTGTCTCGCGCCGTGCGCGTGATGGGCGCCGGCATCCCCGTGCTGGTGACCGGCGAGTCGGGGGTCGGCAAGGAAGTCTTCGCGCGCCAGCTGCACGCCGCGGGCACTCGCGCGAGCGGGCCTTTCGTCGCGGTCAACTGCGCCGCGGTGCCGGAATCGCTGATCGAGTCCGAGCTGTTCGGCTACGAGCCGGGCGCCTTCACCGGGGCGCGGCGCCGCGGCCAGGCCGGGCTGATCCGGGAAGCCGACGGCGGCGTGCTGTTCCTCGACGAGATCGGCGACATGCCGCTGCTGCTGCAGGCGCGCCTGCTGCGCGTGCTGCAGGACCGGGAGGTGCGACCGCTGGGCGGCGCGCAGGCCCAGTCCGTCGATTTCGCGCTGGTCTGCGCCACCCACCGTCGGCTCGCCGAGCTGGTGGACGAAGGCCGCTTCCGCGCCGACCTGTACTACCGGCTGCAGCATTTCACGGTGGGGCTGCCCGCGCTGCGCGAACAGCCCGACCGCCGCGAGCGAATCGCCGAGCTGCTGCACCACATGCTCGAGCGCCATGGCCTGCGCCTGAGCGAGCAGGCTCGCGAGGCCATGCTGGGTTGCCAATGGCCCGGCAACTGGCGCGAGCTTGTCGGCGTGTGCCGGACCCTGCGCGCGCTGGGCGAGCCGGGCCAGCGCCTGGAGCTCGCCGACCTGCCGGCCAGCGTGCGCGACTGCCTGCGTCGTCAACGCGCGGCATCGCGGCCCGACGCGCCGATGGGTGTGGAGCCGGGGCCGGCCGTGGCCGACGAGTCCGCCGTGCAGGCCGACCTGCGCAGCCTGACGGCGGCCGCGATGCAGGCCGCGCTGGACGCCTGCGAAGGCAACGTCAGCCGCGCCGCGCGCATGCTGGGCGTGCATCGCAGCACGCTCTACCGACACGCCGCGCAGCGCGGCGCCTGAGAAGGTGTGAACGAATCCTCCATGCCCGCTGGACCGCCGCTGGACGCCGCCCTGTGCGTTGCAAATCCTCGCCGTAGCAGGCGCTACGACTGCGGTTTGCGCCTTTACATTCACACCTTCTGAGTCCTCCGGGGTTCAGCGCTTCAGGCCAGCAGGCGCACGCCGGCGACCAGCAGCGTCGCCGACAGCAGCGCGCGCGAGACGCGCTCGGGCAGCATGCGACTGGCCCGCGCGCCGAGCCAGATTCCCGGCACCGAACCCACCAGCAGCGCACCGAGCACCGGCCAGCGCACGTCGCCCAGCGCCGCGTGGCCGACCCCGGCGAGCAGCGTGAGCGGGACCGCGTGCGCGATGTCGGTGCCGACCAGCCTGCGCGCCGGCAGGCGCGGATGAAGCACGGCGATGCAGGTGGAGCCGATCGCGCCGGCGCCCACCGAACTCAACGTGACCAGCACCCCGAGCAGGCCACCCAGCGTCAGGTCCAGGCGCTCGCGCGACGCAGGCGAAATCCGTCGCTGCAGGCGCTGCGCGAGCGCCAGGCACAGGCCGCGGCAGGCCACCAGCAGCGCGGTCAGCAACAAGGCCACGCCGAGCGCCGTGCCGAGCACCCGCGGCGAGCTCCTGTCGAGTCCCAGCGCATGCATCGCCAGCAGGGTCAGGGCGCTCGCCGGCAGGCTGCCCGCGAGCATGCGCAGCACCACGCCGCGCTCGACGTTGCCGCAGCGCCAGTGCGCCAGCGCGCCGCCTGCCTTGGTGACGGCGGCGAACCACAGATCGGTGCCGATGGCAGCCGGAAGCGGAAGCCGGAACAACCCGATCAGCATCGGGGTCATGAGGGAACCAGCGCCCACTCCGGTGGCCCCGATCAGGACTCCGGCGAGCAGGCCGAGTGCGGCCAGCGTGGCGAACTGCATGGTGGGCTCGGTTGGACGGACAAGCCGAGCATGCTAGGCAGCGGCCCAGCCGGCACCAACCAATGATTCCTCATGAGCTTATGCCGGCGGCTTCGCTGCCTGCGCATCGAGTTCGCCGGCCTGCAGGCGCCACAGCAACCCACCGCTGCGCCTGGTCAGTCGCCGCAGCCCCTGCTCGAGCAACTCGGGTTGCGCGCTCAGCAGGCTGAAGCGCGAGCGCGCGCGCGTGATGCCGGTGTAGAGCAATTCACGCGTGACGCCTGCGCCGGGGCCGAGCAACAACACCACATGCCCGAATTCCGAGCCCTGCGACTTGTGCACGGTCATCGCGAACGCGGTCTCCACATGCGCCAGTCGTCCGGGGCTGACCCAGCGCACCCCGTCCGGGCGAGCGAATGCCACGCGCAGCGCATCACCCGCCGCGCGCAGCGCCACGCCGACGTCACCGTTGAACAAGCCCAGATCGGGATCGTTGCGCGTGACCATCACCACCCTGCCCTCGAACCAGGGCTCCCCGGAACCGATCAGTCCGCGCGCGCGCAGCGCGCGCTCCAGCGCGGCATTGGCCTGCTCGACGCCCCATGGGCCGCGACGCACGGCGCACAGCACGCGAAAGGCGTCGAGCCCGCGCAGCACGCGCAAGGCCCGCGCATCGCGCGCGGCCATGTCTTCGGCGCAGTCCTCGAGCGCCAGCCGCAGGCAGTCGCGCAGCGCCGGCTCGTCCAGCGCCAGCTCGCAGACCCGCGCCGCGTCGGCATGCTGCAGCCATCGCAGCTCCTCGTGCCCGGACAACGCCGCGCGCGCGGCGGCCGCGTCGCCGGCGTTCACCGCGTCGGCCAGGCGCGCGATGCCACCGCCGAAGCGGCGGCTGTGACGCAGCATGACCACCGACTGCGCCAGCAAGGGGCCGCCGGCGTCGATCAGGCCAGGGTCGATGCGCTGCCCGCTCAGGCGCCGCAGCTGCTCGGCCGTGCGCGGCGTGTAGTGGCCGTCTCGCGCGTGCGTGCACAGCTCGCCCAGCACCGCGCCCGCCTCGACGCTGGCAAGCTGGTCACGGTCGCCCAGCAGCACGAGGCGGGCATGGTCGGGCAACGCGTCGACCAGGTCGGCCATCATTTCCAGGTGCACCATCGACGCCTCGTCGACCAGCAGCACGTCCACGTCGAGCGGGTGGCCGCGGTGATGGCGCAGGCCGCGCGCGTCACCGCGCACCCCGAGCAGCGAATGCAAGGTGCGCGCCGGTTCGATGCGAGCGGCCAGGAGCAGCGCGGGGACCTGCTCGCCAAGGCTGCTGCCCAGCTGCGCGAGCGCGCCGTCGATCGACTCCTTGAGTCGCGCCGCCGCC
Organism: Pseudomonadota bacterium; assembly: GCA_021841865.1. Classification (GTDB taxonomy): domain Bacteria; phylum Pseudomonadota; class Gammaproteobacteria; order Burkholderiales; family Burkholderiaceae_C; genus Thiomonas_A. The sequence goes on from JAKCDM010000001.1 coordinate 39,548, forward strand.
TTGCCGGTCGGCGCGGCCAGCGCCACGCGCAGCGCCTGCGGCTGGGCGGAGGTGGCCAGCAGCAGCACCAGCAGGCGCGCCGCGGTGAAGGTCTTGCCGGTTCCCGGCCCGCCGGTGATCACGCTGACGCGGCTGCGCAGCGCCAGCGCGCAGGCCACGCGCTGCCAGTCGGTCTGCCCGTCGACCGCGGCGCCGAACAGGCGCTGCATCCACGCCGCGGCCAATGCCTCGTCGCACTCCAGCGGGCGGCTCGCGCGCGCCAGCCATTGCGCGGCCAGGCGTTGTTCGTAGTCGCGATAGCGGCGCAGGTACAGGCGCTGCTGCTCCAGCACCATCGGCTGGCCGGCATCCGCGCCGGGCTCGCGCTGCGGGCACCAGACCGCCTGGCTCGCCAGCAGCGCCTCGGTCCACGCGCGGGAACGCCCGCGCGCTCGCGGCCCACGCAGCTGCCGCGCCAGCTCGAGCAGCGCGCGCGACAACTCCGGCTGCATGCCCAGCTCGGCCGGATCGGCGTCATCGAGCTCCAGGCAGGCGTGACCCAGGCCCTCGACATGCGCCAGCACCGCGGCGACCAGCAAGACCTGCGGATCGTCCGCCGGGCAGGACTCGGCGACAAAACACGCGAAGGCCAGGTCGAGCCGGCGCAGCCAGCCCTGCGCGGCCCATTCGCGCAGGCACTGCATGACGCGTTGCCGATCGGCGTGCTCGAACAACGGCAGGCTCATGCGTCGGGCTCCGGCAGACGCTGCGACGCAGCAGGCGCGCCGAGCAGCTGGTCCAGGCGCTCGAGCCAGTCGACGTCGGCCGGCATGGCGAAGCAGCCATGCCGCGGTCCCTCGATGCCGCGCAGGAACAGGCACAGCGCACCGCCGAGCTGACGCCGCGGCTCGTACGCCGCGCCCAGGCGCGAGCGCAGCAGGCGGTGCAGGGCCAGCATGTACAGCGTGGCCTGCACGTCGTAGCGATGCTCGGCCATGGCTGCGACGAGCGCGTCGGCGTGATAGTCGGCGTCGCGCTCTCCCAGCGCATTGGACTTGTAGTCCAGCACCCAGTAGCGGCCCTGGTGTTCGAACACCAGATCGGCAAAGCCCATGACCAGTCCGTGCAGGCGCCTCGAATCCAGGCGCGGCGCGCGATGGGATCCGAGCCAGCGCGTCGCGCAGGCCTCGTCCAGCGCGGACGTCGCGGCCGCTTCGACCGGGAACCAGAACTCCATCTCCGGCAGCCTGGCGCGCAGATCGCGCAGGCACGCCCCGATCGGCGGCAACTGCGTGCGCGCGACCTGCTGCAGCCATTGCCAGGCCGCATCGGCCTCGTCCTGCCAGCCCTGGCGCACGCAGCGCTGCACGAAACCCGCGCGCACCGGCGGCGCATCGTCGAATCCCTGTTCGGCAAGCCAGGCCAGCTGCTCGTGAAGGAAGCTGCCGGCACGCGCGCCGCGCGCGAAGCCATGGCGCGCCGGCAATTGCCCGGCAGCGCCGTCGGTCCGCGCCAGGTCCGCCTGCGCGGCGACTTCGTCGGTGTCGTGGCGGCGCACGCCGAAGGCGGCGCGCAGCGGTGCGAGATTGCGCGCCAGCGCGCTGAAGCTGGCGATCGACCAGTCGCGCTCGAACACCGCCTGGTAGCGTGGCGGCTCCCGCAGCGCGGGCGTCGCACCCGACGACGCCGGGTACATGGTCGTGCGCGGTAGCTGCCACGCACGCAGGCTTGCCTGCGCGAGCGGCTGCAGCGCCTGGCGCAGCAGCGACCCCAGCGCATCCGCGCCGGAGTCGGCGCTGGCCCCGAGCAGATTGCCCAGCGCACTCTGCCACAGCAGGCAGCTCGAGCTCCTGCCGCGCAACGCCGCCGCGCCGACCCACAGCGCATGGCGCGCCCGCGTCAGCGCCACGTACAGCAGCCGCAGGTCCTCGCGCAGGCGCAGCGCGTCCGCGCCGGCATCGTCGCGCGCATCGCCGCAATCGCCGGCCGGCTCCTGCTCGTCGTCATCGGCGCTGCGAAAGTGCGTCGCGAAGGGCAGGCAGACCACGGGGTACTCCAGACCCTTGGACTTGTGGATGGTCACCACCTTGACCAGGTCGGATTCGCTTTCCAGGCGCAGCTGCTGCTCATCGGCGGCACCGGCACGCCCGGCCACCGCCGAATCGAGCCAGCGCACCAGGGCCTGCTCGCCGTCGACCGTGGCACTGGCCTGCTGCAGCAGCTCGGCCAGGTGCAGCACGTTGGTCAGGCGGCGTTCGCCCCCGTCCCGTGCCAGCCAGCGTCGGGGCAGCTGCAATCGGTGCAAGGTCGTGCGCAGCATCGGCAGCACGCCCTGGCGCTGCCAGATTCCATGCAGCTCGAGCAGCATCTCGGCGTGGTGCTCGAACACCTGGTCGTCGTGCGCGAGCGCCTCCAGCTCGCGCAACTCCAGCCCCATCGTCGCGCTGGCCAGTCCGGCGCGCGCGAGCGCGGCGTCGCGCGGCGCGGCCACCGCTCGCAACCAGGCCAGCAGATCGCGCGCCTCGGCCGACGCGAACACCGATTCCTGCTCGCTGAGATACACGCTGGCCACGCCGCGACGACGCAGCTCGGCGCGCACGCATTCGGACTCGACGCGCGTGCGCACGAGCACGGCGATGTCGCGCGGCCGCAGGCGCCGCAGTCCGTCGCTGCCGAGCAGCCCGCAGGTGGGGTCGGCCAGCAGGCCGACGATGTGCTCGGCGCAGCACGCGGCGAATTCGGCCCGCGCCGCGCCCGCGCCGCGCAGCTCGGTGCCGTACTCGACGACCAGCGCGGGAAGCGGCACGCCGCCGCCACCCACCCATTGTTCGTCGCGCCCGCGCGCGCTCACCTCGATGAAGGGCAGCGGGTTGCCGCCGGCGTCGCGCCAGCCGAAGGCACCGGTGCCGGCACGCGCCTCGGCGCGCCCGAAAAGATGATTGACCACCTGCACCAGCTCCCGGCTGGAGCGGTAGTTCGTGTCGAGCGCGTAGTGGCGCCCGGCGGTGGCTTCACGCGCGCGGATGTAGCTGCCGATGTCGGCGCCCCGAAAGGCGTAGATCGACTGCTTGGGGTCGCCGATCAGCAGCAGCGCGCTGCCCGGGTCGTTGTCGCGCAAGCCGTACAGTGCTTCGAACAATCCGAGCTGCAACGCAGACGTGTCCTGGAATTCGTCGATCAGCGCAACCGGATACTGGGCTCGAATGCGCTCGCGCAGCTGCACGCCGTGCTCGCCGGCGAGAGCGTCCACCAGGCGCCTGGGCAAGTCGATGAACCCGAAACTGCGGCTCTCGCGCTTGAGCTGCTGCAAGCGCTGCTCGACGGCGGCGCAGGCACGCTCGAGCAGTTGTTCGTCGGCGCCAGGCAGCGCCTGCAGCTCCTTCGCCAACTCCGCCAGTTGTTCGAAGCCTGGCGGGATCGGCACCGCCCTGCCCTTTTTCAGCGAGTCGCGCAGGCCTTGCGGCGCCAGGCGATGCCACGCGGCTGCGTCGAGTTGCGGCACGCTTGCGTCCGCGGCCCGCGCCCATTGCTGCAAGGCATCGAACCACGGGGTCACGCGCGCGGCCGACACCATGTTGGCCTTGAAGGGCGACTCGTGCTCGCACTGCGCGAGCAGCCACTCGCGCAGCTCGGCCAGCATCGGCTCCCAGCGCGCGCGCAAGGTACCGAGCAGCTCGCGGCGCCGCGCGTCGATGCGCAGCCAGGCCGCGCCGAGGTCGCCGGCCGCGGCGATGTCGCGCGCCAGCCCGCTCGCGCCGCGCCGGCGCACGCGCGCGCCGACCCGCTGCGCGAACACGTCGAGCTCGGGCCACAGCGCCAGCACGCCTTGCAGCTGGGCTCCGCGCAGCGTGTAGACCTCGCGACGCCAGACATCGCGCAGCGCGCGCTGCAGCAGCTCGGACTCGTCGATCAGCAACTGTTCGTCGAACAGGCTGCCGCTGTCGAAAGCATGCTCGCGCAGCATGCGCTGGCACCAGGCATCGATGGTGAACACCGCGGCGTCGTCCATCGCGTCGGCCGCCTGGGCCAGGCGCCAGGCCGCCAGTTCGCGCATCCCGGCGTCGGGGTGGTCCTGCAGCAGGCGCGCCAGCAGCGGGTCGTCGGCCGGCACGCAGTGCTCGCCGCGAAAACACGCCGCCGCCAGCGCCAGGCGCCGGCGAATTCGCTCGCGCAGCTCCTGCGTGGCAGCGCGCGTGAAGGTCATGACCAGGATCTGCGCCGGCGCCAGCGGCTCGCGCCAGGCCTCGCCCGGCTCGCCGTGGCCCAGCACCAGGCGCAGGTACAGCGCGGCGATGGTCCAGGTCTTGCCGGTTCCGGCGCTGGCCTCGATCAGCCGGCTGCCCCACAGCGGCAGGCGCAGCGCATCCAGCACCGCGGAGTCAGTCATCGGCCGACTCCCCGGGTTCGCACGGCGCCAGCTCGAGCAGGCGCACGCAGTCCTGCGCCCACGCGCACAGCGGCTCGAACAGCTCTCGCGCGAAGGCCTCGAAGGCCCCGCTGGCGCGAAGGCTGTCGAAATCGGGATACAGCCGGGCCAGGTAAGGATCGTCGACGTCGCCTCCGCCATGCCACGGCGTTCCCTCGTACGCGGCGCGCGCATCGCGCTGCCGCGCCTGCGCCAGCGCGCTGCGCAAACCCCACGGCAGCGGCTCGCTGCGGGCTCGCCGCCACGCGTGCAGCAATCTCGCCAGCTGCTCGCGCGCGGGCTGTGGCGCAAGGGCCTGCCAATGCAGCACGGCGTCGATGCCGACCAGATAGCCCTGGCAGGGCACGCCGCACGCGGCAGCCCCGAGCATGTGGATCCACGGTGCCAGCAGGCGCTCCAGGCGCGGCCGAGCCGAGTTGCCGTCGCGCAGCCTCGATGCGCCGAGTTCCAGCCATGTCGCCAGCTCGTGTCCGGGCTCCCGGCGCAGCCCCTGCAGCCAATCCTCGATGCGCAAGTCCCGCTGCTCGCTGTCGCCGTCGCTGCCCGCGCCGATGCGCAAGGCGCGGCGCGGCAGCTGCTCGGCATGGCGCGCGAGCAGCGTGTTCCAGGTCTGGAGCACCGCGCCGAGTTCGCGCTCGAGCTGCTGCGCCAACTGCTCGCCGGGGCCCGCCATCGGCAGCTGCCCGCTGGCGGCGGCGCGGCGCAGCCGGGCTTGCAGCCACGAGCGCGCGTGCGGCGGTGTTCCCGCGCGCGCCTGCTCCAGCAGCTGCTGCAGCAGCGCATGACGCGGCAACCCGTGAAGCGCGAACACCTCGTCGTCGTCGGGCTGCTGCTCCAGGGTCTCGAACACGACGTCCAGGCGCGCGCGGAAGTACAGCTTCACGGGGTTGCGCAGCAGCGCGACCAGGTCGCGCAGCGTGGCCGCCGGGTCAGGCTGGCCAGCCTGAGGCGCCAGCGCCGGCGCGCCGGAGCCCGCCGGCCGCGCCTGGTGCAGCGCGAACCATTCCCGCGCCCAGGTGCGCGGCCCTCCGGGCTCGAAATAGCGGCGGCTGAACGGCTGCAGCGCGTGCTCGGTGGTGCGCAGGCGCAGCAGCGCCTGCCCGGGCGTCTCGCCAGGGCGCGGGTCGGGCGCCGCGAAACCCGCGGCGAGGTAATCGCGCAGCTGGGACACCAGCACGGACGGCGCCAGTTCGGTGTTGTCGCGCGCGCTGCGTCCGCACCAGCTCAGGTACAGCACGCGGCGCGCCGACAACAGCGCCTCGAGCATCAGGTAGCGATCGTCGTCGCGGCGTGAGCGGTCTCCCGGGCGGTACTGGCCGGGCAAGGCCATGAGGTCGAAGTCGCTGCGCTGTCCGCCGCGCGGATAGGCGTCGTCGTTCATGCCCAGCAGGCACACCACCTCGAAGGGGATCGCGCGCAGCGGCAACAGGCTGCAGAAGGTCACGCCCCCGGCCAGGAAGCGCCCCGATGCGCTGGTGTCGTCGATGCGCTCGAGCCAGGCCTGGGCGAACACCTCCGCCGCGACGGCCTGCTCGAAGCGTGCGCATTCACAGTCGTGCAGCCACTGCGCCAGGCCTTCGTGCATGGCCGCCAGCACCCGGCGCTCGGACTCGTCCACCGGCTGCATGCAGCGCTCCAGCAGCGCGCGCGCGCGCTGCGCCCACTGCTGCGGCGTGGCCGCCTCGAGACACTGTCGCCACCAGTCCTCCAGGGCCTCGAGCAGCGCGTGCAGCACGCCGACCAGCGCGGCGTCGAGCCCGCCGACCTCGCGCAGCGGTTCGATGCCGCGCCAGGCAGCGCCGTCGCCGCTGGCATACCCCAGCAGCATGCGCCTGAGGCCGAACAGCCAGCTGTTGGCTTCGCCGCAGGCCTGCAGGCCCAGGCTGGCGCGCTGCTGCGCGTGCAGGCCCCAGCGCGCACCGGCCTCGGCCATCCAGCGCGCCAGCAGCGCATGGTCGGCCGGCTCCAAGCCGAGGCGCGCGGCGATCGCCGGCACTTCCAGCAGGTCGCGCATCTCGCTGAGCGTGACGCGGCGACGACCGATGCCGAGCAGCCACTCCAGCGCCTGCAGCATCGAGCTCGCGCTGCGCTGGCGCAGGTCGGCGATGTCGAAGGGAACGTGTCGCGCATCGTCCGGCGCATATTGGCCGAACACCGCGCGCACGGCGGGAGCGAAGACCTCGATGTCCGGAACCATGACGACGATGTCGCGCGGGCGCAGCCGGCCGCGCTCGCCACCGTCGCGCGCCAGCAGATCGAGCAGCTGGTCGTGCAGCACCTCGACCTCGCGCTGCACGCCATGGGTGACGTGGAACTGGATCGAATCGTCGCCGTCGGGCAGCGGCGCGAAGGCGTGCTCGGCCAGCGGCAGCAGATCGCGGATCGCCGCCTGCACATGCTCGAGCAGCGTGCCGGGATCGCGCTCGTCGAACACGTCGGTGCGCGGCAATTCGGCGCCGGCCGGCCCGTCGGACTCGCAGGCGTCGAGCTGGCGCATGAAATCGCGCCCCTGGCGGCCCCATGCCGCGAGCAGCGGGTGGGCGTGCGCGTGCATCGCCGGCAGCGGCACGGCGGCCGGATCGACACGGCCGCGCAACCCGTGGCGGCGTAGCGCCGGGCGCAGCAGCTCGCGGCCCTCGACGATGTCGGCCCAGTGGAAACGGCAGGGATTGGGCACGGCGACGATGACCTGGGCATGCCGCGACAAGGCCACCAGCAGGTCCAGCACGGCAGGCGCCACGGTGGCGGCGCCGAACAGGCAGACCCGCGGCGCAAGGTCGAAGCTCCCGGCGGCGCCGCGGCGCAGACGCTCCAGCGCGCGCCGGTGCACCTGCGGGCGCACCAGCGCGCGCTCGTGTTCGTCCAGCGTGTCGAGCAGCATGTTCCACAGCCGTGCCTGCCAGGCCTGCTCCGGCGCCAGCGCACGGGGCCGGCCGCCCGCGTCGGGCAGCACGCGCTCGCCGCGTTCCCAGGCCTCCAGCCAGTCGGCGCGGTAGACCTGGTACTGGTCGTACAGGTCGGCCAGGCGCTGCGCCAGCTGCAGCACCCGCAGCGGATCGTCGTCGCGCAGGAAGGCGGCGACGGACTCGAAGCCGGGGAGCGTGCGGCACGCGGGCAGCAGGCGAAGCAGGCGCCAGACCAGGGCGTGGCGATCCAGCGGCGAACGCGCGGACAGCTCGCCGGCTCCGAGCACGCGACGGTAGATATCCCAGACGAAGCGCGACGGCAACTCGACGCGTGCCGCCGCGCTGATTCCCTGCGCCCGGGCCTGCGCGGCCTTGAACCACTCGCCGGCCCCGTTGCTCTGCACCAGCACGACGTCGGGCTCCAGTGCCGGCAGGGGCCAGCGCTGCTGGCAGTACAGAACCAGTTGGTGCAGGTCCTCCAGGCGGTTGCCGTGCAGCACCAGCAGGCCCGGTGGCGGCGTGCGCGCGGGCTGCTGGACGGTGGCTGGAGACGGCGCGACGGGCAAGGCGGGCAACGGATGGCGGCGACTGCGACGGGTATGCGCAGTGTAGGGGCTGTCATGCGCCAGGCCGCGCGGGGCGTCGCGGAGACCGGTTCAATCGAAAAATTCGTTCGATCCTATGCAAACCATTCGTTTGATTACGGTATGAAATGTTCCTAAATTCTGATGTAACGCCTTCCCGGCGACCTTTTCGAGCATCACGCCATGATCCAAAAACTCTGGAACCGCGTTTTCTCGGTGGACCAGCCGCTGCACGACCCGCAGGCCCACCCCGCGGGCAGGACCGAGGTGCGCTCGACCACCTGCTACATGTGCGCCTGCCGCTGCGGCATCAACGTGCACGTGCGTGACGGCGAGGTGCGCTTCATCGAGGGCAACCCCAACCACCCGCTCAACCGCGGCGTGATCTGCGCCAAGGGCTCGGCCGGAATCATGAAACAGGTGTCGCCGGCGCGCCTGACCCAGCCGCTGCGCCGCAAGCTAGGCTCCGAGCGCGGCAGCGGCGAGTTCGAGCCCATCGGCTGGGACGAGGCCTACGCCATGCTGGAGCAGCGCCTGTCGCAGCTGCGGGCGACGGATCCGAAGCGTTTCGCGCTGTTCACCGGGCGCGACCAGATGCAGGCGCTGACCGGGCTGTTCGCACGCGAGTTCGGTACGCCGAACTACGCCGCCCACGGCGGCTTCTGCTCGGTCAACATGGCCGCCGGCATGATCTACACGGTGGGCGGCAGCTTCTGGGAGTTCGGCGGCCCGGACCTGGAGCGCGCCCGGCTGTTCGTGATGATCGGCACCGCGGAAGACCATCACAGCAATCCGCTGAAGACCCAGATTTCGGAATTCAAGCGCCGCGGCGGACGCTTCATTTCCATCAACCCCGTGCGCACCGGCTATTCGGCCGTGGCCGACGAATGGATTCCCATCCGCCCCGGCACCGACGGCGCGCTGTTCATGGCGCTGCTGCACCTGCTGCTGCGCCGCGAGCGCTTCGACCGCGAGTTCGCGACGCGCTACACCAACGCCGCGCAGCTGGTGCGCGTGCAACCCGGCCACCCCGACGACGGCATGCTGCTGCGCGATCCGGATGCCGACGAGGGCTCGCCCGACGCGCCGTTGAACTTCTGGTGGTGGGACGCCGCCGCGCAGCGCCCGGTGCCGGCGTGGAGCGACGGCGTCGAGCCCGCGCTGTGGGGGCGCCACACCATGCCCGACGGCACGCCGGTGGCGACCGCGCTGCAGCTGCTGCTGGAACAGACCGAGACCTGCACGCCGGGCTGGGCGGCCGGCATCACCGCAATCCCGGCCGGGCGCATCGAGCGCCTGGCCGAGGAGATGGCGCACAGCGCGCTCGACGAGGCCTGGGACGAGCCGCAGCCATGGACCGATTTCTGGGGTCGTGAACACCAGCACGTGCGCGCGCGCCCGCTCGCCTTCCACGCCATGCGAGGCCTGGCGGCGCACTCCAACGGCTTCCAGACCATCCGTGCCATGGCCGTGCTGATGAGCCTGCTGGGCACCATCGACGTGCCCGGGGGCTTTCGCCACAAGCCGCCGTACCCGAAGGAGATCCCGCCCAGCGTGCGCACCATCAACGACTGGAGCCAGGTGCGCCCGAACACCCCGCTGCCGGCGGCTCCGCTGGGCTGGCCCACTCGCCCCGAGGAGCTCATGGTCGACGACGACGGCCGGCCGATGCGCATCGACAAGGCCTTTTCGTGGGAGCACCCGCTGGCGGTGCACGGGCTGATGCACAACGTGATCACCAACGCCTGGCGCGGCGATCCCTATCCGATCGACACGCTGATGATCTTCATGTCGAACATGGCGTGGAATTCGTCGATGAACACCCAGCGTGTCCGGCGAATGCTCACCGACCGGGACGCCGCGGGCGAATACCGAATTCCCTTCCTCGTCGTGGCCGACGCGTTCCACAGCGAGATGACGGCCTTCGCCGACCTGGTGCTGCCCGACACCACGTACCTGGAGCGCCACGACGCGATGTCCATGCTGGACCGGCCGATCTCCGAGTACGACGGCGCGATGGATTCGGTGCGCGTGCCGGTGGTGCCTCCGCTGGGCGAATGCCGGCCGTTCCAGGAGGTGCTGATCGAGCTCGCGTCGCGCCTGCGCTTTCCGTCCTTCACCGATGCCGACGGAAGCCGCAAGTTCGCCGACTACCCGGATTTCATCGTGCGCTACGAAACGGCGCCGGGCTCGGGCATCGGCTTTCTCACCGGCTGGCGCGGCGCGGACGGCTCCAAGTCGCTCAAGGGCGAACCCAATGCGCGACAGTGGGAGCAGTACGCGAGCAACGATTGCGTGCACCTGACCCACCTGCCCGAAGCGATGCGCTACATGCGCGGCGTGAACCGCGACTACCTCAAATACGCGCGCGAGCATGGCTGGCGCAAGCTCGAGCTGCCGGCGGTGATCGCCATCTACAGCGACATCCTGCAGTCCTTCCGCGTGGCGGCGCGCGCCGGGGACGCCGGCCGCCGGCCCCCCGAGCATCTGCGCGAGCGCGTGTTCGAGCACTTCGACCCGCTGCCCCACTGGAGCGCTCCGCTGGAGCAGCAGGTCGTCGACCTCGACGCCTTCCCGCTGGCCGCGGTGACCCAGCGCCCGATGGCCATGTACCACGCATGGGATTCGCAGAACGCCTGGCTGCGCCAGATCCACGGCCACAACCGGCTGCACGTGCACCCGGCGACTGCGCAGGCCGCCGGAATCGCCGACGGCGCCTGGATGTGGGTCGAGTCGCCATGGGGCAAGGTGCGCTGCCTCGCGCAGTATTCGGAAGCCGTCGAGCCGGGCACCGTGTGGACCTGGAACGCCATCGGCAAGGCCGCCGGCATGTGGGGCCTGGAGCCCGGCGCCGACGAGTCGCGCCGCGGCTTCCTGCTCAACCACGTGATCACCGACGAGTTGCCCGGAGCCACCGGAGCTCCGCTGTCGAACAGCGATCCGGTGACCGGGCAGGCCGGCTGGTACGACCTGCGCGTGCGAATTCATCCCGCCGGGCCCGATGAAACCCACGCCGACGCCGACCCCACGCGCTACGCCAGCGTGCACGGGCAGGGGCTGGACGGCGCGCGCGACGACCTGCGCGCGCTCGACGCCGGCAACACCTGGCCGGCCCACCAGGCGCCGCCGCCGGCGCCCGGCCAACTGCTGCGCCGACGCGGCGCCACGCGCCTGCTGCAATACATGGCGGGCACGCGACGGCACCGCGCCGAGACGCCGGCGGAGCAGGACACGGGCTCCGCCGGACTTTCCGAAAGGACTTCGTCATGAGCCAACTCGCGCTGGTCATCGACCTCGATGTATGCGTGGGCTGCCACGCCTGCGTGACCTCTTGCAAGCAATGGAACACGTCGGGCGCGGCCGGGCCGCTGAGCGACGTCGACCCCTTCGGGCCCGACACCTCGGGGGTGTTCTTCAACCGCGTGCAGACCTTCGAGCTCGGCGCCTTCCCGGCCACCGAGGTGCTGCATTTCCCGAAGAGCTGCCTGCATTGCAAGGATGCGCCGTGCGTGCCGGTATGCCCGACGGGGGCCTCGTACAAGCGCGCCGAGGACGGCATCGTGCTGGTCGACGCCGACAAGTGCATCGGCTGCAAGTACTGCTCGTGGGCCTGCCCGTACGGCGCCCGCGAATTCGACGAGCCGCGCGGAGTGATGACCAAGTGCACGCTGTGCGTGGACCGCGTGTACGACACGTCGATCCCGGAAAGCCGGCGAAAGCCGGCCTGCGTCAACGCCTGCCCGACCAGCGCGCGGCTGTTCGGAGACGTCGACGACCCCGAGTCGGAAGTGTCCCGAGCCATCGCCGAGCGCGGCGGCTTCGCGCCGATGCCCGAACTGGGAACCCGCCCGGCCAACCACTACCTGCCGCGACGCAGCATGCGCGAGGCCACGCCGCAGGCGCAGACGGCCGTGCCGGAGCCTGCGCGCGCGGCGCGGGGCGCCGGGGTGCTGGACTGGCTGGGCGCGCTGATCGGGCTGGCCGGCGACGCCGCCCGGCCGGCCGGCGTCGCGCCGACCCACGCGATTCGCGATGCCGCGCCGGCAGCGCGGCGCTGAACGAGGAAAGTCCATGCGTCCCGCCTGGTCCGTGATCTGGTTCACCACCCTGCTGGGCTGCGCCCAGGGCATGGTCGTCGCGCTCGCGCTGGCCGGCCTCGCCGGCCCGCTCGACCCCGCCGCACTGCGCGATGCGCTGTTCGCCGCGTTCGCGCTCGGCGCCATCGCGCTGGGCTGCTCCTTCGCCCACCTCGGGCAGCCGCTGCGCGCCTGGCGCGCGGCCGCGATGTGGCGCAGCTCCTGGTTGTCGCGCGAGGTCATCGCCGTGTCCGCCTTTCTCGCGTTGACCGCGGCGAGCGCGTTGAGCGTGGATCACCTGGGCGCCTGGCCGACATGGCTGCAAGGCCTGAGCGTGCTCGCCGCGCTCGTGCTGTGGCTGTGCACCGGCAAGGTGTACGCCGCCATCGACTTCATTCGCGAATGGGCCACGCCGCTGACTCCGCTGAACTTCGCCCTCATGGGCCTCGCCAGCGGCCACCTGGCGGTGGCCGCGCTGCTCGCCGCGCTGCACCAGCCGGCCGCGGCGACGCTCGCGCACCTGGCGCTGTCGTGGACCGTGCTGGCGTGGCTGTCGCGCGCCGCCGCGCTCGCGCGCCTGAAGCGGCTGCGCCGCGCCGGCTCGACCCACAGCGCCGTCGGCGCCGGCGCACGGCCGGTGCGCCAGGTCTCACGCGGCTTTACCGCCGGCAGCTTCAACCTGGAAGAGTTCGGCTTGCGCGCCCAGTCCGCGCTGCTGCGGCGCCTGCGCAGTCTGTACATGATCGCCGGGTTCGCGCTGCCCAGCGTTGCGCTGGCGCTGCTGGCCGGCTCCGCGCCGCGCCTGGACTGGCTCGGCTCGCTGGCCCTGCTGCAGTTCGCCGCGCTGCTCGGCGAGCGCTGGGACTTCTTCGCCCAGGTCGACCACCCGCAGAATCACTACTACGCTGCGGCGCAATAACAGCCTGATCAGGCCGTCCCGCAGCGTCGGCCCGAAAAACCCACTTGCCGAGGCAGCCCCGGCGCCGCGACAATCGGCGAATGATCCAGGGGCTGTTGCTGGCGGCCGGGCGCTCCCGGCGCTTCGGCGCGGACAAACGACGCGCGAACGTCGACGGCGAGCCGTTGCTGCTGCGCACGGTGCGCCGCTGGCTGGAAGCACGCGACGAGGTGTTCGACCGCCTGCTGGTGGTGCTGCGCGAGCCGTCGGACAGCGAACGCGAACTCGCGGCGCGCCTGCTCGAACTCGGCGTGCCCAGCACCTTCTGCGCCGAGGCCCAGCTCGGCATGGGCCATTCGCTGGCCTGGGGCGTGCTGCAGACCCCGCGCGTCGACGGCTGGCTGATCGGCCTGGCCGACATGCCCGCGCTGCAGGCGGCGAGCATCCGCGCCGTGGCCCACGACCTGCGCGCGGACAACATCGTCGTGCCCACGCACGGAGGGCTGCGCGGCCACCCGGTAGGCTTCGGCAGCGACTTCGGCAACGAGCTGCTCGCGGTGCGCGGAGACTCGGGCGCGCGAAGCGTGCTGCAGGCCCACCGCGATGCCCTGCACTGGCTCGAACTCGAAGATCCCGGGCTGCTGCTCGACATCGACGAGCCTTCGCAACTGGCCCAGTCGACGCTTCCGCGCGACTGACCCGCACGCATCAGCGCTGCCGCATCAACTCCGCCAGGCTGGCCGCCAGCTGCTCCAGGCTGGCCAGGTTGTGCACGGCCAGCATCGCGTCGCATCCGGCATGCAGCGCGGCGGCGCCGCGCGCGCTGGGCTGGTAGGCGGCGAAGCGCAGCAGCGGGTTGAGCCACAGCACGCGCCGGCTGCGCCTGCGCAGCCACGCCAGCTCCTGCTGCAGCTGCTGCGGCTCCCCGGTATCCAGGCCGTCGCTGATCAGCAAGACCAGGCTGCGACGCCCGACCAGGCGCCGGGAGTGCTCACGGCGCAGCGAGGCCAGGCATTCGCCCAGGCGCGTTCCCCCCGCGAAGTCGTGCACGGCAGCCGACGCCGCCGCCAGCATGTCGTCGCTGTCGGGCAGCGCGAAGGCCGGGGTCAGGTCGGTCAGGCTGGTGCCCACGGCGAACACGTCGCGGCGCCGCATGCCCCGGGTGGCCGCGTGCAGGAAGGCCAGCAGCAGGCGCGTGTAGCGCTCCATCGAGCCCGACACGTCGACCAGCACCAGCAGCGGCGGTGCCTCGCGCCTGCGCTGCAGACGCGGCAGCTCCATGCACTCGCCACCGCAACGCGCCGCCTGGCGCAGCACGCGAGGCCAGTCGGCGCGCGCTCCGCGCGCGCCCGAACGCACTCGTCTCGAAGGCAGGCGAGGCACAGGCAGCGGAATTTCCCGCGCCAGGCGCTCGAGCAGCCGGTACTCGGAGGCGCCCAGCGCGTTGAAGTCGGCATGGCGCAACTGGCGCCTGGCGCTGGCCGACATGCAGGCGTCGAACTCGACGGCCTGCTCCGGCTGGGGGCGCTGGTCGCGCGCGCTGCGCGGCGCCGCCAGCGCCTCGCGCACGCGGGGGCGCTGGCGCGGCGGATCAGCCTTGCCCTCGGCGCTGGGCAGCATCTGCGCCAGCAGCTTGGAGGCCACCGCCGGATCGCGGAAAAAGGTGTCGAACAACTCGCGGAACACTCCGCGGTCGCGCTCGTTTCCCACCAGCACGGCTTCCAGCGCCGCCTCCAGGTCGTCGCGGCGCCGCAGTCCCACGGCCTGCATCGCGCTGGCGGCCAGCGCGATGCGCGAGGCATCGACCGACAGCCCGGCACGGCGCAGCGCGCGCGCAAAACCTGAGACGTTGCCCAGCAGCTTGCCCTGACGCGCGTCACCCAGCAGCATGCGTCGGCTCCCGCGCCGGGGCCCTACTCGGTCGGCGCCGGCGCCAGCAGCTCGGCGGCAAGGTCGCGGGTCAGCGCGGCCACGTCCTCGCGCTGCTTGAACAGGATGCCGGCGGTATCGGTGACCACCTCGGGGTCGAGGTTCAGCGTGTCCAGCGCGACCAGCGCGCGCGCCCACTCCACGCTTTCGGCGATTCCCGGCATGCGCTGGAAACTTCCCGCGTAGGGCGCGCCGCGCACCCGCGAGACGAACTCGGCGACCTGGCGAGTCAGCTCGGCAGGCGCCTGCGGAACCTGCGCGCGCACGATGGCCAGCTCGCGTTCGCGCTCGGGATAGTCCAGCCAGTGGTACAGGCAGCGGCGCTTGACCGCGTCGTTGAGCTCGCGCGTGCGGTTGCTGGTGAGAATGGTCACCGGCGCCACCTCGGCGCGCACCGTTCCGAGCTCGGGAATGCTGACCT
This sequence comes from Pseudomonadota bacterium, assembly GCA_021841865.1. Classification (GTDB taxonomy): domain Bacteria; phylum Pseudomonadota; class Gammaproteobacteria; order Burkholderiales; family Burkholderiaceae_C; genus Thiomonas_A. Next base: position 54,767 of record JAKCDM010000001.1, read on the forward strand.
GGTATTCGCCCAGGTATTCGAGCAGGAAGGCCTCGAAGGGCTCGTCGGCGCGGTCGACCTCGTCGATCAGCAGCACCGCGCCGGGCGCAGGGGCCTGCAAGGCCTGCAGCAGCGGGCGATGGATCAGGTAGCGCTCCTGGTAGACCTCGCGCTCGATCTGCTCGGCCTGCGCATGCCCCTCGGCGGCGCGCATGTGCAGCAACTGCGCCGAGTAGTTCCACTCGTACAGCGCTTCACGCAGCTCCAGGCCGTCGTAGCACTGCAGGCGAAGCAGCTGGCGCGCGAGCACCTCGGCCAGGGCCTTGGCCAGCTCGGTCTTGCCCACGCCGGGCTCGCCTTCCAGCAGCAGCGGGCGCTGCAGGCGCAGCGCCAGGAACACCGCGGTGGCCAGGCGCCGGTCGGCGTAGTAGCCGCATTGCTGCAACGCGGCGCTGAGTTCGTCGATGCTGTCGGGATCTGTCTGGTTCATCGTGAATCCACGAGACGAGACGGCGCGCCGGCCCGGATGCCTCCGGAGCCGGCGCGCCGCGTGCGTGACGCCGCTGCTACGCGAGCGCCTTGGCCACCGCGCGCTGGGCCATCACGCCGATCAGGTTGGCACGGTATTCGGCGCTGGCATGCAGGTCGCTGGCCAGGCCGTCCGGATCGATGGCCACCGAGGCCGCCGCCTGCGGCGTGAAGCTGGCCGACAGGGCCTTTTCCAGCCCGGCGTGGCGGAACACCCCGCTGCCGCCACCGGTCACCGCCACGCGCACTCCATCGTCGCGCTGCGCCACGAACACTCCGATCAGCGCGAAACGCGACGCGGGCTGGCGGAACTTCATGTAGGCCGCGCGGCGCGGGATCGGAAAGTCGATGGCGGTGATCAGTTCGCCCTCGTCCAGCGCAGTGGTGAACACGCCGACGAAGAAATCGTCGGCCGGGATCGCGCGCTTGGTGGTGTGCACGGTGGCGCCCAGCCCGAGCACGGCGCTGGGATAGCACGCGGCGGGATCGTTGTTGGCCACCGAGCCGCCCAGCGTTCCCATCGCGCGCACCTGGCGGTCGCCGATCTGCGACGCCAGGTCGGCCAGCGCGGGAATCGCCTGGCGCACGTCGGCGCTGGCCGCCACCTCGGCGTGCCGGGTCATGGCCCCGATGCGCAGGCTGTTGCCCTGGCGACTGATGCCGCGCAGGTCGGCGGCGCCGCCCAGATCGACGAGCGCGTCGGGTTGCGCGATGCGCAGCTTCATCGCGGCCAGCAGGGTCTGGCCGCCGGCCAGCGGCCGTGCGCCAGCGGCCGCGTGGCGCGCCGCGTCGGCGGCGTTGCTGGCGCGTTCCAGTTGGAAGGCATACATGGTGTCGGTCTCCTCAGGCTTGGGCGCGGCGAATGGTCTGCCACACGCGCATCGGCGTGGCGGGCATGTCGAAGTCCTTCACCCCGAGCGGGGCAAGGGCATCGAGCACGGCGTTGATCACCGCCGGCGGCGAGCCGATGGCTCCGGCTTCGCCGCAGCCCTTGGTGCCCAGCGGGTTGTGCAGGCACGGGGTGCAGATGGTGTCGAGCTTCGGGGTCGGCAGGTCGTCGGCGCGCGGCATCGCGTAGTCGCTGAACGACGCGGTGAGCAGCTGGCCGCTGTCGGGGTCGTACACGCACTGCTCGAGCAGCGCCTGGCCGACGCCCTGCGCGATGCCGCCGTGCACCTGGCCTTCGACGATCATCGGGTTGATGATGGTGCCGAAGTCGTCCACCGCGGTGAAACGGTCCACGCGAGTGACTCCGGTGGCGGGATCGATCTCCACTTCGCAGATGTAGGTTCCGGCCGGATAGGTGAAGTTGGTCGGATCGTAGAACGCGGTCTCGTTGAGCCCCGGCTCGAGCTTGTCCAGCGGATAGTTGTGCGGCACGTAGGCGGTCAGCGCAACCTGCGCGAAGGGGATCGTCTTGTCGGTTCCCTTGACCGTGAAGTTGCCTTCGGAAAACTCGATGTCGGCGTCGCTGGCCTCGAGCAGGTGGGCCGCGATCTTCTTGGCCTTGGTCTCGATCTTGTCCAGCGCGCGCATGATCGCCGCGCCGCCCACGCTGATCGAGCGCGAGCCGTAGGTGCCCATGCCGAAGGGAATGCGCCCGGTGTCGCCGTGCACCACGTCGACGTTCTCGACGGGGATTCCCAGGCGCGCCGCGACCACTTGCGCGAAGGTCGTCTCGTGGCCCTGGCCGTGGCTGTGCGAGCCGGTGAACACGGTCACGCTGCCGGTCGGATGCACCCGCACCTCGCCGCATTCGAACAAGCCGGCGCGCGCGCCCAGCGCGCCCGCGATGTTGCTCGGCGCCAGGCCGCAGGCCTCGATGTAGCTGGAGTAGCCGATGCCGCGCAGCAGACCCTTGGCCTTGCTGGCCTCGCGTCGCGCGGCGAAGCCCGCGACGTCGGCCAGTTCCTGCGCGCGACTCAGGCAACCCAGGTAGTCGCCGGTGTCGTACTGCAGAGCCACCGGGGTCTGGTAGGGCCACTTGTCGATGAAATTGCGCCGGCGGATCTCGTCCTGGCCCAGTCCGAGCTCCCAGCCGCAACGCGACACCAGGCGCTCGACCAGGTAGGTCGCTTCCGGACGCCCGGCACCGCGGTAGGCGTCGACCGGCGCGGTGTTGGTGAACCAGGCGTCGACCTCGACGTAGATCTGAGGGGTCTTGTACTGCCCGGCCAGCAGCGTGCCGTACAGGATGGTCGGCACCGCGGTGGCGAAGGTCGACAGGTAGGCGCCCAGCGCGGCGTGGGTGTGCACGCGCATGGCCAGGAAATGCCCCTGCGCATCCATCGCCATCTCGGCGTGGCTGACGTGGTCGCGCCCGTGGGCGTCGCTGAGGAAGGCCTCGGTGCGGTCGGCGGTCCACTTGATCGGGCGGCCCCCGAGCTTTTTCGAGGCCCAGGTCAGCGCCACGTCCTCGGCGTACAGATAGATCTTGGAGCCGAATCCGCCGCCGACGTCGGGGGCGATCACGCGCACCTTGTGCTCGGGCAGTCCCATGACGAAGGCCGTCATCAACAGGCGCTCGACGTGCGGGTTCTGGTTGGCCACGTACAGCGTGTACTCGTCGGACGCGCGGTTGTAGCTGCCGATGGCCGAGCGCGGCTCGATGGCGTTGGGCACCAGCCGGTTGTTGACCAGGTCGAGCCGGGTCACGTGCGCGGCCGACGCGAAGGCCGCATCCACCGCGGCCTTGTCGCCCAGCGCCCACTTGTAGCAATGGTTGTCCGGTGCCTCGTCGTGCAGCGCCACGCCCTTGCCGGCGGCGGCGTCGGCTACCGCCGTCACCACGGGCAGCTCCTCGTAGTCGACCTCGACCATCTCGGCGGCGTTGCGCGCGTGCTCCAGGGTGTCGGCCACCACCATCGCCACGTGGTCGCCCACGTAGCGCACCTTGCCCACCGCCAGGATCGGGTGAGCGGGCTCCTTCATCGGCGTGCCGTCGGTGCTGGTGATCAGCCAGCCGCAGGGCAGGCCGCCGATCTTGTCGGCGGCCACGTCGGCGCCGGTGAACACGCCGACCACGCCGGGCGCGCCGCGCGCGGCATCGGTGTTGATGGAACGGATCACTGCATGCCCGTACGGCGAACGCACGAACACCGCGCTGAGCTGGCCGTCGAGCTTGATGTCATCGGTGTACTGTCCGCCCCCGGTGAGAAAGCGGTAGTCCTCCTTGCGGCGGACGGCCTCTCCGATGTGAGGCAGCTTGGCGAAATCGGATGCGCCCATGTCGAGTCTCCTCAGGTATTTGGGGTTTGCGAGTGCGGCCCGGGTTCAGGAACCGGCCATCGACTCACGGCCCTTTTGCACGGCCTTGACGATGTTGTGATAACCCGTGCAGCGGCACAGGTTGCCTTCGAGCAGTTCGCGGATCTCGGCCTCGCTGGCCTTGGGATGCTTGTTGCACAGGTCGACGGAACTCATCACCATGCCGGGAGTGCAGAAGCCGCACTGCAGCCCGTGGCATTCCTTGAACGCCGCCTGCATCGGATGCAGCGTGCCATCGGCGGCGGCCAGGCCCTCGATGGTCGTGATCTCGGCGCCTTCGGCCTGTGCCGCCAGCATGTTGCAGGACTTCACGGCGTTGCCGTTCATCAGCACGGTGCACGCACCGCATTGCGCGGTGTCGCAGCCGACATGGGTTCCGGTCAGTCGCAGGTGCTCGCGCAGCGCCTGCACCAGCAGGGTGTTGGGGGCAACGTCGACCGACGCCCGGCGCCCGTTGACGGTGAACGTGACTTGCATCGCGGGTCTCCTCTTTCGTGTGGGTCGCCGGGCACGCACCCGACGCGCAAGCTGTGATGCTGCTGCCCGGCCATTGTTGGAGCCGCCGCCGCGCACCTCAATACGTGCCGTTCAGGGAAAACACCGAGTTTGAACACGCACCCCGAGAAATTTCTCAAAATAGAACAATGGCACTTCGACGCATGGCGGAGGATGCCGCCTGTAACACGCCATGCGGCAGGCACGCCGCCCAGCCGAGAACTCGGATACCCTGTCCGTTCCAGGAGAACGCCCCATGCCCGCTGCGCCCGCACTGCCCCCGGAAAACCGGCTGCAAAGCATCGCCCACGCGCGGCGCATGGTCATTGGCGAAGGCCTGGAACTTCCGCCCGCCGTGCTGGGCGCGCAGCGCGACTGGATCGAGCGCTCGTGGCGCCGCTGCCTGCAGCGCGGCCGGCGCCCGGAGGAACGCGTGGAGTTCGACTCGGTTCCGCTGGGGGCCAAGCGGGCCAGCCAGGAGCGCAACCACGAACTGCTCAGCGTGGCCGCCCCGCTGCTCGATGAACTGGCGCGGGCGATCGCGCGCACTCGCTACTTCGCCATCCTCACCGACGCCCAGGGCATGGTGATCGACGTGCGTGGCGCGATGGACCCGTCGGACCGTCGCGTGCGCTGCATCGCGCGCGTCGGTGTCGACCTGTCCGAGGCCAGCATCGGCACCAGCGCGATCAGCGCCGCGCTCAGCGAGCTGCACCCGGTCTGGCTGCACCGGGGCGAGCATTTCTACCGCGACACATCGATCTACAGCTGCGCGGGCGCCCCGCTGTTCGGCCCCGACGGCCACTGCCTGGGCATGCTCGACCTCACCGGCATCGAGACGGTCGAGCGCCCCGAGCTGACCGACCTCGCGGCGCAGGCGGCGCGGCGCATCGAGAACGCGCTGGTGCTGCGCGGCCGGCACGCGCTGGTGCTGCGCATGAACTGGCCCGGACACGAGCTCGGCGGCGACTCCGACGCCCTGCTCGGCCTCGATGCCGACGCCTGGATCTGCGCCGCCAACCGCGCCGCGCGCGCGCTGGTGCCCCAGCTCGCCAGCGTCGGCTCGCGGGTGCACGCCAGCGAGGTGTTCGCGGTGGCGCCGCAGCGCCTGTTCGAACATGCGCGCGCCTCCGAGCTGCTCGACACGGGGCCGATGGAGCTGCCGCTGTGGTCGGGCCTGCTCATGCAGCTGCGCTGCCGACGCGCCGGCAGCGACGGCCGCGCGCCGCTGGCCGCGGCGCGCAACCGCATGTCGCTGCAGCAGCTCGAGGACGCGCTGGTGCGACAGGCGGTTGACGCCGCCCGCGGCAACGTGGCCGAGGCCGCGCGCGCGCTGGGGGTGAGCCGCGCCACCGTGTACCGCAAGCTGGGCGGCACCCAGGCTCGCCGCGGCCGGCCAAGCAAGGCCGCGCAAGACCCGTCCTGAGGCCTGCTGGCGGCGCGCTCACCCGATGCGCGCGAACACCAGCAGCTTGGCCTGGTCCAGCAGCATCGCGAACAGCAGCACGACCCCGATCAGCGTGACCACGAGTTGCCACGGCACCGCGGCCATCAACGTGCCGCTCAGCGCGAGCAGGCACACCACCAGCACGTCGGCCAGGCTCGCCGCGACCAGCAGGCGGCCGGGGGCGAAGCGCCCGAGGCGCCCATCGTCGCGCAGCACGTACACGTTGGCCTGCGTGCCCAGCACCAGCAGCAGGAACACCATGGTCTGCATCTGCGCGGCGTCCAGCGCGAAGTGCGCGCGGCTCCAGAAATACAGCAGCAGCGACATGCCCAGCGACAGCACGGACAGCATCGCGCAGGCTCCCACCAGCTGAGCAGCCCGCCAGCGCTGCGGGCGCCCGACCGGGCGCACGCGGTCGACGGCGATGCTCATGGTGACGAAGTCGTTGGCGAACAGCAGCAGCACGATCAGGCGCGCGGAGATCACGAAGCCCCCGGTCAGCCAAAGCCCGACAGTGAGGAACACGACGATCTCGAGGGTCTTCACGACCTTGTTCAGCAGGTAGGTCAGCATGCGGCGATGCACCTCGCGCCCGACCCCGACCACCGTCAGCACCCCGGCCAGGCCGGGATCGGTCAACACGACGCCGGCCGCCGCCTTGGCGACGTCGGTGGCGCTGGCCACCGCGATTCCCAGCTCGGCCTGACGCAGCGCCGGCGCGTCGTTGACGCCGTCGCCGGTCATCCCGGTGACGTGGCCGGCGTCCTGCAGCGCGCGCACGATGGCGTGCTTGTCCTGCGGCAGCACGCGGGCGTAGATGTCGCAACGCTCCGGGTGCCGCAGCTCGGCCTCGGAGGCCGCGCATACGCGCGAACCCAGGCCCAGGCGCGCACCGATGGCGCGCGCCGTCTCCAGCGCGTCGCCCGTGGCCATGCACACGCGCACCCCCAGCTCGCGCAGCCGGCCGATCAACTCGGCGGCGTCGTCGCGCGGCGGGTCGGCCAGCCCGAGCAGGCCGACCAGGCGCATGGCGCCCGACGCACCTGCGGCCACGGCGAGCACGCGAGCACCGTCGGCGGCGAGCTCGCGCTCGACGCGTGCCACCAGCTCGCGCTGCACGGCGTCGGCGCCGCAGCGCTGCAGCACGGCGCCGCTGGCGCCTTTCATGGCGTGCCAGTCGATGCCGTCGACCTGGTAGACACCCTCGCTGAACCGGGTTGCCGGATCGAAGGCCTGGAAGGCGCCGCGCACCGGAGGCGGCGCCGCGTCACGCGCGCGCCAGGCCTCGAGGATGGCCAGGTCCAGCGGATCCTGCGATGCGTCGTCGCTGGCCAGCGCGGCAGCGCGCAGCAACGCGGCCTCGTCGGCATCTCCCAGCGGGCGCAGCGCGGCCAGGCTCAGCGCATTGCGGGTCAGGGTTCCCGTCTTGTCCGACACCAGCGTATCCATCGCCGCTGCCTCCTCCACCGCCGGCAGGTGCGTCACCAGGACCCCGCGGCGTGCCAGCTGCACGGCGGCGATCGCGGTGGCCAGCGTGTAGGTCGCCGGCAGCGCCACCGGCACCGACGCGACCAGGAGCAGCAGCGCGAACACCGCGGTATCGGCCAGCGAAAGCCCGTGCACCAGCGCATACAGCACCACCAGCAGCACCAGCAGCAGGTCGAAGACGACCAGGCGCTCGACGATGGACAGGATGGTGCGCTGCATGTGGCTGGGCGCGCTGGCGCTGCGCACCAGCTCCGCGGTACGCCCGAAGCGGGTCGCCGCCCCGGTCGCGCCGACCTCGCCGCTGGCTTCGCCCTGGCGCACCACGGAGCCCGTGTACGCGAGCGCTCCCGGGCCAGCCTCGACCGGCAGGGATTCGCCCGTCAGCGCCGACTGGTCCAGCGCAAGCAGTCCGTCGAACAACAGCAGGTCGGCGGGGACGAGATCGCCCGCGCGCACATGCACGATGTCGCCGGGAACCAGTTGCACCGCCGGCAGGCGCGACCAGCGACCGTCGCGCAGCACCCGCGCCTGCACCTGCAACTGGCGGCGCAACAGCGCCAGCGCGTCCTGCGCCCGCCCCTCCTGCAGGAAGGCGACGACGGCGTTGAATCCCAGCAGGAACAGGATCACCAGGGCTTCCTGCTCCCGGTGCAGCAGCAGTTGCAGCGCGATCACCGCCTCGAGCATCCACGGCACGGGCCCCCACAGCTTGAGCAGCAGGCGGCGCCACCAGGCCGGCGGCCGGTCCTCGATGGCATTGGCGCCGAAGCGCTGCGCGCGCCGCGCGGCCTCGGCCATGGAAAGCCCGCGCAGGCGGTCGGTTGCTGGCGGCGCAGGCGAGTCGGCTGGTGCACCCGGCGGGGTCGGGGACATGGCTACGATACGAGGCAGGATCCGGCCCATTGTTCCACGCCAGACGACCATGAACCCGCACCTGCACGCCGCGCTGCAAGCCTGGGGGCGCAACGACTTCACCCAGGTGCTGTGCGCCGAGCTGCCCGAATTCGCCACCCTGCGCATTCGCATCCGCCGGGACACCGCCGAGGCGACGCTGCGCGTGCTCGAAAGCTGAGCCCGCGCCGGCGGGAACTACCCCCCCAGCGCGGCGCCGAACACCTTGCGGATCAACGACGAACCGGCAGCCGCCGGATCGGCGCGGATGGCCTGCTCCTCGTCGCCGATGGCCTGGTACAGGCGGTCCAGCGCCTGCTGCGTGACATATTGGTCCACGCTGCCCTGATCCTGCCGCACGAGACCGAAGCGCGCCGCCTGGGAGGCGTAGCGGTCGTAGGTCTGCGCCAGCGCCAGGCGCTGGGTCTGCTGGTGCACGATGGGCTCGAAGCTGCGCTGCAACGGCGCCTGCGTCTTCGCCCGGAAATAATCGGTGGCCGCGTGCGGGCCGCCGGTGAGGATGGCCTTGGCATCGGCGATGCTCATCTGGCGCACCGCGCCCACCAGCAGATCGCGCGCCTGGGGCACCGCCGCCTCGGCGGCCCGGTTGATCGCCAGCTCCAGCGCATCGGCCTGCGCGCCCAGGCCCGCCATGCGCATCAGCCCCGAGACCTGCTGCAGCGCCGGCGGCAGCGGGATGCGCCATTTCGGGCTGCCCCAGAATCCGTCGCGACGACCCAGCGTGGACACCGCCACGTCCACGCCGCGGCCCAGCGCCGCCTTCAGTCCCTGGTCGACCTGGGTGTTGCTCAGCGCAGCCAGCGCCGAGCCGCCGCCGGCTGCCGGGCCTGGCGCGGCCGCCGGTGCGCCAGGCAGCGAGCCCGCGCCGAGCCCCGGCAACGCAGCTCCGAGCTGGCGCTGCAGCTGGCCCAGGTCGAGGCTCCAGGCGCGCGCCGCGGGCCAGGCGCAGGCCAGGCCGACGCAGGCGGCGTCCCGCAGCAGTCGGCGCCTCGTCGATTCAGGCATCGCCATCCCCCTCGTGGAACTCCAGCGCCGAGCGTTCGCCAGGCTCGCGCGCGAGCTCGCGCTGGCGCAGTTCGACGCGCCGGATCTTGCCCGACAGGGTCTTGGGCAGATCGCCGAACTCGAGCACCCGGATGCGCTTGTACGGCGCCACGCGCTCGCGCACGAAAGCGAGAATGTCCAGCGCCAGCTGACGCGATGGCTGCACCCCGGCGCGCAAGGCCACCACGGCCTTCGGCACGGCGCCGCGCACCGGGTCGGGCGCCGGCACCACCGCGGCCTCGGCCACGTCGTCGTGCTCGATGAGCACGCTCTCCAGCTCGAAGGGACTGATGCGGTAGTCCGAGGCCTTGAACACGTCGTCGGCTCGCCCGACATAAGTCAGGTAGCCGTCGGCATCGCGGCTGGCCACGTCGGAGGTCCGGTAGAAGCCGTCGCGGCAGGCCTGCGCGGTCTTGTCCTGCTGCCCCTCGTAGCCGCTCATCAGGCCCAGCGGGCGCACGCTCAGGTCCAGCGACACCTCGCCGTCGTCGGCCGGCCGGTCGTCGACGTCGAGCAGCACCACGCGGTAGCCGGGCAAGGCCCGCCCCATCGAACCGGGCTTGACCGGCTGGCCGGGCGTGTTGCCGACGATGGCCGTGGTCTCGCTTTGCCCGTAGCCGTCGCGGATGGTGATGCCCCAGGCGCGGCGCACGCTTTCGATCACCTCGGGGTTCAGCGGCTCGCCCGCGCCCACCAGTTCGCGCAGGCCCACCTTCCAGCGCGTCAGGTCCTGCAGGATCAGCATGCGCCACACGGTCGGGGGCGCGCACAGCGAGGTCACGCCATGGCGCTGCAACGCGTCGAGCACGGCGCAGGCGTCGAAGCGCGCGTAATTGAAGATGAACACGGTGGCACCCGCGTTCCAGGGCGCGAAAAAACAGCTCCAGGCGTGCTTGGCCCAGCCCGGGGAACTGATGTTCCAGTGCACGTCGCCCGGGCGCAGGCCGATCCAGTACATGGTCGACAGGTGCCCCACCGGGTAGCTCTGGTGGGTGTGCAACACCAGCTTCGGGCGCGAGGTCGTTCCCGACGTGAAGTACAGCAGCAGCGCATCGTCGGCGCGGGTCGGGCCGTCGGCGACGAAGCCCTCGGGAGCCCGAGCCGACTCGGCATAGTCGATCCAGCCCGGCGCGCCGGCACCGACGACGATGCGTGTGTACGGTCCCGTGAACGGAGCGAAACGCTCCACCGCGCCGGCGGTGCAGATCACGTGGCGCACCGCGCCGCGCTCGAAACGGTCGCGCAGGTCGTCGACGCTGACCAGCGTGGTGGTCGGAACGATCACCGCGCCGAGCTTGATGCATGCCAGCATGCATTCCCACAGCGCGACCTCGTTGGGCAGCAGCAACAGCACGCGCTCGCCACGCCGCACGCCGAGGCCGCGCAGCCACGAAGCCACCTGGTCGGAACGCCTGGCCATGTGGTCGAAGCTGAGCTTGTCCTCGCGTCCGTTCTCGTCGGTGATCCACAGCGCCGTGGCGTGGTTGCCGCGCGCCATCGGGTCGAAGTAGTCCAGCGCCCAGTTGAAGGTCTCGAGCGCGGGCCAGCGGAAACCCTCGTACGCCGCGGTGTAGTCGGTCCGGTGACGCAACAGGAAATCACGCGCCTCGATGAAGGCGCTCGCCGCGGAACGCTGGTTCATGCCTTGTCTCCCCTGGGGTAGTCGTGGTCTTTCCGCCCAGCCTATCGGCTTTGGGCTCGTCGCGCACGGCCGGAATACCCATCTTGTCAACGCCGCGAAACCCGAACAAGAATGGAGTGGGACCTGATATTTTTCAGCAACGAGGGTTTTGTGTCGTAGATTGCCAAGTAGGTTTTTCACAAAATAGACCAATTCCCAGCAACAGGCAGCGCAACCCCTACCGATATGCTGAACCTCGGGGAAACCCTCGGCGCCAGCGGGCTGGCGGCCATCGGGCTGTTCTCGGCCGCCGCGGCCTTGGGCCTGGGGTATTCCCGGCGCCAGGCCCACCAGGTCTCGCGGCTGTCGGACTACCGACTGCTGCTCGCGCACATCCACCGCATCGCCGCCGACGCGGCAGACGAGGCCGAATTCCTGCGCAGCGTCTGCGCCCTCACCGTGGAACACGCCAAGGTCGACCTGACCTGGATCGGGCGCCCGGGCCCGGACGGCGTGTTCCGCTACCTGGCCAGCGCGGGCCCGCGGCGTGCCTACCTGGACGACATCGTCATCGCCGCCGATGCGCAGCGACCGGAAGGCCAGGGCACCAGCGGCCGCGCCTGGCGCGATGCACGCGCGTATTTCAATACGGCCTTCGGGCGCAACCCGTCGCTGGCGCCCTGGGCGGCCCGCGCGGCGCGCTTCGGGCTGCGCACCAGCGCGGCCATTCCGGTGCTGCTGGACGGCGAGCCCTGGGCCGTGTTCACGCTGTATTCGGCCGATCTGTACCCTTTCGATCCGACGCTGGTCGCGCTGGTCGACGACCTGGCGGCGGCGATCGCCGCCGGACTTTCGCGCATACGACTGCTGCGGGACGAGCACGCGGCGCAGTCCCTCAACTCCGCGCTGCTGGAGAACACGGCGGCCGGCATCCAGGTCGTGCGCTACCCGCAACGCTGGATCGAGCGCGCCAATGCGCGCATGCTGGACATGCTGGGCCTGCGCGACATCGACGAGCTTCGCGCCACGTCGGCGCGGCAGCGCTACGACCCGAGCACCGTCGAGCGCCTGGGCACGCTGACCTCGCGCGTGCTGAGCGACGGCAGCGGCGTGCTGCGCGACGTCGTGCTGCGGAGCGAGGACGGGCGAAAGGTATGGATGGACGTCTCGGGTCGGCGCGTGGACCTCGACGACGGCGCGGCCCGCATCGTCTGGACCCACGTGGACGTCACCGAACGCCGCGAGCAGGAGCAGCGCCTGCGGCGCCTGGGGGCCATGCGCGAGGCGCTGCTCGACAACACCATCGTCGGCATCGATCTCGTGCAGTATCCGGAGCGCCGGGTCATCGAGGCGAACGCGGCGCTGGTGCACATCATGGGCTACGAATCGCGCGAGCAACTGCTCGGCATGGATGCGCGCAAGCTCTACCCCAACCCCGAGGTGTCCCAGCGCATGGCGCAGCTGGCCGAGCAGGTGCTGCGCGAAGGCAGCGGCGAGCTCGGCAACGTGCAGGTGCGCAGGCGCGACGGCTCGCTCGCCCGCCTGGACCTGCACGGCAAGCGCCTGCGCAGCGACGACGCGGCCCAGCCGGTGATCGTGTGGACCTCGGTCGATGCCACGCGCAAGTACGAACTGGAAGCCGAGCTGCATCGGCAGGCGCATTACGACGAGCTCACCGACCTGCCCAACCGGCGTGCGTTGCGCGAGCGCCTGCGCGGCTCGATCCTGCGAGCCCAGGCCGGTGGCGGGGCGCTCGCCGTCGGCGTGCTGGACCTGGACGATTTCAAGCCGGTCAACGACCGCTACGGCCATGTGGTCGGCGATCAGCTGCTGCGAGACATCGTGCACAGGCTTCGCGGCGCGCTGCATCCGGGGGACATGCTGGCTCGCATCGGCGGCGACGAATTCGTGCTGCTGCTGGACGACCTGCCGGCGCGAATCGAGCAGCCCGGCCTCGACGCACGCCTGCACCCGCTGTTCCTGGCCATGCAGCAGGCGCTGCCGGTGGGCGAGCAGGAGTGCGTGCGCATCGGCATGTCGATGGGCCTGGCCCTGTACCCGCAGGATGCGACGGAAGCCGACGCGCTGCTGCGCGAGGCCGATGCGGCCATGTACCAGGCCAAGGCGCGCAAGGCCACGCGGGCGTCCTGGTGGCAACGCGCCGGCACGCCGGTGCCCGCACCCGACGAGGATGACGAGATCGACCCGTTCGGCGCGGGCGCGGCGCAGTTGCTGGAAAGCTTCCAGGAGCAGATGCGCGAGGTCACGCGCCAGTACGCCGCCGAATTCGACCGCCGCGTGCTCGGCATGCCCGGCGCCCAGGGCATCCTGGACTGCCTGCCGCTGGTCGAGCGCGAACAGCTCAAGCGCAAGCTCGCCGAGCATCTGCTGCAGGGCCTGTCGCCTGCCGCCCGCGCCGACGAATGCGAGGGGCGCGCGCTGCACGTGGGGCAGACCCACGCTCTGGTCGGGCTGTCCGCGGGCACGGTCAGCCGCACCCTCAACGAGTACCGCTCGATGCTGCGCGATCGCGTGCAGACCCTGAGCCTGTCGCGGCGCGAGCGCACCCGCGTGATGCAGGTGGCCAACGCCCGCATGCAGCTGGAACTGCAATGCGAGCTCACGCGCATGCAGGAGGTGTACGACTCGTACAACGAACACCTGGCGCGCGCGTTGCCGGACTCGACGACCACCTGGGCCAGCCTGGTCCGCGGCGAGCTCGACGCACTGTGCCGGCTCGCGGGTCTGCGCGCGGTATTCGTCATGCGCCTGTCTGCGGACGGGCGCTTTTTCGCCGAGTTCAGCGCCGGCGACGGCATGCGCATGCTCGATCGCGCGCTGCAGGACCCGCAGCTGCAGCCCAATCTGGATTCGCGCCAGCCCTGCGGCCAGGGCCTTGTCGCGCAGGCCTGGCGCACCGGGGAGATCCAGCGCAGCGATGCCGCGCTGCTCGACGCGCGCCTGCACTCGTGGCTGCCGGCGCTGCGCGATGCCGCGGTGCAGAGCGCCGTCGCGCTTCCCATCAAGGATGCGCGCAACAGCTTCGTGCTGGCCCTGTACGGCGCCTATCCGCACCAGTTCGCCAGCGGCTGGGCCTGCACCTTCATCGCCTCGCTGCGCACGCGCTGGGAACGCGTGGCGCAGGCCTCGCGCAGCGCGTTCACGCCGCTGCTGTGGCAGGAAGCCGCGGAGTACCGGCGCCTGCTCCACTCGGGGGGCCTCGACATGCATGCGCAGCCGGTGCTCGACACACAGACCGGGCGCGTGCACAAGGTCGAGATGCTGGCGCGCCTGCGCGATGCCGACCAGCGCATGATCCCGCCGGCCCGCTTCCTGCCGGCATTCGACGACACCGACACGCACACGCTGTTCCGCCTCGGCCTCGAGCAGACCCTGCAGGCGCAGGAGCGCTGGCGCGCGCGCGGCCTGACGCTGGAGGTCTCGCTCAACGTCGCGCCGGCCACGCTGCTGCACGCCGACATGGTTCACTGGGTGGACCAGGCGCTACGCCGCCACGGCAGCTCGCCGGCGAGCCTGACCCTGGAGATCCTGGAATCCCAGGAATTCCTCGACGAGCGCCAGGCCCAGGCGGTGCACCGGCTGGCCGCGCTTGGCGTGAAGCTCGCGATCGACGATCTGGGTGCCGGCTACAGCAGCCTCAAGCGCCTGGTGAACCTGCCCTTCGACGTGGTGAAGATCGACCAGGCGCTGCTGCGCGAACTCAACGCCGACCCGGCCAAGGTGCTCGGCCTGGTCAGCGCGATCATCCGCATCGGCGAGGACCTCGGGCGCACCGTGGTGGTCGAGGGAGTGGAAGACGCTGCCGCGCTCGAAGCCATGATGATCATCGGCGCGCGCCACGTGCAAGGCTACGCGGTGGCGCGCCCGATGCCGCTGGCCGACATCGACGCCTGGCTGGGCGGCTTCGCCTGCCCGCGCCCGCTGGACGGCGCGCTGCAAAGCCTGCTCGGCGCCTTCGCCTGGCACTGGGTGCACCTGCGGCGCGAGCTGCCGGGCGGCCCGGAGTTCGCCGCGCCACGCCTGGATCCGCTGCGCGAATACCTGCGCCGCTGCCATGCGCAGGACACGGAACTTCTCGACGCCGTTCAGCGCTGCGCCGAGCTCGTCGGACCACGCGAGGCGGCATGCCGCGAAGTGCTGCAGCTGCTCCAGCTGCGCCTGCGAGGCGCCCCGCAGGCCGCGCGCGCGGCCTGACCTGAGCGCGGAGCGGAGGGTCCACTTCGCGGCCGGCTGCGAGTGAACGCGTGAACACAACTGGCGCGCCCGGCGGGGATCGAACCCACGACCCTCGGCTTCGGAGGCCGATACTCTATCCACTGAGCTACGGGCGCACGGTCGCGGCGATGCGCCGACGACCAAACGCACAGTGTAGCGCGTGGCACAGGCCCGCGGCGCGGCGCGGGCGCGCCACGAACCCTGCCCGGCAGCGCGCCGGCGCCTGCCACGTACGGCCGCGACATGCCGTGATCGACGTCAAGCGCGCCGCGCATGCTGCAGCGCAACTTCCCGGGCTGCGTGCCGGCTCGTTGCGCAGCGTCCTATCATGCAGGCCGCACGCGCGGTTCCGCCCGCTTGACGTGCAATGCCATTCGTCCATTTCACGCACCGACCATGAGCGCTCACGACTCCCATCATTCCAAAGGCCATGCCGCGCCCTCCAACGCCTCCGGCGCGCTGCCCTTCGCACCCACGCTGCGCAAGCTGATCGTGATCCTGGTGCTGGGCTTCGCCGTGCCGGTGATCATCCTGGTGCTGATCGCCCATTTCATCGCGGTCGAGACCGAGCCGCCGGCCGCGTCGCAACCGGTGGCCGCGCAGGGTAGCGACCGGAATCTCGCCCCGGTGGCGCAGGCCAGCGTGGCCGCGAGCACGACTGCCGCCGCCAGCACGACTGCCGCCGCCAGCTCCGCCGCGCCTGCCGCGGCCGCCGGCACCACCGTGGCCGACGCCGGCAAGAAGCTCTACGGCAGCACCTGCATCGCCTGCCATGGCGCCGGGGTCGCTGGCGCACCGAAGGTCGGCGACAAGTCGGACTGGGCGCCGATCATCGCCCAGGGCCTGCCGACCCTGTACGACCGCGCCATCCACGGCTACACCGGCAAGCGCGGCGTGATGCCGCCCAAGGGCGGCAGCACCGCGAGCGACGACGACGTCAAGGCCGCCGTGCGCTACATGGTCGCGCAGTCCAAGTAAGCCCGCCCGCGCGCCCTGCCGGCCCGTCCGTGCAGGGCGCCCCGCGTCGCGCCGCGGAGCCCGCGCGGCAGGGCATGAAACGGTTCCCGGCGCCGGCGAAGCGCGCGACGCCGGCCTCTACCGCCCGGACTGCCGACGCCAGCGCGGCAGCGCCGAGGGGCTGGCGCAAAAGCCCAGGCGCGACTCGATGTCGCGTTGCGACAGGGTCTCCAGCGGCAGCCGCGGCCCACCCGGAACCCGCAGCTCGGTGAGCCGGGCATCGAGCCAGGGTTCGAGCAGCACCATGTCGAGGCTGTGCAGCAACCCGGGCCCGATGTCGGTGCGCAGCCACAGCCGGCCCGGCTCGTCCAGCCAGGCCTGCAGCACCCGGCACGCCGCCCCGGTGTGCGCAGTCCACAGCGCGCGATCGCCGTCGAGCTGAACGCGAAGCACGAGCGGCGCCGCGTCGAGTTCGACGAACACCTGTTGCGGGCCGTTCTGGCAATACCAGCAACCCTGCGCGTCGGCCTGGTAATTGCGCGCGAGGAACGCTGCCAGGCCCGGGTGCAGCAGCCGACTCGCACCACCCCGCTCGAGGCTGCCGTCGACACGGCGCGGCCACGGCAGCGCCTGCGTGTCGCGCATCCACCACTGCCCGCGCGCGTCGAGGCCCAGCCAGCCGGCACAGGCCGGCACGTCGGGCCACCGCTGCATCGCGCGCAAGACCTGTTCGTCCATGGAGCGGGCCCGTCCCGGCAAGGCCTTCAGTGCAGGCGCTCGGACTGGGCGAGCAGTTCGCCGGCCTCGTCGATCGTGCCCGGGCTGGCATGGTGCAGCACCAGGCGCCAGCCCTGCGGAGTGCGAAGGTACACGTTGGTGGCCAGCACGCAGCCGAAGGCAGCGCCGGAGCCGGCCGGCAGGCGCACGCGCTCGACCACGTTGTGCACCGCGCAGCCCATCGTGACCGTGCGCAACACGCGCTCCGCGGCCACGGCCAGCGCGCCGCCGCCGAGCAGTTGTTCGTAACTGGCGCGAATCGCCGCGGCGCCGACCAGGCGCGGCCCGCCCGGGTGCACGCACACCGGCTCGTCGTCGTCGGCCCACACGCGCATCACCGCCTCGACATCGCCTGCCTGCAGCGCCTCGTAGAAGGCGGCCTCGGCGGCCTCGGCCGAACTATGGGGTGCGCTGGGAACTGACGGCGAACGAGACATCGAGGGCTCCACGCGGCAGCCGGCTCGCGGCGCGCCCTCGCGCGCGGCGGACGAGCCCGGCCTCGGCCCTATTTGAACACGACCGTCTTGTGGCCATTGCGCAGGATGCGGTGCTCGACATGCCAGCGCACGGCACGCGCCAGAACCTGGTTCTCGACGTCCTGGCCGACCGCCGTCAGCTCGGCAGCATCCAGGCTGTGATCGACCCGCTGCACGTCCTGCTCGATGATCGGGCCTTCGTCCAGGTCGGCGGTGACGTAGTGCGCGGTGGCACCGATCAGCTTGACCCCGCGGTCGTGCGCCTGCTGGTAGGGGCGCGCTCCCTTGAAACTGGGCAGGAAGGAATGGTGGATGTTGATGGCGCGCCCGTCGAGCGCGGCGCAGAACTCAGGGCTCAGGATCTGCATGTAGCGCGCCAGCACCAGCAATTCGACCCGCTGCTCGCGCATCAGGGCCTCGATGCGCGACTCCTGCGCCCGCTTGGTCGCCGCGTCGGCTCCCGTCGGCAGCGGCTCGTGGTGGAACGGCACCTCGTAGTGCGCGGCCAGCGCGGAACAGTCCGCATGGTTGGACACCACGCCCACCACTTCCATCGGCATCTGCCCGGCACGCCAGCGAAACAGCAGGTCGTTGAGGCAGTGGGCCTGGCGGCTGACCGCGATCAGCACCCTGGGACGCCGCGCCAGCGCATGGATCGACGCCTGCATTGCGAAGCGCTGACGCAGGTCGGCGAACAGCAGCTCGACCTTGTCGGCGCCGTCCAGATGGGCTGGCGCCGAGAAGTGCACGCGCATGAAGAACAAGCCGGTGGCCGGGTCCCCGAACTGCTGCGAATCCAGGATGTTGCAACCGGCCTGGTAGAGCACGCCGGAAACCGAGTACACGATGCCCTTGGCATCGGCACAGGACAGGGTGAGGATGAAGTCGTGGGCAGCGGGGTTCATGGTGCGCGGCTACGCGCCGCCGACCATCGGCGGCGCTGGCGCATTCTAGGGAAACCCCCAGTACGGCTCAGGAATCGTCGAGGCGTGCCACCACGGCCGCGGCGAACTCGCGCGTTCCGGCCTTTCCACCGAGGTCGCCGGTGCGCACGCCGTCGACATTCAGGGTGCGCTCGATGGCGCGTCGCAGGCGGTCGGCCAGGTCCTTGCGCCCGACGTGGTCGAGCATCATGCCGGCGGCCAGCATCAGCGCCACCGGGTTGGCGATGCCCTTGCCGGCGATGTCCGGCGCCGAGCCGTGCACGGCCTCGAACATCGCCGCATCGCGCCCGATGTTGGCGCCCGGCGCCATGCCCAGCCCGCCGACCAGCCCGGCGCACAGATCCGACAGGATGTCCCCGAACAGGTTGGTGGTCACCAGCGCGTCGAACTGCCAGGGGTTGATGACGAGTTTCATGCAGCAGGCGTCGACGATCACGTCGTCCAGCGCGATGCGGTCGGCGTATTTCTGCTGGTGCAGCTGGTAGGCGGTTTCCAGGAAGATCCCGGTCAGCGCCTTCATGATGTTGGCCTTGTGCACCACGGTCATCTTCTTGCGCCCCAGCGCGATGGCCGTGGTGAAGGCGTAATCCAGGATGTGCCGCGCCCCCTGCCGGGTGTTGACGCCCGTCGACATCGCCACGGCGTGCGGGTCGTCGTCGATCGGGATGTAGTGCTCGTAGCCCATGTACAGGCCCTCGACGTTCTCGCGGAACACCAGCAGGTCGATGTTGTCGAAACGCCCGCCCGGAATCATGGTCCGCGCCGGGCGCATGTTCGCGTACAACTGGAAGGCCTCGCGCAGGCGCACGTTGGACGAGCGGTAGCCGCCGCCGGACGGCGTCTCCAGCGGGCCCTTGAGCGCCAGCCGGGTGCGCCGGATGCTGTCCAGCGTGGCTTCGGGAAGCGGGTCGCCGGCGGCCTTGACCCCGCCGAGCCCGGCGATCTGCGCATCCCAGTCGAAGGGAGCGCCGAGCGCGTCGAGCACGTGCAGCGTGGCGTCCATGATCTCGGGACCGATGCCATCGCCGGCGATCAGGGTTGCGGGAATGCGGCTTGCGGGGGGGCTGTCGGCCATGCCTTCGTCTCCTGGGTCATGCGTGGGTTGCGCGTCGAGGGTGCGCGCCGCGACCCAAGCATAAGCGCGCGCCACTGACACGGACTTGACGCGGCGTACCGCCCGCGCAAAACCGGCATTTCCAGCGACCGAGCAAGGTCTTGCAGGCACGGCGGGAACTCGGCGACGTCCGGACGTGTCCAACGGGGACGACCCCCGATCCGGAGCCACGAACCATGCACTCCCGCACGATGCCTTCGCAGCCCATTCCGGGCAAGCGCCTGCTGGCAGGCCTGTTCGGGGCCTTGCTGGCCTGCGCCGCCGCTGCCGTCAATGCCACCGATGCCACCGATTCCGCCCCGCTGCCGTCGCGCGACCTCGCGCGCGCAGGCATGGCCGGCGACATCCCTGATTCCTGCAGCCGCGACGTGGAATCGATTTCACGGGAAATCGAGCGTTTCAACGCAATCCAGGTTCCCGATTCCCAGGCCCCTGAGCAACGCATGTACTCCGTCAGCGACTTCGACCCCGGAAGCCTGCGCCTGGACCATGGCCGCTGCGTGGTCGATTGCAGCGGCGCGTACGAGAACAGGCAGCAGTTGCGGCGCATCGCGCAAGCGCCTTGCAGCTGGCGGCCCGGCGACTGGGGCAACACCATCCGCTTCACCGGCGGCTGTGCGCTCGATCAGAGCGAGATGAGCGGGGCGATCAGCTCGCAGGGAAGCATCTCCGTGGCCGACGAGCGGGGGCCCGAGGGAGCGCAGCTCCAGGTGCTCGCGCTCGATCCGGGCACTGCCTTCACCGGCGGCAACACCTGCGCAAGCACCTGCGTCACGCCGAAACTTCCCCCCGGAATGTGCCACTGGACCCTGTTCGACTGGGGTGGCAGCATCGCCAGAAGCCCCGCCCCCGAAGTGGCGTGCCTGAGCGACTACCACGAAATCCAGCAGCAGATCCGCTACTACGACTCCGTGCTGGTCCCCGACGCGCTCTACCCCGAGACGACCTCGCACCGTGTCACCAGCCTGCTCGGCAAGCCCGTGCTGACGCAAGACACCTGCTCCGCGGGCTGCACCACGATCGACAACCCGCCCGCCACCTGCACATGGACTGCGCACCAGTGGGGCCAGACGGTGCGCTACCACGGGCAGCCTCCCGCCGCGCAGCAAGCCGGCCGCGAGTGATTGGTGCAAGTGATTGGCGCAAGTGATTGCCGCGATTGATTGCCGCGAGTGGTTGCCGCAATCCGCCCCGCAGGCCTCGCACGCCCGGGCCTGCAGGGCCGCGCAGGCACTCCGCGGGCACTCAACGCACCGGAAAATCGAAAAAGGTGTGCGGATACGGTTCGTCGACCAGCGAGAAATGCCACCATTCGGTCGCCAGCGGGGCAAAGCCCGCGCGTTGCATCGACATGCGCAGCAACAGCCGGTTGGCGCGCGCCTGTGCCGACGGCAACGGCGAAGCGGGATGCGATGCCACACTGAAGCAGTCGTAGCCGGTGCCGAAATCCAGGCTGTTGTCGGGATAGCGCGAGCCCGCCGGGGCCCTGCAGTCGCGCAGCGCAGCGCCCGAGGGCAGCTGCGGAATTCGGCTGCCCAGTTCGACGATGGTCAGGTCCACCGTGCTTCCCCGGCTGTGCCCGGAACGCGCCGCCACGTAGCCCTTGTCGAACAACTCGGACTTGTCGACTTCGCGATAGAACTCGTCGCGCATGGTCTGGTCGTCGACATCGCGCGACCACGCAAGCATCGCGTCGGCGGCGCGCTGCGGGCGGTAGCAGTCGTAGACCTTCAAGCCAAGCCCCATCGGCCGCAACTCGCGCTGGACCTTCGCCAGCGCCCGGGCCGCGCGCAACGTCAGCAGGCAACGCGGGGCTTCGTAACCCGCGATGGGCCTGCCGATGAAATTGTGGGCCCCCGCATAGCGCATGTCGACCTGCAGCCCGGGCACCACGCTGGCCGCATCGACGAAATCGGCCGGGCGCACGGCGCGGCATGGCGAATCGGCCAGCACACCGCCGACGCAAGCCACCGGACAACACAACAGGCAGCACAGCACATGGGCACGAGTGAGCATCACGACATCCCGGAATTCCAGTGAGCGCCCGCGCATGGGCAATTCATTTTGGATGCACTGCATGCGAGAAAGTTCCCACACCGCGGGCCGGGCAGCGCCGCGGCGAGCAGCCTGGAGGGTGTTTCGCCGCGCATCCGGCACGTGCCGGCCCGGCGCGCTTCAATCAAGCGACGCGGCCACCCGCCCGAACCAGCCTGTTCATGAGAGCGGCACCCCCTGCCCCACCCCGAAGCAGCAGACCTCGATGCGTAGCTCCGCCCGCTCCCCCGATACGGCCCCCACCACGGCCTGGCGTGCTGCCGCATGCATGGGCGCACGCAGGGGCAGGCACGCCGTGGCTCTGCTGTTGGGCGGCTGTGCGGCCTGCCTGGCGCTGAGCGCGCAGGTCCGCGCCGACGGCGCCCCCAGCGATCCACTGCCGCCTTGCGAGCTCGACGCCAACGCAGTCTGGGATTACGTCATGGAGCACAGAGGGCTGGGCATCAGCGATTCGATGGTGCCGGCCAAGCGCTACTTCGTGCCCGACGTGTATCCCCTGATGACGCGATTCGAGATGGGCCTGTGTCGGGTGCCTTGCGCCGGCTTTCGCGACAACTGGCAGCCGAACTATGGCACCGTCTGGGGAGAATGTCGCTGGAAGCCCCATGACTGGGCCAGCACCATACGGTTCTTCGGCGGCTGCAGCCAGGATCTGCACGACATCCAGGAGCGCCTTCAGGTCGACGGCAGCGTCAGCGCGCGCGACTCGCGCGACCCGCAGGCGCTGTGGTTTCGCGTCGTCACGGTGCAGGAGCCCGCGGTGGCCACCGGAAGCGCTTGCGCGATGCCCTGCACCAGCACGCTCAGCGGCGACGGGCTGTGCACCTGGCAGCCCCTCGACTGGGGCAACACCCTGGGCTTCGCTCCCGGCCAGGCCGGCAGCTGCACCACGGACTACCAGCAGATGCTCGACCAGATCGATGCCTACACTGCGATGCTCGTGCCCAACGCGGGGCCCGCGAACGGCACCGCGCACTGGGTCGACGGCCTGCGCGGCGCACCCAGCGTGGCCGGCGGCCAGTGCGAGGCCAGCTGCACCAGCCCTGGCAGCGCGCCGGGCAGCTGCAGCTGGCAGCCCGGAAACTGGGGCGACACCATCCGCTACCGCGACGCACCCTGACGCCGCTGCGAGCGCAAGGCGTTCAAGCCTGAGGCGGATCGAGAAATCCGTCGGCACGCCAGGTCAGCACCAGGGTGTCCCGGCAACCCCTTTCCACGTCGCTGGCGGGAAGAATCGGCGTGGTTTCGTGAATCACCCTCGTGTCGTCCATCAGCAGCACGCTCCACGGCTGTTCCAGTGTGAAACGCACGCCACGCGCACCCTGCAGTTCGAACACACGGCTTTCCCCACCGCGGATGCCGCGGCGCTGCGCAAGCAGCACGGCGACGAAATCCACACCGTCGCGATGCGCGCCCTCGGGCGTCGGTCGGCCGATGCCGTCGGCCGTGTCGATGCGAAACTGGTGCGCCTCGACGAACCAGCGAGGCTGCGCGCGCACACCGCGAAACAGCTCGCCCAGGCCCTGCAGCAAGGCCTTCCAGCATGGCAGCGCGCACAGGCGCTCATCCAGCGGCTCCAGCCAGCGCACCAGGCCGCCGTGCAGCGCGTTGTAGGTCAGCGGCTGGTAATGCGCGCGGTGCGCGACCTGGCGCAGGCCGGCCGACGCAGCGTCGAACTCGTGCACGAAACTGCCGTGCCGCCTGCGACGGTAGCGACCGCCGTCCTTCAGGTACGGGTCGGCGGGAAGTTCCTCCCACAGCGGCTGCGCCGCGGCGCAGTCGGACGCGGAAATTCCGCAAAGCTCGCCGAGCTGGCTCGGCCGCAGCAGCGCGAAACCCTGCTCGCGCATGCGCAGCCGCAGCGCGTCCCGCAGACCGCTGCCCGGCGTGGCCGCTTCGGGCCCGAAAGCGGGGCCGAAATCGAAGCCCGGCGTGGCCGCTGCCGGCGTCTCAGCGGCCATCGCGCAGGCCCGTGGTGCGGTTGAACACCAGGCGCTCGCCGGCATGGTCGCGGGCGTCGGCGACAAAGTAGCCGTGACGCTCGAACTGGAAGGAGCTGCCGGCAGCGGCGTGCGCCAGCGACGGCTCGACCCAGGCCTGCGCCACGCGCAGGCTGCGGGGGTTGAGCGCCTGCAGGAAATCGCCCCCGCCGGCATCCGGCTGATCCTGCAGGAACAGGCGGTCGTACAGGCGCACCTCGGCGGGCTTGCCGTCGGCCGCGCCGACCCAGGTCACGACACCCTTGACCTTCACTGCCGCCGCGCCGGGTGTTCCGCTCCGGGTATCGGGAACGACGCGCGCGTGCACCTCGCGCACGCTGCCATCGGGGTTGCTCTCGGCGCCGGTGCACTCGATCACGTAGCCGTACTTCAGTCGCACACGTCCGCCCGGGTACAGACGAAAAAAGCCCTTCGGCGGATCAAGGGCGAAATCGTCGCGCTCGATCCACACCTTCGGGCCGAGCAGGAACTGACGCTGCCCGCGCTCGGGCTGGTGCGGATGCACCGGGGCCTGGCATGGCTCCAGGTGGCCGGCGCCGAACAGCTCGTCCCAGTTGGTCAGCAGCAGCGGCACCGGATCGAGCACGGCCATCGCGCGCGCCGCCACCGGGTCGAGGTCGTCGCGCAGCGCGCCTTCGAGCACCGAGTAGTCGATCCACGAATCCGACTTGCTCACGCCGATTCGATCGGCGAACAGGCGGATCGCCCCGGGCGTGTAGCCACGCCGGCGCAGCCCGGCGATCGTCGGCAGGCGCGGATCGTCCCAGCCGGCCACGTGGCCCTCGTCGACCAGCTGCGCCAGCTTGCGCTTGCTGGTCAGCACGCTGGACAGGTTCAGGCGCGCGAATTCGTACTGGCGCGGCAACGGGCGCTCGAGCAGGCCGAGTTCGGCCAGATGCTGCAGCAGCCAGTCGTAGAACGGGCGCTGGTCCTCGAACTCCAGGGTGCAGATGCTGTGGGTGATGCGCTCCAGCGCGTCCTCGATGGGATGCGCGAAGGTGTACATGGGGTAGATGCACCACTTGTCGCCGGTGCGGTGGTGGTGCGCGAAGCGAATGCGATACAGCGCCGGATCGCGCAGGTTCAGGTTGGGCGAGGCCATGTCGACGCGCGCTCGCAGCACCATGGACCCCTCGGCATGCTCGCCGGCGCGCATCTGCTCGAAGCGCCGCAGGCTCTCGGCGGCCGGGCGGTCGCGCCACGGGCTGTTCACGCCGGGCTGGGTCAGCGTGCCACGGTTGCGCCGCATGTCCTCCGGGCTCTGTTCGTCGACATAGGCCAGCCCCGCGTCGATCAGCGAACACGCGGCGCGCCACATGAAGTCGAAGTAGTCGCTGGCGAAGTATTCGTGGCTGACTCCCCCGGACACCCAGTCGAAACCAAGCCAGCGCACGGCATCGCGAATGGCCTCGACGTACTCCTGGTCTTCCTTCTCGGGATTGGTGTCGTCCAGGCGCAGATGGCATACGCCACCGTAGTCGGCGGCCAGGCCGAAGTTCAGGCAGATGCTCTTGGCATGCCCGATATGCAGGTATCCGTTGGGCTCAGGCGGAAACCGGGTGCGGATTCGCGCGCTGTCGAGCGGCGCCTGCGCGAGTTGCCGCGCATCACCCGGCGTGCCGGCGAAATGCCGGCCCTCCAGGGCTTGCGAGGCGAGGTCCGCCTCGATGATCTGGCGCAGGAAATGGGAAGGCTTGGACGGTGCGGTTTCCGGTGTCGGCATGGCTCGAGGACTGGGCGGCGCAAGCCCCGGCGGCGCAGGCACGCGCCGCGCGGGAAAACTCCTATTGTCCGCCAAGCCTGCCCGCTTGCGCCACGCCCGCGCGCGCGCGCCGGACACGCCCCCGTCGCCGAGGCGGCTTCGATGGGCCGGCGGCGGCACCGTAGAATGGCAGCCCGCGCAGCCCGCCCCGGCGGTGCGCGATGCCTTGAGCGCTCGCGCCGCGGCGCCAACCCGATCCGTCTCACCCCGAACACCCACCGATGGCGCCGAGCGGCGCCGGGAGCGAACAGCTATGGCCGGCCATTCCAAATGGGCCAACATCCAGCACCGCAAGGGCCGCCAGGACGAAAAGCGCGGCAAGGTCTGGACCAAGATCATCCGTGAAGTCACGGTCGCCGCCAAGCTCGGCGGCGGCGACGCCAACGCCAACCCGAGGCTGCGCCTGGCGCTGGACCGCGCGCGCGAGGCCAACATGCCGGCCGACAACCTCAAGCGCGCGATCGACCGCGGCACCGGCAACCTCGAAGGGGCCCACTACGAGGAGATCCGCTACGAGGGCTACGGCCCGGGCGGAGTGGCGATGATCATCGACTGCATGACCGACAACCGCGTACGCACCGTGGCCGAGGTGCGCCACGCGCTGTCCAAGTACGGCGGCAACCTGGGCACCGAGGGCTCGGTGGCCTTCCAGTTCCGCCATTGCGGACAGTTCCTGCTGGCCCCGGGCACGCCCGAGGACAAGGTGATGGAAGCCGCGCTGGAAAGCGGCGCCGACGACGTCGCCACGCTCGACGACGGGTCCATCGAGGTGCTTTGCGAACCCGCCGATTTCGAGGCCGTGGGCGCGGGCCTGCAGGCCGCCGGGCTCAAGCCCGAGTTCGCCGAGCTGGGCATGAAGCCCAGCGTCGAGGTGGAACTGGCAGGAGCCGACGCCGAGCGCATGCAAAAACTGGTCGACGCCCTCGAGGACCTCGACGACGTGCAGCGCGTCGACCACAACGCCATCCTGCCCTGAGCCGCGGCGCTCCCATTGCCCATCATGAAAATCCTGGTTATCGGCTCCGGTGGTCGCGAACATGCGCTGGCGTGGAAGCTGGCGCAATCGCCTCGTGTGAAAAGGGTGTTCGTCGCCCCGGGCAACGGCGGCACGGCCACTTCGCCGCGCCTGGAGAACCTGCCCGTCACCGACATCGAGCGCCTGGCCGACTTCTGCGTGGCCGAGGACATCCACCTCACCGTGGTCGGCCCCGAGGCCCCGCTGGCGGCCGGCGTGGTCGACCATTTCCGCATGCGCAAGCTGCGCATCTTCGGGCCCACGCGCGCGGCCGCGCGCCTGGAAAGCTCCAAGGCCTACGCCAAGGAGTTCATGCAGCGACACGGCATCCCGACCGCCGGGCACCGCACCTTCACCGACCCCGCGGCGGCGCACGCGTACATCGACGAGCGCGCCTGCGCGCTGGTGGTCAAGGCCGACGGGCTGGCCGCCGGCAAGGGCGTGGTGGTCGCCGCCACGCCCGAGCAGGCGCACGCCGCGGTCGACGACATGCTCGAGCGCAACGTGTACGGCGTGCAGCATGGCGACGACGGCGCGCGCGTGGTCATCGAGGACTTCCTCGAAGGCGAGGAAGCCAGTTTCATCGTGCTGGTCAACGGCAACCAGGTGCTGCCGCTGGCCTCCAGCCAGGACCACAAGCGACTGCGCGACGGCGACCAGGGCCCCAACACCGGCGGCATGGGGGCCTACTCGCCGGCTCCGGTGGTCACTCCCGAAGTGCACGCCAGGGTCATGCGCGAGATCATCGTGCCCACCGTGCAGGGCATGGCCGCCGACGGCCACCCCTACAGCGGCTTCCTGTACGCCGGACTGATGATCGACCGCCAGGGCCATGCGCGCACGCTGGAATTCAACTGCCGGCTCGGCGACCCCGAGACCCAGCCCATCCTGATGCGCCTGAAAAGCGACCTCGTTCACGTGCTCGACGCGGCCATCGACTCGCGACTCGACGGGCTCGAACTGCAATGGGACCGGCGCACCGCGCTGGCCGTGGTCATGGCCGCGCCCGGCTACCCGGAGGCGCCCGAGCTCGGCGGCGAGATCCAGGGCATCCCGGAGCCCGCCGAGGACCTGCAGACCTTCCATGCCGGCACCCGGCTGGACGGCAGCGTGCTGCGCACATCCGGCGGACGCGTGCTGGCGGTGACCGCGCTGGGAGATTCGCTGCGCATGGCGCAGGCCCGCGCCTACAGCGGCGTGCGCCAGATCCGATTCGAGGGCATGCAGTTCCGCCAGGACATCGGCTGGCGGGCCCTCAAGCGCTGAGCCCGGGCTTGCGGGCCGCGCCGGCTCACACCACGCCGTCGCGGCGCAGGCGCTCGATGGCGGCGGTGTCGAGACCCAGCTCGGCGAGCACCTGTTCGGTGTGCGCGCCCAGCGCCGGGCCCAGCCAGCGCGTGGCGCCCGGAGTGCGCTCCAGCCTCGGCACCACCCCGGGCAGGTCGACCGGAGTGCCGTCGTCGAGCTGGTGACGCTCGATCATGCCGCGCGCGCGGAACTGCTCGTCGCCGCAGATGTCGGCAATGCTGTAGATGCGGCTGGCCGGCACGGCGGCCGCGCGCATCGCCAGCACCACCTCGGCGGCATCGCGCCGGCCCACCCAGTCCTGGATCGCCTGGTCGATCTCGGCCGCGGCGCGGATGCGCCCGGGGTTGCGCGCCAGGTCCTCGCGCAAGGCCATGTCGTCGCGCCCGATGGCTCGCATCAGGCGCGCGAAGATGGCGTCTCCGTTGCCCGAGATCTGCACCCATTCGCCGCCCGCGCTGCGATAGACGTTGGACGGCACGATGCCGGCGATGGAGCTGCCGCAGCGCTCGCGCACCGTGCCGCCCACGCTGTACTCCATCAGCGTGCTTTCCATCATGTTGAACACGGCCTCGGTCAGCGCGACGTCGACCACCTGGCCCTGGCCGCCGCTCGCACCGTCGAAGCGCCCGCCGGTGGCGTCGCGATGTCGCAGCGCGACCAGCGCGCCCATCGCTGCGTGCAGCGCGGCGATCGAGTCGCCCAGCGACAGATTGGCGCGCATCGGCGGATGCGCCGGGTCGCCGGTGACGTAGCGCATGCCGCCCATCGACTCGGCGATTGCGCCGAAGCCCGGCTGCGAGCGCAGCGGCCCGCTCTGCCCGAAGCCCGAGATACGCACCATGACCAGCGACGGATTGACCTCGCGCAGCTGCTCCCAGCCCAGGCCGAGCTTCTCGAGCGCGCCCGGGCGCATGTTCTCGACCAGCACGTCGCACGAGCGCACCAGGCGCAGCACGATGTCGCGTCCGGCGTCGGACTTGAGGTCCAGCGTGATGCAGCGCTTGTTGCGCGCCTGCGCGGCCCACCACAGCGAGGTTCCGCGGTGCAGCTGGCGCCATGTGCGCAGCGGATCTCCGCCGGGCTCGCCATCGCGCGCCGGCGGCTCGACCTTGATCACGTCGGCGCCGAACTCGCCCAGCAGGCGCGTGGCGAACGGCCCGGCGATCAGGCTGCCGAGCTCGAGCACGCGCAGATCGCGCAGCGCACCCGGCGAGGCGGGCTCGGAGGTGGGGTTCATCGTGGGATCGGGCATGCCGGCATTGCACCACACCCCGGACCGCAGCGCGTTGGCGAGCAGCCTCGCCGCGAAGGGCAGCGGCCACGCCGGGCGCAAAAAAACCCGGGGGTCGCCCCCCGGGTCGCGCGTGACGGACGGCGAGGCCGTCAGCCGGCGTAGTCGGCCGCGGTGGTCGCGTCCTGGTCGTTGGCCATGCCCAGCACGCGGATCAACACCGTGGCGACGACCGCCACCACGATGTTCAGGATCACCGCGTACAACCCGATGTACGCCGGGATCACCTGCCCCGCGATATGCAGCGCGTACGCCGACTTGTGGAAGCCGCTCAGCGACGCCGCCCACACCCCCCATGCCAGCCCGGCCGCCCAGCCCAGCAGCAGCGCCTTGGGGTCGAACCAGCGGGTGTAGATGCCCGAGACGATCGCCGGCAGGGTCTGCAGCACCAGGATGCCGCCCAGCAGCTGCAGCTGGATGGCGTAGGTCAGCGGCAGGAACACGATGAACAGCAGCGCGCCGAACTTGACCACCAGCGACACCAGCTTGGCCATGTCGGTTTCCTGGCTGACCGAGCATTGCGGGTTGATGAACGCCTTGTAGATGTTGCGCGTGAACAGGTTGGCCGCGGCGATCGACATGATGGCCGCCGGCACCAGCGCGCCGATGGCCACGGCGGCGAAGCCCACGCCGACGAACCACGACGGGAAGTAGTGCAGCAGCAGCCCAGGCATCGCGAACTGCGGGCCATACTGCTTGAAGTACGGCGCCAGGTCGGGGAACTTGTTGATGCCGCCGGCGTAGGCCATGTAGCCCAGCAGGGAGATCAGCCCGAGCATCAGCGAGTAGGCCGGCAGCCAGACCCAGTTGCGCCGCAGCGTGTTGGGCCCCTTGGCGGCCAGCACCGCGGTGGTCGCATGGGGGTACAGCATCAGCGCCAACGCCGAGCCGAAGGCCAGCGTGGCGTAGAAGGACTGCAGGCCCCAGTTGCCGTCCTTGACCGGCGGCAGCAGCAGGTGGGCCTTCGGGATGTGCGCGAAGATCGCACCCATGCCGCCCAGCTTCGCCGGCAGCACGACGACCATCGCGATCACCGTGATGTAGACCAGCAGGTCCTTGACCACCGCGATCGATGCCGGCGCGCGCAAGCCGCTGGTGTAGGTGAACGCGGCCAGGATCACGAAGGCGATGATCAGCGGCAGGTCGCCGACCAGGCCATGCCCGGCCGGGAAGCCCAGGCCGCCGATGACCACCTGGATGCCGACCAGCTGCAGCGCGATGTACGGCATGGTGGCGACGATGCCGGTGACCGCGATGGCCAGCGCCAGAATCGGACTGCCGTAGCGTCCGGCGACGAAGTCGGACGCGGTGATGTAGTTGTGCTTGTGCGCGACGACCCACAGCCTTGGCAGCAGCGCGAACACCAGCGGATAGACGACGACCGTGTACGGCACCGCGAAGAAGCCCAGCGCGCCTGCGCCGAACACCAGCGCGGGAACCGCGACGAAGGTGTAGGCGGTATACAGGTCGCCGCCGATCAGGAACCAGGTGATCCAGCTGCCGAAGCGCCGTCCGCCGAGGCCCCACTCGTGCAGGTGGCTCATGTCGCCCTTGCGCCAATGCGCGGACACGAAGCCCAGCACCGTGATGAGCAGGAACAGGAAAACGAAAACCGAGGTGGCAACGATGTTCATCGCATCAATCTCCGCTTCCCGACGACACCATCTTGTAGACGATGCCGATGAACAGGCTCGACAGCGGCACCCACAGCAGCTGCCACCAGTAGAAGAACGGCATGCCGAACAGCTCGGGCTGATCGGTGTTGAACCAGGGCACGGCAAGTACGGCCACGCAGGGGATCGCCAGCAGGATGACTGCCAGCGGGCCCAGCTTGCGTGCCGGAGCACGATCGGACATGAGGGCTTCTCCGAGAAGGGTGGAAATCGATGTCGGGGGCCACGAACCGCGGCCTTCAGGGCTGCGGCATCTGGCCAGCTGCCCGCCCGGGGTACGGAAGGGGCCGGATTATTGCGCAAAATGTAGCTTCCGGTTGCGTGATTCGCCAATCCAGAGCAACCCCTATGCACCAAGCGAGGGCCGCCCCTCCCGGGCTGCGCGTGGCGGCGGACGAGGCCGTCAGCCGGCGTAGTCGGCCGACATCAATTTCTCGTCATCCGCGCCATTGGCTCCACGCCTTCTCGATGCGCTTGATCGACACCGGAGCCGGCGTGCGCAGTTCCTGCGCGAACAGCGCCACCCGCAACTCCTCGATCATCCAGCGCAGTTCCTCCAGGCGCGCGTCGGTCGGCCCGCCGGGCGCCTGCTGACGCAGCGCCTGCATCTCGCGCCGCAGGCGTGCCAGCAGCGGGGCCATGTCGGCCTGGCGCTGCGCGTCGCGCGCCGGGTCGGCGCGGAATTTGTCCAGGCGCATCTGCACGGCCTTCAGGTAGCGCGGCAGGTGCGCGCGGCGCGCCGCGGGCAGGTCGAGCATGAACCTCCTGGGCACCAGCTCCTGCAATTGCTGGGTGATGTCGGCGTGCAGCGCGGCCTGGGCCCTGAACCCGGCGAGCTTCTTCGCCGCAGCGCTCCACTCGGCCAGGATCGTGGCGGCCTGGCGCCCCATTTCCTGCGCCAGCAATTGCAGGCGCGCGCGACCCTCGGCGAGGCGTCGCGCGAAGGCCTCGGCATCGCTCGGCAATGGTTCGCCGAGAAAAGCCAGCTCCAGCGCCGCATCCAGGATCTGCCTGCGCAACTCGTCGGCCGAGCCCAGCGGCATGTAGGCGAAGCTGGCCTGCTGCAGTCCCGGCAGGTTCTTCTCCGCGGCCTTGAGGGGTTCGCGCAGTTGCAGCGCGAACAGGCGACGCAGGCCTGCGCGATGCGCGAGCGCGGCCGCCTCCGGCGTGTCGAACACGTCGAGCTCGACCGCGTCGTCCCGGTCGACCAGCGCCGGAAAACCGACCAGGGTCGCCTGGCCTCGGCGAATCTCCAGCAATTCCGGCAAGGTGCCGAAGCTCCACTGCGTGTAGCGTGCGACCGGGGCGGCCGCGGCGACTGCCGCCGCTGCGGCGGCGGGAACGGGTCGCGCCGAGCCGTCCAGTGGCTGCTGCGCCTGGGCGCGCGCATGCGCTGCCGCCGGCTGCGTGCGCGCAGCGACCTGGAAGGCTTCTCGCGCGGCACTGCCCAGCTCGGCGCGCAGGCGCGCCAGGTTGCGCCCCATGCCCAGCTGGCGCCCCTGCGCGTCGACCACGCGGATGTTGAACAGCAGATGCACGTCCAGCGCATCGGGACGGAACTGGTCGGGCAGCACATCGAGCCCGGTGGTGTCACGCACCCGCTCGCGCAGCGCGTCGACCAGCGGCGACTGCGCATAGCGCGCCGGCTCGCAGAGTTCCTTCGCGAAACGCTGCGCGGTCGCCGGCAAAGGCACGAGTCGCGAGCGCTGGCGCTGCGGCAAGGTCTTGAGCAGCGCGGCGATCTTGTCGCCGAGCATGCCCGGCACGAGCCACTCCAGACGCTGCTCGGGCAACTGGTTCAATGCCTCCAGCGGCAACTGCACGGTGACGCCATCGCGCGTGCCGCCGGGGTCGAAGCTGTAGCTCAACGGCAGCTCCAGCCCGGCCGCGCGCAGCCGGGTCGGGAAGGCCTCGGTGGTGATGCCGGCGGCCTCGTGGCGCATCAATTCCTCGCGCTCGAGGAACAGCAGGCGCGGCTCCTGCGCCTGTGCCTTGCGATACCAGGCATCGAAGCTCGAGCCGCTGTGGACCTCCGGCGGCACGAATCGCTGGTAGAAGGCTTCGATCAGCGCATCGTCGACCAGCAGATCGCGCCTGCGCGAACGCTCCTCGAGCTGCTCGATCTGCGCCACGAGCTTGCGGTTGTGGGCGAGGAAGGGCCAGCGCGCATCCCATTCGCCACCCACCAGCGCGTGGCGGATGAAAAGCTCGCGCGCGAGCACCGGATCGACCCGGCCGTAATCCACGCGGCGCTGGTTGTAGATGACCAGGCCATAGAGCGTGGCGCGCTCGAAGGCGCTGACCTGCGCCGGCTTTTTCTCCCAGTGCGGGTCGTGCAGCGTGCGCGCCAGCAGGTGCGAGCCCACGCGCTCGATCCACTGCGGCTCGATGCGCGCGACCTGGCGCGCGTACAGGCGCGTGGTCTGCACCAGCTCGGCCGCCATGATCCAGCGTCCGGCCTTGCGCCCCAGCGGCGACGCGGGATGGATCAGGAAGCGGATCCCGCGCGCGCCCAGGTAATGCGGGCCGTCGTCGGCCTTGCAGCCGATATTGCCGAGCAACCCTGCGAGCAGGCTCAGGTGCAATTGTTCGTCGCTCGCTGGCGCCGTGTTGAGCTTCCAGCCGTGTTCGGCCACCAGGGTGTGCAGCTGGGAGTGCACGTCGTGCCACTCGCGCATTCGCAGCGGCGACAGGAACTCCGCGCGCAACTGCTCGTGCAGCTTGCGATGCGACTTCTTGTGCGCCACCAGCTCGTGATAGTGCGCCCACAGCTTGAGCCACCCGGCGAGCTCGGAACTGCCTTCGACAAAGCGCCGATGCGCCGTGTCGGCGGCCTCCTGGCGGTCGGCCGGACGCTCGCGCGGATCCTGCACCGCAAGCGCCGCGGCGATCACCAGCACCTCGGCCAGCGCCTGCTGGCGCCGTGCCTCGAGGATCATGCGCCCGAGCCGCGGGTCGAGCGGCAGCACGGCGAGCTGGCGCCCGAGCTCGGTGAGCCGGTTGTGCTCGTCGACCGCGCCGAGCTCGGCGAGCAGCTGGTAGCCGTCGGCGATCGCCTTGCGCTGCGGCGGGTCGATGAACGCGAACTCCTCCACCGCCTGCAGGCCCAGCGACTGCATGCGCAGGATCACCGCGGCCAGCGACGAGCGCAGGATCTCGGGGTCGGTGAAGCGCGCGCGCGCCTGGAAGTCGGCCTCGTCGTACAGCCGGATGCAGATTCCGTCGGCCACGCGCCCGCAACGCCCGGCGCGCTGGTTGGCCGCGGCCTGGCTGATCGCCTCGACCTGCAGCTGTTCGACCTTCTGGCGAAAGCTGTAGCGCTTGACCCGCGCCAGTCCGGAGTCGATCACGTAGCGGATGCCCGGCACGGTCAGCGAGGTCTCCGCGACGTTGGTCGACAGCACGATGCGTCGCGCCGCGCCGCCGGCGGCGAACACGCGGTCCTGCTCGGCCTGCGACAGGCGCGCGTACAGCGGCAGGATCTCGACCCCGCGGCGCGCCGTGTCCATGTGGTGCTTGCGCAGCGCCTCGGCACAGTCGCGGATCTCGCGCTCGCCCGGCAGGAACACCAGGATGTCGCCGCTGCCTGCACGCCACAGCTCGTCGACCGCGTCGCACACCGCCTGGTTCAGCTCGCGAGGCTCGCGTGCCGGGGCGTCGCCGGCGGCCTGCGCCGCGGCGCCGGGCGGCGCGGCCGACGCCTCGAGCAGCGGGCGCCAGCGGATCTCGACCGGGTACAGGCGCCCGGAAACCTCGATCACGGGCGCCGGCCCGGCGGGCGTGCCGAAATGCCGCGCGAAACGCTCGGCGTCGATGGTCGCCGAAGTGATCACGAGCTTCAGGTCCGGGCGCCGCGGCAGCAGCGTGCGCAGGTAGCCGAGCAGGAAGTCGATGTTCAGGCTTCGCTCGTGCGCCTCGTCGATGATCAGCGTGTCGTAGGCACGCAGCATCGGATCGCGCTGGGTCTCGGCAAGCAAGATACCGTCGGTCATCAGCTTGACGGAAGCCCCCGGCTGCAGGCGATCCGCGAAGCGCACCTTGAAGCCCACGTGCTCGCCCAGCGGACTGCCCAGCTCCTGCGCGATGCGCCTGGCCACGCTGACCGCAGCCAGCCGGCGCGGCTGGGTGTGGCCGATCAGGCCGCTGCCACCGGCGCCCAGGCCGCGGCCCAGCTGCAGTGCGATCTTCGGCAGTTGCGTGGTCTTGCCCGAGCCCGTCTCGCCGCACACGATCACCACCTGGTGCTCGCGCAGCGCTTCGGCGATGTCGTCGCGACGCGCGCTGACCGGCAGCTCGGCCGGGAAGCGCAGCGGCGGAACGGGGTTGGGCTGCGCGCGCGGCCCTGGCGCACGCGGGGCGGCGGCAGGCCTCGGCGCCGCGGGCGTTGAAGCGGAGGAAGGCATGCGCGGGAAGAGGGGGCTCGGCGGGCTTGGAAAACCACAATTTTCGGTCATTCCGGGATAATGACGCCGATGTCCGCCGACTCCTCCCAATTCGTCCAATGGCTGCGCTCGGTCGCGCCGTACATGCACGCGCACCGCGGCAAGGTGTTCGTGGTCGCCATCGCTGGCGAACTCATCGCCGCCGGCCGGCTCAACGGCCTGGTGCAGGACATCGCGCTGCTCGCCGCGATGGGGGTGCGCATCGTGCTGGTGCACGGCTTTCGTCCGCAGATCGAGGCGCAGCTTCGTGAAAAAGGCGTGAGCTCGCGCTTCAGCCACGGCATGCGGGTGACCGACGAAGTCGCGCTGGACGCCGCGCAGGAAGCGGCCGGGCAACTGCGCTTCGAGATCGAGGCCACGTTCTCGCAGGGCCTGCCGAACACCCCGATGGCCGGCGCCACCGTGCGCGTGGTGTCCGGCAATTTCGTCACGGCCCGTCCGGTCGGCGTGATCGACGGCCTGGATTTCCAGCACACCGGACTGGTGCGCAAGGTCGACGCCGCCACCATCCAGCGCGCTCTCGAATACGGTGCCGTGGTGCTGGTGTCGCCGTTCGGCTTCTCGCCCACCGGGGAGGCCTTCAACCTGAGCATGGAAGACGTCGCCAGCAGCGTGGCCGCGGCGCTGAAGGCCCACAAGCTGATCCTGGTCACCGAGGTCGATGGCGTGATCGGCGAGGACGGCCAGCTGTTGTCGGAGCTGACCGTCGAGCAGGCCGACCGCCTGCTGGCCCGCCTGCCGGACCCGCAGCAGCCGACCGACACGGCCTTCTACCTGCGGCACGCGGTGCGCGCCTGCCGTGGAGGCGTCGGCCGCGCGCATATCGTGGGCTTCGAACTCGAGGGCTCGCTGCTGCTGGAGCTGTTCACGCACGACGGCGTGGGCACGATGATCGCCGACGAACATCTCGAGCACCTGCGCCAGGCCACGTCCGACGACGTCGGGGGCATTCTGCAGCTCATCGAGCCGCTGGAAAGCGAAGGCGTGCTGGTCAAGCGCAGCCGCACGGAAATCGAGCGCGACATCGGCAACTACACGGTGCTCGAGCACGACGGCGTCATCTTCGGCTGCGCCGCGCTGTACCCCTACCCCGAAGGCCGCACCGGCGAGATGGCCGCGTTGACGGTTGCCGAGAGCGCGCAGGGCCAGGGCGACGGCGAGCGCATCCTGCGGCGCATCGAGCAGCAGGCGCGCGCGTTGCGTCTGGAGAGCATTTTCGTGCTGACCACGCGAACCATGCACTGGTTTCTCAAGCGCGGCTTCGTGCCGGTCGACCCCGACTGGCTGCCGGAGGCGCGCCGCCAGCGCTACAACGACCAGCGGCGCTCGCGCGTGCTGGTCAAGCGCCTGAGCTGAACCACACCGTCCGGGACCGCGCCGGGCGCGACGCGCCGCGCGGTCCGTTCTTCGTCCATCATCCACCGCAAGGACTCGACCATGACCCGCACCGTGAATTGCATCAAGCTCGGCCACGAAGCCCCGGGACTCGATTTCCCACCCTACCCCGGAGAGCTGGGCAAGCGGATTTTCGACAACGTGTCCAAGGAGGCCTGGCAGGGCTGGCTGAAGCACCAGACCATGCTGGTCAACGAAAACCGCCTCAACCTGGCCGACGCCAGCGCGCGGCAGTACCTGGCGCGGCAGATGGAACGCTACTTTTTCGGCGAGGGCGCCGAGCGCCCGGCAGGCTACGTGCCTCCGGCCGGGTCCTGAACGCCGCGGCGCTGGGCTGCGCCCAGCCCCCGATGGTGCCGGAAATGCTGCAGCGGCCCGGCGCCTGCACGCGGGAGAACTCCGGCGCCCATGTGACTGAATGCAACACGGCTTATCACAAAACTCGAAGATTTGCCATCGCGGCAAAACTGGATGCTGCGCCCACTCCCTCCTGCCTAGGATGCGCTTGATCTTATACCTCTACCGGGTAGAAGTATTTTGATCCGCAAATCTGTCGTTCCGGCGGCCCCTGGTCGCCGCGCGGCAGGTTCGCGTCGTCCGCCGATGGCGGTTCATTCCTGGAGGAGGAGAGACCCAATGCACAAGAATCGACTGGCTGCCGCCTGCGCCGCCGCCTGCCTGGCGGGGGCGATGGCCCCCGGCATCGCGCATGCCACCGATGGCTATTTCCAGCCCGGCTACAGCGTGCGCTCGGTGGGCATGGGCGGTGTCGGCATCGCGTTGCCGCAGGACGCGCTGGCCGCCGCGACCAACCCGGCCGGCATGGCGCTCGTCGGCAACCGCTTCGACGCCGGTCTGACGATCTTCCATCCGGACCGCGAGGCGCAGATCGCCGGCGCGACCTACGGCGGCAACGACCAGACCAACTTCCTGATCCCGGAAGTCGGCTACAACCGCATGCTGAACCAGGACATGTCGGTCGGCATCAGCCTGTACGGCAACGGCGGCATGAACTCGGGCTACAGCCGCATCGACCCGCGCACCGGACTCCTGCCGGGCGTCGGCGTCGACCTGCAGCAGATGTTCATCAGCCCGAGCTTCGCCTGGCGTGTAACTCCGTCCAACACCATCGGCGTCGCGCTCGACCTGGTCCACCAGACCTTCCGTGCCAACGGCCTGAACAATTTCGCGTCGCCCCAGTTGAGCATCGACCCGACCAGCCTGCAGGCGCCGGGGCACGACTCCTCGGACGGCGTCGGAGTGCGTATCGGCTGGATTGGCGAGCTCGCGCCAGGGCTGTCGGTCGGTGCCACGTTCCAGCCCAAGATCCACATGGGCAGCTTCAGCGCCTACCGGGGCCTGTTCGCCGACGGCGGCAGTTTCGACATCCCCGCCAATTACGGTGTCGGCGTCTCGTGGCAGGCCACGCCGAGCTGGACCGTGGCCGCCGATGTCGAGCGCATTCTCTACAGCGGCGTGTCGGCGATCTCCAACCCGTCGTTACCGCTGATGACGCTGGCCATGCGCCAGCCGGCGCCCAGGCTCGGCGACCCGGGTGGCGCAGGCTTCGGCTGGGGCGATGTCACGGTGTTCAAGGTTGGAGCGGCGTGGAAATACAGCGATGCGCTGACCCTGCGTGCGGGCTGGAACCACACCGACAACCCGGTGACATCGGCCGACGTGTTCTTCAACACCATTTCCCCGGGCGTCGTGAAGGACCACCTGACTCTCGGGCTGACTTATGCGCTGAGCAGCAGGATCGACGTGTCGGCCGACTACGTGCATGCCTTCAAGAACTCGGTGTCGGGCTACGCGCCGTCGATGAACGGGCAGGGCCAGATCACGGGCAAGCTGCCCGAGACCCTGAGCATGACCCAGGACTCGCTCGGGGTGGCCATCGGCTACAAGTTCTGACCCTCAGGGCCGCCGCCCAGGCTTCTAGGCCCCGTTCGCGGGGCCTTTTTGCTTTTGCGCGGGCGAAAAAAAGCCGCGGCACAGGCCGCGGCGATCTTGTCGTTGGAGGATTTGCTGTTGTGCGTGAACGGGCCTTCGTCGATGGCCGGCTGTCAGACCGGCAGGACCGTGGAGCCCCAGGACTCGTTGATGACCTCGGCTCCGGCCAGGTAGAAGGCCAGCGCGCCGGTGACCAGGCCCAGGTAGCCGCCCAGGGTGCTCAGGCTGCTCGAGCCCAGCAGGGCGCCGAAGGCGAGCAGGTAGAAGGTGGGGGTCAGTGCGGTGAACACCAGCATCAGTACCTTGCCCTTCTTCCAGGTGCCGATCCACATGTAGGTCGTGAAAACGCCCCACAGCAGCAGGTACCAGCCGGCGTAGGCCAGGCCCTTGGGGAAGTATTCGACCAGCAGCGCGAAGCTCCACCAGAAAGCGCCGTAACCGCAGAAGGCGACGAAGCCGAAGCTGTTGCCTACAAAGGCCTCCATGACGCCGGCGACGAACTGCGCCGTGCCGCCGAAGGCCAGCGCGCAGGCCAGCACCATCGGCACCATCGCGTCGGTGGCCATCCCGGCGTTGTGCATGCTCAGCAGCCAGGTCGTCAGCGCGAAGCCCGACAGGCCTAGCGGCGCGGGGTTGATTTTCTTGTCCATCGTTGTCTCCATGGGTATGCGCGTTTGCGGACGCGCGGGTTCTCGACGCGAGCGCCCCGCAGACAGCCAAGGATCGCGGCGCTCGGGCCCCGTTTGCGGCGGGCTCGGGCCCGCTCACGCCGGCACTGTCGCCGCCGAGGCTTACGGCAGGCCTAC
>JAKCDM010000037.1:0-22403 GCA_021841865.1 Pseudomonadota bacterium
GCGCCCGCTTCGACATGGCCGCGCTGCGCGAGACCGCGCAGACGGCCGTGCGCATGCTCGACAACGTGCTCGACATCACCTACTGGCCGCTGCCCCAGCAGGCGTCCGAGGCGCGCGACAAGCGCCGAGTCGGGCTGGGCTTTCTGGGCCTC
Source organism: Pseudomonadota bacterium (assembly GCA_021841865.1). Taxonomy (GTDB): domain Bacteria; phylum Pseudomonadota; class Gammaproteobacteria; order Burkholderiales; family Burkholderiaceae_C; genus Thiomonas_A. The sequence goes on from JAKCDM010000037.1 coordinate 153, forward strand.
GGCGACGCCTGCATCGAGCTCGGGCTGCGCTACGACAGCCCCGCCGCCCGCGCCTTCGCCGCCGAGATGGCACGCAACCTGCGCGACGCCGCGTACGAGGCCTCGGTCGAGCTGGCGCGGGAAAGGGGTGCGTTCCCGCTGTTCGACGCCGACAAGTACCTCGCGGGGGGCTTCGCCAGCCGGCTGCCGCAGGAACTGCGCGAGCGCATCCGGCGCCACGGGCTGCGCAACTCCCATCTGCTGGCGGTGGCCCCCACCGGCACCATCAGCCTGGCCTTCGCCGACAACGCGAGCAACGGCATCGAGCCGGCATTTTCGTGGACCTACACGCGCAGGAAGCGCATGCCCGACGACACCATGCGCGAGTACGAGGTGGCCGACCATGCCTGGCGCCTGTGGCGCCAGCGCGGCGGCGACACCGAACGCCTGCCGTCAAGCTTCGTCACCGCGCTGGAAATGCCCGCGCGCGAGCACATGCAGATGCTCGCCGCGGTGCAGCCCTTCGTCGACACCGGCATTTCCAAGACCGTCAACGTCGCCGAGGACTATCCCTTCGAGGAGTTCCAGGACCTGTACCTGGAAGCCTGGCAGGCCGGCCTGAAGGGCCTGGCCACCTACCGCCCCAACACGGTGCTGGGGGCGGTGCTGCAGGCCGCGGCGCCGGCCGTCGCTCCCGAGCCGGCAGCGGCGCCGGTCGATGTCGACCCGCTCACGCGGCGCATCGACGGCCGTCCGAGCGGCGACCTGCAGGCGGTGACCAGCAAGGTCAGCTACATGACCTCCGAAGGCGCCAAGACCGTGTATTTGTCGATTTCCTTCGCCGAGGTCGAGGGCCTGCACGACGGCCGGCCGGTGCGAATCGAGCGCCCGATCGAGTTCTTCATGCCCGCCGGCCAGCGCGACGAGGGGCAGCAGTGGATCGCCTCCAACATGCGCCTGCTGTCGCTGGTCGCGCGCTCTGGAGGCTCGGTGGCCAAGTCGCTGCTCAACATGCGCGAGGTGGTGTGGGACAAGGGACCGGTGCGCTGCGGCGAGCTGATCAAGTCCGACGGCAGCCGCGCGCCACGTTTCCACCAGTCCGAGGTCGCAGCGATCGCCTTCGCGTTGCAGGAAATGCTCAAGCGCCGCGGCTTCCTGCGCGACGACGGGCGCGAGCAGCCGCTGGCGGCGCTGGTGCAGCGCCAGCCGCAGCCGCAGGCGCTGCACATCGACCTCGACAAGGCCGACGCGCTGCCGCCGCTGCTGGCCGGCGCACGCACCTGCCCCGAGTGCGGCGGCCCGTACCTGCGCCGCGTGGACGGCTGTGACCGCTGCGACAACTGCGGGTACATCGGCAGTTGCGGGTAGGAGCCAGGGCGGCAGAGGGTGAGCCCGTGTGCGCGTTGGCGCACAGTACGTGTGCGCTTGCGCGCATTGCAGGCTGTCACCGCTCGTCGCCTTGGCGATAAAGCGACGTCAACGCTGCGGCCAGACTCAGCAGCCCGAGAACGAGCCACCCTGACCAGTGGAAATGTCGAGCGAGGGCGATCAGCCCCGACACCTCCACACCAAGGATACCTATGGTGACGAGCAGTCTCATTCGCCGGAGGTGATCCATCGGTAAAGCCATTCGCCGCCCCAACCACCTCCCAGGCTTCCCAGCAATATCCCCAGGGAGGTGCAGACGATGGCCGCCGGCCCGCATAACAGACCAGCCCCGCCCAGCACACGGAGCCGGCATAACCACCTGCCAGCATCCATCCCTCTCGTTCAGCTGGACGCGCAACTGGCGTCGGATCATCGGCTTCGACTCGAGGCATTGCCGGAAGTTCCATGATCCATCTGCGCGCTCGAGGGACGATGCCCCACCGCGTGGTGTGAGTCCCTGGGGCAGCGCGTCGCACCCTGCTCGGTGTCTGGCCGATGAAATGGGTAGCACTACGACAGTGCACGGGATCCGGCCCTGCTTGGCGAGCCGACGATCCCGTGACTCATCGGTGCGCGAGCTGAGGTCGACGGTCTGATCCCGGGGCTTGCCGCTGCGGCTTGCCACTGCGGCTTGCCACCCCGTCAAAGATCCTGCAGCGCCTGCTCGACATGCCTCGCGAACAGCTCGGCGTCGCCGAGTTCGCGCGCGTTGAGCAGCGCGAGCTTGACCAGGAACAGCGAGGTCCTCGTCTCGCCGGCGGTGTCGATGGCCTGCGCGAGACGGTCGTAGACGGCTTCGAGGCCGTTGATGTCCAGGGTCGTGGGTGTCTGGCTCATGGTGGTTCCTGATTCAGCGGGGCAGCGCGGCGGCGAAGGCGGCGCGCAGGCGCGTTGCGTCGAGGGCCAGCCAGCGCCCGCAGACATGCTGGTCGGGGCGCAGCAGGTAGGCGGCGCCGCAGCCCTCGACGCCATAGCGGGAGCGCAAGTGGCGGTCGGGGTCGGCAAGGCACAGGTCGGCGCCGGCCACCGATGCTGCGCCGACGGCGCTGATGCGCACGGCGACGCCGCTGGCGCGTAACTCGTCGACCACGCTGAGCAGCGAGTCGGGAATGGCGTCGCCGGTCGTGAAGTACAGCAGCTCGAAGCCGCCGCCCAGGTGGTCGAGCAGGAAGTCGTCGGCGCCCAGGCGCACGTTGCGCGGCGGAGCTCCGTGTGCCGGGCCGTCGGTGAAGTGCGCATCGTCGTCGTCGGGGGCGTTGAGCATCGACTGCGTGTACTCGTGCGGCCGCGACGTGCGCCAGTGGTAGAGCGGGCGCACGAAGTCGTGGCGCAGCGAAAGCGACAGCACCGCGTCGCGCAACAGCTTGAAGCCACGCGTGGGCGGCGCCATGAAGCGCGTGCTCTTGCCGGCCTCGTCGATGATCTCGCGCGCCGCGCCGACACGCTCGGCGCTGAAGTTGGCCAGCAGCTTCTCGCCGGCCAGCCCCTTGACCACATAGGCCAGCTGCCAGCCGAGGGACTGCGAATCCTGGAAGGCCGTGTTCGCTCCGCGCACGCCGAAGATCGGCAGCAGGTGCGCGGCGTCGCCGGTGAACAGAACGCGGCCGCAGCGGTAGTCCGGCAGGGTCAACGTGCGTGCCGAATACACCGACGCCCAGTCGAGCTCCCAGCTCGCGCCGGCGTGCCCCACCATGGCCAGCGATGCATCGATGCGTGCCTTCAGCGACTCGGGTCGCAGCGCCTGCTCGGCGCTCTCGCCGGCCGGCAGCTGGTAGTCGACGCGCCAGATGCCGTGCGGCTCGCGGTGCAGCAGCACGGTGTTGCCCGGGTTCCAGTCAGGGTCGAAGAACGCCAGCCTCTCGGTCGGCAGCGGCAGGTCGACGCGGATGTCGGCGATCACGAACACGCCCTGGTACGACGCGCCCTCGAGCTTCAGGTCGAGCATGGCGCGCAGCGGCGAGCGGCCGCCGTCGGCCGCCACCACCCAATCGCTTTCCAGCAGGTATTCGCCGTCCGGCGTGTCGACCGTCAGCAGCGCATGGTCGGCGTGCTGCACGATGGATGTCAGCCGGTTGCCCCAGCGCAGGTCGATCAGCGCCTGCGCTTCGCAGGCCTGCACCAGGAACTCCTCCAGATACTGCTGCTGCAGGTTCAGCATGGGGAAGAAGCGATCGTCCGGGTCATGCGGCGCCTCCATGCGGAACACGCGCTGGCCGCGGTAATACGAGTTGCCGAATCGCCAGGGCAGGCCGGCCTCGGTCATGCGATCGGCAACTCCGACCTGTTGCAGGATTTCCAGCGAGCGGCGCGTGAACACGATGGCGCGACTTCCCAGCGAGACCTGGACCTCGCTTTCCAGCACGACCGACGGCACGCCGTGGCGCGCGAGTTCCAGCGCGCTCACCATGCCGGCAGGCCCGCAGCCGACGATCACGACCGTGGCGCGCGTCTGGGGCGCCTTGCCGGCAGCCACCCAGGGATCGTGGACCTGGTAGCGGTAATAGATCGATGGGCGCGGTTCGGCGGCCGGGCGGTGCATGCATGCTCCCCGTGGTGGCGATGGTTGCGTACGCAACCAGTTTGCCCCGCGCGAGAAGCGGCGTGGATCGGTGAAAGCACTTGGTTGCGCACGCAACCACATACCCTAGGATGCTGGCTCATCCACGAGCCGGATTCCCGCTCGGCCTCCCCCTGCAAGCCTGCAGCGCCCCGACGATGTGCCCATCCCCCCCACGCCGCACGCACGCCGGCTTCCGGCTGGAACGCAGTGTCACGCATCGTCTGCACACCCTGGGCAAGCTGACCGACCGCATGACCCAGCAGGCCTACCTGGCCGAGGCAGGGGTCGCGCTGGGCGAGGGGCGTTGCCTGGCGGCCGTGGGCTCCTTCGCTCCGCTGTCGGTCAACGACCTGGCCGGGGTTGCCAACCTGAACAAGGGCCAGGCGAGCCGCGCCGCGCAGACCCTGGTGGAACAGGGGCTGGTGCGCAAGGACATGGCGCCCGGCGACGGGCGGGGCGTGGTGCTTTCGCTCACGCCGGCCGGAGCGCGGGTCTGGGACAGGCTTCAGTCGGTGATCGAACGGCGCAATCGCGAAATCACCGCATGCCTATCGGCGGAACAATTCAAAAGCCTGGACGAGATCCTGGATTGCCTCGTGTCGCACGCTAGCGCGAGCCGCGGAGCCATCTCGCCGGCGCGCGACGAGCCCTGAGCGCCGATCCGCCGCGCGTGCTTGCGCGCGACGCCGCGTGAGCAGCGCATCAGGCCCGGCTGAACAAGTCGTGATGCACGCCGGCGCCGTTGTCCCGAAGGCACCGCAGGGCTTGCAGGGCTGGGTACCATTGTCCGCTCATCAGGCGCACGGCAACGGCGCCGCCAGGACGCTCGCTGTCGCGCGTCCGCATCCGCGGGAGAGTTGTGCATCATGAACAGCAGGAACAGGCTATCGGCGCTGCTCGCGCTCGGTCTCATCGGCGGCGCGCTCGGCTTGCAGCCCGTTCACGCGGCCGATGCCGCGAAGGTCCGCAGCGGGGCCCAGCGGGCCATGGCAGCGACAGGCTTCACGCTGGGCAAGGCGGGGCCGCTGATCGTCGCCTTCGAAGACCCCAACTGCAGTTTCTGCGACCACCTGACTCAGGAGGCAGCACCGTTGATCGCCGCCGGGAAGCTGCGCATGCGCATTGTTCCGGTGGCGTTCCTGAAGCCCGACAGCGAAGCCCGGGCTGCGGCGATCCTGCAGTCCGCCGATCCTGCCGCGGCGTGGGAGCAGAACATGCGCGGCTTCGACCACCGCAAGGAAGAGGGCGCCTATCCTGGGGCGCAGCCCAGTTTCACGTCGGACCGGGGCTTGCGCGCCAACCTGGCGCTGCTGCAGGATCTGGGCAACGTCGCCACGCCGACCCTGCTGGTCTGCGAGAAGGGCGCGTCCCACCCCTCGCTGATGCAGGGCGTCCCGAAGGGGCGACTGGCCACGCTGGTCAGCGGGGCCGGCTCGGTCACGCCTTCGGGCGACTGCCGGCCCTGATCAGTCGAACACCGGGGTTTCCACGCCAAGCACCTTGTGCAGCTTGGGGCTGGTGGTGGTGTATTGCAGGTGCACCTTTTTCTGCGGGAACAGGTAATCGGCCGCGCCGAAGGCCGCCAGCGCGGCTTCATGGAAGCCCGAAAGAATCAGCTTCTTCTTGCCCGGGTAGGTGTTGATGTCCCCCACCGCGAAGATCCCCGGCTCGCTGGTCTGGAACTTCTCGGTGTCCACCACCAGCTGTTTGCGCTCAAGCGCCAGGCCCCATTCGGCGATGGGCCCCAGCTTGGGGCTGAGCCCGAAGAACACCAGCAGCATGTCCAGCGGCAGGCGCCGGGTCACTCCGTCGGCGCCGACCACCTTGACCTCGGTCAGGCGGCCGTCGCGGCTTTCGCAGCCGCTGATCTGGCCGACCAGGAATTGCATTTCGTACTGTTCGCACAGCGCGTGCATCCGGGCCACCGAAGCCGGTGCCGCACGGAAACCGTCTCGCCGATGCAGCAGCGTGACGCTCTCGGCCCGGTGTTCGCCACTGGTGGCGAAATGCAGCGCCCAGTCGAGCGCCGAGTCGCCGCCGCCGACCACGACCAGGTTGCGTCCCTTGAACAGGTTCGGGTCCTTGACCCGATAGAACACCTGGGAGCCCTCGAAGGACTCGATGCCCTCGGCCTTCAGCGTGCGCGGCTGGAAGCTGCCGACGCCGGCGGCGATGAACAGGGTCCTGGTCAGGAACACGGTGCCCCGGGACGTGCGCACCAGCAGGCGTGCATCCGCCTGGCGCTGCACCTCGACCACGTCCTGGCCGAGGTGGAAGGTGGGCTGGAAGGGCTCGATCTGCTTGAGCAGATTGTCGGTGAGCTCCTTGCCGGTGCACACCGGCAAGGCCGGAATGTCGTAGATCGGCTTGTCCGGGTAGAGCTCGATGCATTGCCCGCCAGGGTGGGCAAGGCTGTCCACGACGTGCGCGCGGATGTCCAGCAGTCCCAGCTCGAACACCTGGAACAGGCCCACCGGGCCGGCGCCGACGATCACGGCATCGGTTTCGATCGGTGGCTCATGCTGGCTGGCGGCTTCGGGGATGGCGGGGTGCAGGTGCGGGTCCATGGTCGCTTGGAGAGTCGGGCGGGCTGAAACGTCTGGGCATCGTAGAGGCCGCCATGCCCGATCCAAACGACAGTGTTCTCATAGGCTTAGATGCCTATGGGCATAACGGCGCCGGTACGCCGCTGCCGCAAGGGGCGCGGCTCGGGGCGGGCGCCCCCCGCGGCTCAGCCGCGGCCGGGGCGACTGGTCGGCGCGGGTCCCCGGCGCTCGAGGTGGCGGAACGTGATGCGGCCCTTGGTCAGGTCGTAGGGCGACAGTTCCAGCGACACGTTGTCGCCCGCGAGGATGCGGATGTGGTGCTTGCGCATCTTGCCGGCGCTGTAGGCCACGAGTTCGTGGCCGTTTTCCAGGGTGACGCGGTAACGCGAATCCGGCAGGACTTCGTTGACCACGCCGCGCATTTCGATCAGTTCTTCCTTGGACATGGGACTCCTTGGGGCGAAGGGGACAATGGGGCGGAGGCGGCGGCACCCGCGCGCGATGCATCTCCGATCCAGGCCAGGGCCTGCTCGGTGGCGAAGCGGCTCGCCTGGTCGCGGGTTCCGAAAACGGGCACGAAACGCAGCACGCGGTCGTGCGTCATGCTTCCGCGACCACTTCGGATCGACACGGAAGCCTGGTAGCCGTCGCCGTGGTGACGACGGACGATGGGAGAGATTCGGTACTTGCCGACTTGAACAGCGGAACGAATGAGAAATCCTTGGTGAACGGCCGTCGCGCCAGCGCGCGACAGCCCGGATGACACGATGCGAGATCGCCGGATGCGGTCTCGGGCTGCACCCTGGCATCAGCCCGGGTGGCCCCTGACCCGTGGCGTAAGGCGTGAGCCGAGGAGCGCGCAGGGGCATGGCGCTCGGTCGGGCGCTCGACAAGCCAGGCCGGGCATTGCGGGCATGGATTGCCATGCGCCTGCCGCCCGGGCTCGCCGAAGCGCCGCTGTGACAGCGGCGCGAAATTCCGCGCCCTTACTCGACTCATTGTAGCAGATCCCTGGCCCGCCTGTCGCGCGCATACCACACGTGGAAGATCGATGGGCCGGGCGAAACAACCCCGCCGGAAGTTAAAACATTACCGATATATCGGTTTTCCCGGGAATTTTGCTGCCTCCGGACGGCGCGTATGTTTTTCAAAATAATGGTCAGGATAAGAAGAAGTGTCAACTCCAACCTTTACGGTTTCTACCCTTCGGAGATGTCATGCACAGTATGGAGACAAACCGGCTCGCGCCGGGCCTGAGGAATCGCCACATCCAGTTCCTGGCACTGGGAGGCACCATCGGCACCGGATTGTTCCTCGGCTCGGCCGGCGTGATCAGGCAAACCGGGCCGTCGATGCTGCTGGCCTACGCGCTCGTGGGCATGATGATCTTCCTGATCATGCGATTTCTGGGCGAGATGCTCGTGGAAACGCCCGCAGCCAGTTCATTCAGTTATTTCGCAACCAGGTACTGGGGGCCGTTCGCAGGTTATTTTGCAGGATGGAATACCGTGGCGCAGTACGTGCTGTGCAACATGCTCGAAATCAGTGCCGCCGGCAAGTTCGTGCAGTTCTGGTGGCCGTGGATCCCGCAGTGGGAGACCGCGGCTGCCTGTCTGCTGGCCGTGAGCGCGCTGAACCTGGCCAGTGTGCGCCTGTTCGGCGAAACCGAGTTCTGGTTCGCGCTGCTCAAGATCGTCGCTGTGCTGTCGATGATCGGCTTCGGCCTCTACCTGGTGGTCAGCCGCTACGGCCAGCCCGACATCGGGCCGTCCAACCTGTGGGCCTACGGAGGCTTCTTCCCGTCGGGGCTTCGCGGCCTGCTGATGTCCACGGCACTGGTGGCCCTGTCCTTCGGCGGCATCGAGATCATGGGTTACGCGGCGGCCGAGACCGACGATCCGGCAAGGGTCATCCCGAAGGCGATCAACCAGATCGTTTATCGTGTCCTGCTCTTCTATGTCGGCTCCAGCCTGGTGCTGCTGATGCTGTTTCCCTGGAATCGCCTGGTCGACCACCTGCTGCTCGGTGGCGGCACCTACAGCGCCAGCCCCTTCACGTTGATCTTTTCCGAGCTGGGCAGCCACTTCGCAGCCAATGCCCTGAACCTGGTGATCCTCAGCGCCGTGCTGTCGGTGTACAACGGCCTGACCTTCGCCAGCAGCCGCATGATGTTCGGCATGGCCAGGCAGGGCGTTGCGCCGGCATGGCTCGGACACCTCGACCGCCGCGGAGTTCCCGTTCGAGCCATCGCCCTATCCACCGCGCTGACCGGAGTGGCCGTGGTGCTCAACTACGTCGCTCCGCATCGCGTCATCGAACTGCTCATCGCGATGGTCACGGCCGCGCTGGTGCTGATCTGGGTCTCCATCGTCATGACCCACCTGAAGTTCCGCGCGCGCACTCGTCAAGCGGGGCTCCGTTCGGCCTTCCCGGCGCTATTCAGCCCGTGGAGCAACTATCTGTGCCTGGCCTTTCTCGGCCTGCTCGTCGGCGCGCTGTGGGTGGCCGAGGAAACCCGGCTGTCCGTGATGGCGATTCCGCTGTGGCTGGGAGCCCTGTACGTCACGTGGCGACTGCGCGTGCGCAACAGGCGCGTGGCGCTGCGCTGACCCGCGTGGAAACACGGCCCGACGCTCCCGCTCGTCGTGCCCTATCGCGCGCTATGCTCGGGTCATGCGCCGCGTGGATTCCGCCCCCAACCTGGTCCTGGCCACGCTGTGGGCGGATGCGCTGAGCGCGGCGGGCATCGAGGCGAGAGTGTTCTCCCGCTATCTGTCGAGCATCGCCGGGGAGATTCCTCCCAGCGAGGCCGAGCCGACCGTCTGGGTGCTCGACGATGCCGACCTGGAGCGCGCGCGGGCGCTGCTGCTGGAACTGCGCCGCCCGCTGCGCGGGCCTGGGTGGAATTGCCGCGAATGCGGCGAGCACCACGGCCCGCAGTTCGCGCAGTGCTGGAAGTGCGGCGCGGGGCGCGGCTAGGAGCGTGGGCGGCAGAGGGAGCCGTCGCGAAATTCGCCAGGGGCGAGGACAGTTCGGCGGCGGTGAGGAGCCCATAGTGCGCGCTATGGGCGACGAATCGACGTCGGAATGGACCGTTCCTGGCGAATTGCAGCAGGCTCACCCTCTGCCGCCCAGGCTAGGAGTCGACCGCGCGCTGTGTGGTGCGGCTCAGCCCCGGCGGTCCTTGAGGCGGCGGTACAGCGTGGCGCGGGAGATTCCCAGCAGCGCGGCGGCGCGCGTGACATCGCCGTTGCATCGCATCAAGGCCTCGTCGATGGCGCGGGCCTGCTGCTCGCGCAGTGCCAGCGGCAGTTCTCGCGTGGCGCGCTGCGCGGGCGACGTGCCGACGGCGCCAAGGCCCGCCTGGCGCAGGTCTTCGGCGCGCAGTTGCCGTGGGTCGGGGGCCAGGGCCAGTGCGACGCGCAGCACATGGCGCAGCTCGCGCACGTTGCCCGGCCAGGCGTGTTCGCGCAGCGCGTGGCGCAAGGCGTCGCCGACGCAGTGCGCGGCAGCCCCCAGCTCGAGAAGCACCTGGTCGAGCACGTGGTCGAAATCCTCGCGTTCGCGCAACGCCGGCAAGGCCAGCGTGTAGCCGGCGAGCCGGAAGTACAGGTCCTCCCGGAAGCGCCCGTCGCGCACCATGGCGGGCAGGTCGCGGTGGGTCGCGCAGATCACCGACACGTCGACCCGCACCGGTCGCGTGGAGCCCACGCGCAGCACCTCGGAGGTGTCGAGCACGCGCAGCAGCGCGACCTGCAGGTGCGCAGGCATGTCCCCGACCTCGTCCAGGAACACCGTGCCGCCATGCGCGGCCTCGAACACCCCGGCGCGTCCACCGCGTACCGACCCGGTGAATGCGCCTTCGGCGTGCCCGAACAGCTCGGCGGCCACCAGTTCGGGGGCCATGGCGCCGCAATTGATGGCCATCCACGCAGCGTCGCAACGCCTGCTCAGGCGATGCAGGGTGCGCGCGGCGACCTCCTTGCCGACGCCTGTCTCGCCACGCAGCAGCACCGGCACGCCGGCTTCGAAGGCCCTCAGCGCGCGCGTGAAATCCTCGAGCAGGCGGGGATCCCGCGGCAGCTCGGCGGACGCGACGTGCCGCGCAGTCGCTGCGGGATCGGCGGTGGGCTCCGCGGTGGGTAGCAGGCGCGGCGTGTGCGCTAGCGCCCGGGTATGCAGCTCCACGCCGTCGCGCAGGCGCAGGCAGGCCTGTCCACGAGGCCCGCTGCGCAGACTCGAGACCCAATGCGCGAAGCGTCCTTCGCAGACATCGCCGAAACCCAGTTCGGCCGGCAACTCGGCAAGCCCGAGCAGGTAGCGCGCGCCGGAGCTGGCGCCGAGCACCCGGCCGTCGCCGTCGAAGGCCATCCAGGCATCGGGCGCTCCGTCGAGCTGGACCTTGAGGAACGCAGGCAGCGCGCGCAGCATGTTCCACTCGATCTCGGCCGCGCAATGCCGCGTGAGGGCGATCGCGCATTGGGCCAGTTCGGGCACGTCTCGCGTGACGTCCAGGCTGCCCAGCAGTTGGCCGCGCAGGTCGAACACGGGGGTCGCGTAGCAGTGGAAGATCTGGTTGAGCTCGAAGTAATGCTCACCGCCACGTACCCTCTGCGCACTGCGTTCGGCCAGCGCCAGCGCCATGGCGCTGGTGCCGACCATGCGCTCGGACACGTCGACGCCGGCGCGGAAGGCCTGCTGCGTGGCAGCGCTCAGGCGCGCCATCTCGCCACCCACCGCGACCACCCGGCCGGCCGAATTGGTGAGCATGATCGCGTAGCCGGCCGGCGCCAGGGCGCGCGCCAGCGAGTCCATCGCCGGCTGGACCGAGTGCAGCAGCGCATGCTCGGCCTGCAGCAGCCGGCGCAGTTCGGCGCGCTCCACCGGGTCGAAAGCCACCGCCTCGTCGGCGAAGCGCCCGGACTGGCGACAGCGCTCCCAGGATCGCAGCAGCGGCGTGTCGACGAGATGGGCGGGGGCCACGCCCTGCTCGAAATAGGTGCGGCGCGCATTCCAGATGCGCTCCGGTTGATAGTTTCCCGGGGCGGGCGAAATCGATGACATGACGGTCGCGTGGCGCATGGCTCTGGGCGTCTCGATCCGGGGTCCTTGTCTCAGATTGAGATGAGACGCTGTCGCATGAGATCGTTGGCGGCACCAAGATAGTTGGAATCCCGGCCCCCGAGCTCAGGGCTAACCCGCAACATCGGAGCTCTTGCGGCCCCGTCGCCTGGCTGGCATGGGGCTTGCAGATCAAGCCTCGTCTCGCGATCCACGGTGAGACCGAATCCAACCAAGAATCCAGGAGACTCCATGAAGGCAATGCTTTGGACCGTCGCCGCCGCTGCGGCGCTGGGCGCGGCAGCAGCGGCGTCCGCACAGACCATGAGCGACCTGCTGGCCGACGGGAATACGCCGGGCAATGTTCTTGTGCATGGCATGGGCTATGCCGACCAGAGCTACAGCCCGCTGTCGCAGATCAACACCGGCAATGTGCGCCACCTGGTTCCCGTGTGGACCCAGAGCCTGGGCGACGACATGGGCGAGGAGGCCATGCCGGTCTTGTACGACGGGGTTCTCTACGTCACCACCCACAACGCCACCGTCGCGATCGACGCGCTCAGTGGAAGGCAGTTGTGGAAGAACACCCTGCAGTTCGCCTCCGACGTGCCCCGGGTGGTGTGTTGCGGCGAGGTCAACCGCGGCGTGGCCATCTATGACGGCATGGTCTACCGCGGCACGCTGGATGCACAGATCCAGGCGCTCGACGCCAAGACCGGCAAGCAGCTGTGGGAGACCAAGCTCGCCGACTACAAGCAGGGCTACTCGGTCACGGGAGCCCCGCTGATGGCGCATGGCGTGCTGATCACAGGCATGTCGGGTGCCGAGTACGGCACACGCGGGTTCCTCAAGGGCCTGGATCCGAAGACGGGCAAGGTGCTGTGGACCCGCTACACCACCGCCGCCCCGGGAGAGCCCGGCGGCGACACCTGGACCGGCGACACCTACCTCAAGGGCGGCGGCTCGACCTGGGTCACCGGCAGCTACGACCCCAAGCTCGACCTCGTGTACTGGGGAACCGGCAATGCCGGCCCGTGGAACCCGACGGTGCGCAAGGGCGACAACCTGTACACAGCGTCGGTGCTGGCGATCCGGCCCGAGACCGGCAAGATCGTGTGGTACTACCAGTTCACGCCGAACGACATGTTCGACTATGACGGGGTCAACGAGCTGGTGCAGGCGGACCTGAAGGTCGACGGCAAGATGCACAAGGTCATCATGCAGGCCAACCGCAACGGCTTCCTGTACGTGATCGACCGCACCGACGGCAAGCTGCTGGCGGCGCACAAGTTCGTGCCCAAGGTGACCTGGGCCAGCGGCATCGACCTGAAGACCGGGCGCCCCATCGAGACCGATGTCATGGCCGATGCGCGAGCCGGGAAGAAAGTCGAGGTCTGGCCCGGTGCGCTGGGTGCCAAGAACTGGCCGCCGATGTCCTTCGACCCGGGCACCGGGCTGGTGTATGCCAACGTGATCAACGCCGGCATGCCCTACCAGGTGCAAAAGCCCGACTACAAGCCCGAGCAGTTCTACCTGGGAATCGACTTCACCGGCTTCACCTATCCGAAGGGGCCGCGCGGCTACCTGGAGGCCATCGATCCGGTCGACGGCAAGGTGCGGTGGAAGGTCCCGCGTGACATTCCCAGCTACTCCGGCGTGCTGACCACCGGCGGCGGACTGGTGTTCAGCGGCACGATGACCGGCGAGTTCCAGGCCCTCGACGCGCGCAGCGGCAAGGTGCTGTGGAGCTACCGCACCGGGTCGGCGTCGATGAGCCAGCCGATCACCTGGACCCACGATGGCAAGCAGTACGTCACGGCCTTGTCGGGAATCGGCGGGGTCTACCCGTTGTTCTCGGGCGACGATCGCCTGGCCAACGTGCCGGCCGGCGGCGCGGTGTGGACATTCGCGGTGCAGCGATGAAGCGCGCGGCCATGTCCCCGGGGAGCTGGGCGCCCGCCGTGTTGCTGGGGCTGGCGTACGCGCTGGCCCCGGTGGCGGGCGCACAGCCCGCGGCTCAAGCCGCCTCCCCACCCATGTCGCATGCCGCCATGGTCGCGGCGGGGCGGCAGCTCTACACCGAGAACTGCTCGCACTGCCACGGCTTCAACATGGTCAACCCGGGCACCGTGTCCTTCGACCTGCGGCAGTTCCCGCACGACGACCCGAAGCGGTTCTTCCGCTCGGTGCTCAACGGCAAGGGCGGCATGCCGTCGTGGAAGGGCACCCTGAACCGGCAACAGATCAGCGAGATCTGGGCCTACGTGCTGACCGGGGGCGCCAACACCAACAGTTAGCGTGACGCGCGCACGGGGATCCGCGTTCGCGTCGCGGATCCCCGACGGTGCCGGCAGGCTCAGCCCGCGTCGGCCCCCTGGATCACGCCGCGGCGGACCTGGTCGCGTTCGATGGATTCGAACAGCGCCTTGAAGTTGCCTTCGCCGAAGCCCTCGTCGGCCTTGCGCTGGATGAACTCGAAGAACACCGGGCCGAGCACGGTACGCGAGAAGATCTGCAGCAGCAGTCGCTTGTCCCCGCCGCCGGTCGAGCCGTCGAGCAGGATGCCGCGCGCGCGCAGTTCGTCCACCGGTTCGCCATGGCCCGGCAGGCGCTCGGCGAGCATCTCGTAGTAGATGTCGTTGGGCGCGCTCATCAACTCGACGCCCGACGCGCGCAGCGCGTCGACGGTGGCGATCAGGTCGTCGGTGAGCAGCGCCACATGCTGGATGCCCTCGCCGTTGAACTGCATCAGGAACTCCTCGATCTGGCCGCTGCCTCCCGCAGCTTCCTCGTTCAACGGGATGCGGATGCGCCCGTCGGGCGCCGACATGGCCCGGCTGGTCAGCCCGGTGTACTCGCCCTTGATGTCGAAGTAGCGGATTTCCCGGAAGTTGAAGATCTTCTCGTAGAACCCGGCCCAGAAACCCATTCGTCCCCGATACACGTTGTGCGTGAGGTGGTCGATGAACTTCAGGCCGTGGCCGCGCGGGTGGCGCTCCACGCCGTCGACCCACTCGAAATCGATGTCGTAGATGCTGCGGCCCTCTTCGAAGCGGTCGATCAGGTACAGCGGAGCTCCGCCGATGCCCTTGATCGCCGGCAGGCGCAGTTCCATCGGTCCCGTGGGAATGTCGAGCGGCTGCGCGCCCAGCTCGAGAGCGCGCGCATAGGCCTTGTGCGCATCGCGCACGCGGAACGCCAGGCCGCATGCGCTGGGGCCGTGTTCCGCGGCGAAATACGCAGCCAGGCTGCGCGGCTCGCGGTTGATGATGAAATTGATGTCGCCCTGGCGCCACAGCTCGACATCCTTGCTGCGATGGCGCGCCACCAGGGAAAAGCCGAGCTTGGCGAACAGCGGCTCGAGCACGTCGGGGGTGGGGGAGGCGAATTCGACGAACTCGAATCCACACAGCCCCATGGGGTTCTCGAAAAGGTCAGGCATGGCAGGCTCCTGCGTAGGATCGGAAATGCCGCGGCGGCTGCCGCGACGCGCCGCCCGGGCAAAGCGCGGGCGCGACTACGCCGCGCGCGGCGGCGCGCCGGGCAGGCCGCGCACGCTGCGCGCCAGATGCATGCCGATGATCAGGGCCTGGATGCTCACGGACGTCTGTTGCCTCTCGGGGGGCATGCCGCGGCGCGGCTCGCCTACCACTGGCCGAAGAATACGCCGGCGCGCTTGTGCGCGGCGGTGCCCCTCTCGACCATGTCGTCGCTGATGGTCGTGCGGCGCTTGCGCCGCGCCAGCCAATCGAACAGGCGCGTGCGCAGTTGCTGACGGACCCCTTCGGTGGACGGGTCTCGGCCGAGGTCGTTCATTTCGTGCGGATCGGCTTGCAGGTCGTACAGCTGCTCGGGCTGGTCCAGCCAGTAGACAAAGCGCCAGCGCGCGTCGCGGCAGGAGTACGCGTAGGCGTTGTGGATGTTCTGGCCCAGCAGCCTGCGTGCCTGCTTGAAGCTGTAGTCCAGCTCCGAGAACACCATGTCGCGCCACGCTGGCGGCTGCTGCCCGTCGTCGTGCAGCAGGGGCTGCAGCGCATGGCCTTCGATGCGATGCTGCGGCACCGGCAGGTCCAGCGCCTGCAGGATGGTGGGCACGATGTCCACGCTCTCGACCATGCGCGAATCCACGCGCCCGCGGCTGACGTCGGCCGCCGCCGAGGGGTCGACGACGATCAGCGGCACGCGCTGGATCATGTCGTAGAACAGCTCCTTCTCGCCCAGCCAGTGGTCGCCGAGGAAGTCGCCGTGGTCCGAGCACAGGATCACCAGGGTCTCTCGCAGCACGCCGAGCCGGTCCATGTGCTCGAACAGGCGTCCGAGATGGGTGTCGAGCTGCTCGATCAGCCCCTGGTAGGCCGGGCGCACCACGCGCACGCACTCGTCCATCGAGAAACTGCGGCTTTCCTCGCTGTCGCGATAGGCGCGCAGCACCGGATGCGCGTCGCGCAGTTCGCCGCGGCTTCGAAGCACCGGCAGGCACTGCCCGGCGGTGTAGGCGGCGTGGTAGGGGGCCGGTGCCATGTACGGCCAGTGCGGCTTGACGTAGCTCAGGTGCAGCACCCACGGGCGCTCGGCCATGCCGCTGATGAAGCGCATGGCCTGGTCGGTCATGTAGGCGGTTTCCGAGTGCTCCTCGCGCACGCGCGACGGCAGGTGCACGTTGCGCATGTGCCAGCCCGAGCACACGCGCCCCTGCGAGTCCACGCCGGAGATCACGAAGTCGCTCCAGGGGTCGGCGCTCTGGTAGCCGTGCGCGCGCAGGAACGCCGGGTAGCCCGATTCGCTGCCGGGAGTGTGGTGTCCGTCGTAGCGATCGAGTTCGACGAAGCACCCGCGTTCGAGCAGGTGCCCGAGTTCGGCGTGTCCGTCCAGGTGCAGGCGAGCCATGCCGTCGCGGTCCGGCATGACGTGGGTCTTGCCGGCCAGCGCCAGTTCGCGCCCGGCATCGCGCAGGTATTCGCCCAGCGTGATCTCGCCGACCGACAGCGGCACGCGGTTCCAGGTCGCGCCGTGGCTGGCCGGGTAGCGCCCGGTGTAGTAGCTCATGCGCGACGGGCCGCATACGCCCGAGTTCACGTAGGCCTGTTCGAAGCGCACGCCGCGCCGCGCCAGCGCGTCGATGTTGGGCGTGCGCATGTAGGGATGCCCGTAGCAGGCCAGGTGGTCCCGGCGCAGCTGGTCGGCCATGATGAACAGGACGTTGCGAACCAAACTCGATCTCCGTGTGTGCGTGGATCAGCAAAGGGTGAGGGCACAGGGCGGGGGCGTCGCCGTGCGGCATCAAGTCGCGCCGTCGCCAAGCACCCTCGCCAGGAAGGAGCGCGTGCGCTCGTGTCGTGGGCGCACCAGGACCTCGCGCGCGGGGCCCTGCTCGACGACCACGCCACCGTCCATGAACGCCACGCGGTGACCGACGTCGCGTGCGAAACCGATCTCGTGCGTGACCACGATCATGGTCATGCCTTCCGCGGCCAGCGTGCGCATGACCGCGAGCACCTCGTCGACCAGTTCGGGGTCGAGTGCCGACGTCGGTTCGTCGAACAGCATCACCTTGGGCCGCATGGCCAGCGCCCTGGCGATGGCCACGCGCTGTTGCTGTCCCCCCGAAAGCTGCGCCGGGTAGGCGCCGGCGCGGGCGTCCAGGCCGACGCGCTCGAGCAGCCGCAAGGCCTGCTCGCGCGCGCGCGCGGCCGGCACGCGGCGCACGCGGATCGGCGCCTCGACGATGTTTTCCAGCACGTTCATGTGGGGAAACAGGTTGAAGCGCTGGAACACCATGCCGATGTCGGCGCGCTGGCGGCAGACCTCGCGCTCGGGGAGTTCGTACAGGCGCCCGCCGTGGGCGCGGCAGCCGATGAGCTCGCCGTCGACGCGGATCGCGCCGGCCTGGATGGTCTCGAGTCGGTTGATGCAGCGCAGCAGGGTGCTCTTGCCCGAGCCCGACGGCCCGATCAGGCTCAGCACCTCGCCGCCGGCCACCTCCAGGTCGATGCCCTTGAGCACTTCCAGGCGCCCGAAACGCTTGTGCACCCCGCGGATCTGCACCATCGGAGCGTGCGCCTGCGCGGCGCCGCCCGGCTCATGCGTGCTCATGTGCGCTCCGGTGCGCGCGGCCCAGGCGGCGCTCGATCAGGTGCTGCGCGGCGCTGGCCACGCTGGTGACCACGAGGTACCAGAAGGTGGCCACCAGCAGCAGCTCGATGGTGTGCAGGTTGGCCGACGAGATGTTCTCGGCCGCGGTCAGCAGGTCGCCGCCGGAGATCACCGACACCAGCGACGTGGCCTTGAGCAGCGAGATGAACAGGTTGCCGGCCGGCGGGACGATCACCCGCAGGGCCTGCGGCAGGATCACCCGGCGCAGCGCCAGGCTGCGGCGCATGCCCAGCGCCACCGAGGCTTCGTACTGACCGTGGTCGACTGCCAGCAGCCCGCCGCGCACCACCTCCGCCATGTACGCGGCCTCGTTGAGCCCCAGCGCGACGACCGAGGCCACGAAAGGAGTCAGCACGGCATTCGTCGAGAACGGCCCGAGGTGCGGGAACAGCAGCGCGAGGTTGCCCCAGACGATGATCTGCACCAGCAGAGGCGTGCCGCGCAGCAGCCAGACGTACAGGCGGCTGCCCAGGCGCAGGATGCGGCTGGGGGACATCAGCGCCACCGCCAGCAGCGTGCCCAGCACGACGCCGATGACTTCGGCGGCCAGCGCCAGCAGCAGCGTGGTGCGCAGCCCGGCCAGGATGGCCGGTGCGAACTGGTAGCGCAGGATCGTGGCGTGGTCGATGTTCGGGTTGCGCCAGATCGACACGGCCAGCAGCGCGAACAGCACGCCGGCCGCGGCCGACGCGATCCACAGGCCCGGGCGCCGCAGCGGCACCACGGGCATGCGGGCAACGTCGATGGTTTCCATGGCCGGGTACGTGGGGCGGGCGGACCGGGCCGCGCCGCCTGCTCGGGCGATCAGCCCCTGGCCTGGGCGCCGGCGTTGATCGTCGCCGCCTTGACGGCGCCGCCCTGCACTCCGTACCTGGCCAGGATCTTCGAATAGCTGCCGTCGTCGATCACCGCCTGCAGCGCCTTTTGCAGTTCGGCGCGAAGTTCCGGGCGGTCCTTGGGTACCGCGATACCCAGCGGAACCTGCTGGTATTCCGGTCCGGCGACGCCGAACACCTTGCCGCCGCCGGCGGTCTTGGCGATGTAGACCATCACCGGCGAGTTGCCCAGGAAGGCCGTCACGCGCCCGGTCTGCACCTGCATGCGCGCGTCGGAGGGCTGCGAGAACTGCATGTTGGTCAGCGGGGCCTTGCGCCGTGCGGTGCACCATTCGTTGGTCTGCGCCACGAGCTCGATCTGGATCGAGCCCTGCACCGTGGACACGGCCTTGCCGCACAGGCTGTGCATTCCGGTGACATGCTGCGGATTGCCGTGGCGCACCAGCAGCTTGGTGCCGAGGTTGAAGAAGTCGACGAAGTCCACCAGCTTCTCGCGCGCCGGGGTGTCGTTCATCATCGTGAAGGCGACGTCGATCTGATGCGACTGCATCGCCGGGAACAGGTTCGGAAAGGCTTCCGGCTTGAACTCGATGGGTGCCGCCAGGTGCCGGTTCATGGCCTGCGCCAGGTCGACAATGACTCCCTGCAGGGTCTTGCCGTCGTCGGCATAGGCGACCATCGGCGGGCTGTTGGTGATCGTGCCGGCCACGATCGGCTGTGCCGCGCGTGCGCCGCCGCACAAGGCGGCCAGGCTCAGCAGCGACAGGGTGGCGAATTTGCGCAGCGTGATGGGCGGGTTCATCGGGCGTCTCCTGTGTCATGAATCGCGCAATGCCGCTACAAAGCGCGTTTGCAGCCGATTCTAGGGAGGCGGGCGCGGTTGTTTGAATCAATCTTGACCCGTACCTGGGGACACCGTGGCCGCGCTTCGGCGCCGTGGCCGTGCTGAAATATGCATATTCGCAAGCGCCGTATCACCTGGAACCCCCCGTGACGCAACCCGAAGTCTGCCGCCTGCGGCATCCCCGCAGCCTCGAAGACCTGCTGAACTACCGTCTGTTCCGTCTGTACGCGGCCAGCACGTCGCCGGTGACTCGCCTGATGGAAGGCAAGTGGGGGATTTCACGTCGCGAGTGGCGCCTGCTCGCATTGCTCGCCGCGGTCGGGCCGTCGTCGCCTTCGGCGCTGGCCGAGCAGGCGCACCTCGACCGGCCGCGCACGTCGCGCGCGATCGCTTCGCTGGTGGCCAAGGACCTGGCGCGGCGCGCGGTCATCGCGAAGGATGCGCGACGCGCCACGGTTTCGCTGACGCCTGCCGGGCAGGCCCTGTTCGACGAAGTGTTCCCGCATGTGGCGCGGCTGAACACGCGCCTGCTCGAGGCGATCGACGACGAGTTGATCCTCGCGCTCGACCGCGCGCTGAACACCCTCACGCAGCGCGCCGACGAACTCGGCAGCATCACCGAGCCGCAGGTGCGAGCCAACCGTCGGGCGGGCGGCTCGCGTCGCGTGCGTCCGCCGACGGGATTCTGAACGGCACCGGCCACGCGGCCGGTGCCGTCGGGGCTCAGACGCGGCCCTTGTACTCGCCGGTGCGGGTGTCGATCTCGATCTTGTCGCCGATGGCGACGAAGATGGGCACCGGGATTTCGGCGCCGGTGGAGATCTTCGCCGGCTTGAGCACCTTGCCCGAGGTGTCGCCCTTGACGGCGGGCTCGGTGTAGATGACCTCGCGCACCACCGTGGTGGGCATTTCCACCGAGATGGCCTTGCCGTCGTAGAACACGACTTCCACCGGCATGCCGTCCTCGAGGTACAGCAGCGCATCACCCAGGTTGTCCTTCTCGACCTCGTACTGGTTGTACTCGGTGTCCATGAACACGTACATGGGGTCGGCGAAGTAGGAGTAGGTGCACTCCCTGCGGTCGAGCACGATGGGGTCGAGCTTGTCGTCGGCCTTGTACACGAGCTCCGTGCCCCCGCTGGTCAGCAGGTTCTTGAGTTTCATCTTCACCGTGGCGGCATTGCGCCCGCCGCGGCTGTACTCGGTCTTCTGCACGACCATCGGATCCTTGCCGACCATGATCACATTGCCGGCGCGGATTTCTTGAGCGAGTTTCATAGACTTTGAAAAAGTGCTGGAAAAAGTCAATCAATTATTTTAACCGGTTCGCGTCGGTCATGGGCAGGGTCGTGATCTCGCCGTCGCCCGGCTCGACCTCCAAGGTGTCCAGCAATTGGCTAGCCAGGTCGGGTAGCGCCGCCAGATGTTCGCACCAGGCTTGCGCATGTTTGCGAATCTGCGGCAGCTGTGAAACGAAGCCCTGCCACGCGGGCACCAGCTCCGAGTTGTCGTTCCACGCATCCCACATCGTGGTGACGGTTTCGCGCAGCGCCTCGTCGGCTCCTTCGAGGTAGCGCCCGAGGAAGGCCTGGATCTTTTCCAGATGCGCCTGGTCGTGCTGCGGGTACGCGTGCCAGACCATCGGGCGCGCCGCCCACTGCGCGCGCACGAAGGAGTCCTCGCCGCGCACCATGCACACGTCGGCGGCCCACAGCAGTTCGTCGAAGCGCTCCTGCGGCACGAAGGGAAGCGCGCACAGGGTCAGGCTGCCGCGCACCGTGCTCTGCCCGGTGGCCAGCTGCATGTGCAGCCAGGTGTCGACCTCGGCGCGCATCGGCCCCGGGCACACCCACAGCGTGGTCGGGCGGCTGGCCGCGGCCATGGACTGCAGCCACGGCGCCAGCCCCGCGCGGGCATAGCTGAACAGCAGCACCGTCAGCGCATGCTCGGGCGGCGGCGGCAGGCCCAGCGAGCGCAGCGCGATGCGCCTAGCGCTGGGCAGGCGCTCCCACGCCGCGCGCCGTGCCAGCAGGTCGCGTTCGCGCAGCAGGCCTCCGGTGGCCGGCGTGAAGCCGGGGAAGAAGAACAGCTTGTCGATTCCGCCCGGCTGCGGCGACGGCCGCCGGTGCGTGCCTTCCACCCAGGACTCGGCGCTGAGGTGCTCCAGGTTGACCCAGCGCACGCGCCGCGCTCCCAGGCGCTGGATGCGTTCGATGAAACCCGGCAGCAGGTGGCAGCCGAACATCTCCACCACGACATCGCCGGGGTCGAGCTGCTGCTGCCGGGACCACGGCAGAATGCTCACCGAGTCGACCGTCTGCTGCCCCATGCGTGGCTGGATCTGCGGGCAGATGGCCGCGAAGGTGTTCAAATCGTCGACGAACAGGCGCACGACACAGCCGTGCTCGTGGGCCAGCTGGCGCGCCAGGCGCCAGGCCACGCCGACATCGCCGAAATTGTCGACGACATGACAAAACAGATCACAGTTCAGAGGATGGCTCATCGACAACATCCACGGCAGGGGCTCGGACCGGTGCCGGTTCCCGCCCAGCATGCGCCGGGCACCCGGGATCCGGTGTACGACCCCGATTGTCGCCGCTGTTCGCGCCTGGCCGAATTCCGCGATCAGGTGCGCGAACGCCACCCCCGGTACGCGTGCCTTCCGGTCCCGTCGTTCGGGCCGCGCTCGGCGAGCATGCTGGTGGTCGGCCTGGCGCCGGGGATGCACGGCGCCAACGCCAGCAACCGGCCTTTCACGGGCGACGGCGCCGGCCCGCTGCTGTACGGCACGCTGACCGCGCTGGGGCTGGCCGAGCGCCAGCCGGCGGTGCGCATCGACGATGC
>JAKCDM010000037.1:22503-28870 GCA_021841865.1 Pseudomonadota bacterium
CTGCTGCTCGAGAACAACCTCATCAAGACCCAGAACCCGCGGTTCAACATCCTGTTCCGCGACGACAAGTCCTACCCCTATCTCAAGCTCGGCACCAGCCATGCGTTCGCGCGCATGTCGTACTTCCGCGGCGCGGTGGATCGGCGCGAGCGCTATTTCGGGCCCTACCCCAGCGCCTGGGCGGTCAAGGAGAGCATCGCGGTGCTGCAGAAGGTGTTTCGCCTGCGCACCTGCGAGGACACGGTGTTCGCCAACCGCAGCCGGCCCTGCCTGCTGCACCAGATCCAGCGCTGCTCGGCGCCTTGCGTGGGGCTGATCTCGCCCGCCGACTACGCCGCCGACGTGGATGCCGCAACTCGCTTCCTGCGCGGCGAGCACGACGTCGTGCTCGGCGAGTTGCAGCAGCGCATGCACAACCTTTCGGAGCAACTGCGCTTCGAGGAGGCCGCGGTGCTGCGCGACCAGATCGGGGCGTTGTCGCGGGTGCTGCACCAGCAGAGCATGGAAGTCGACGCCGACCAGGACGCCGACATCATCGCCGTGGCGCTGCAGGGCGCGCGCGCCTGCGTGAACCTGGCCATGGTGCGCGGCGGCCGACACCTCGGCGACCGTGCCTACTTTCCCAGCCAGCTCGCCGGGCTCGACGAGGTGGCCGAGGGACAGGAGCCGGAGCAGGCCGTGCTGGAGGCCTTCATCGCGCAGCATTACCTCGACCTCGCGCTGCCTGCGGTGCTGGTCATGGCCCGCGAACCCGCGGCCGAGCTCATGCAGGCGCTCGAGCAGCACCGCGGCCAGCGCTGCCGCGTGGTCACCCATGCGCGCGGCGCGCGCCGACGCTGGCTGGAACTGGCCGAGCAGGGCGCGCGCCTGGCGCTGGCGCGCCTGCTGGCCGACGAGGGATCGCAGCACCGGCGCACCGACGCGCTGGTGCAGGCGCTGGGGCTGCCCGGCGACGATCCCGACGCGCTGTGCGTGGAATGCTTCGACATCAGCCATACCGCAGGCGAGGCCACGCAGGCTTCGTGCGTGGTGTTCCAGCACCACGCGATGCAGCCCTCGCGCTACCGGCGCTACACCATCGAGGGCATCACCCCGGGCGACGACTACGCCGCGATGCGCCAGGTGCTGACCCGGCGCTACAGCCGCGTGGCGCAGAACAGCGGAGAGGGTCTGCCCGACGTGGTGCTGATCGACGGCGGGCGCGGTCAGGTGGGCGTGGCGCGTTCGGTGTTCGAAGAGCTCGGCCTGGATACCTCGCGCCTGGTCGGCGTCGAGAAGGGCGAAGGCCGCAAGGTGGGGCTGGAGGAGCTGGTGTTCGCCGACGAGCGTCCCAAGCTCGCGTTGCCGCCCGACAGCCCGGCGCTGCTGCTGGTGGCACAGATCCGCGACGAGGCGCACCGCTTCGCCATCACCGGCATGCGCGCTCGACGCGCCAAGGCGCGCACCGGTGGTTCGCGCCTGGAGGACATCGCCGGGATCGGGCCCAAGCGGCGCTCGCGCCTGCTGGCGCGTTTCGGGGGGCTTCGCGGCGTGGAGCAGGCCAGCGTCGAGGACCTGATGAGCGTCGACGGCATCTCCCGCGAGCTCGCGCAGTCGATCTACGCAGCGCTGCATTGAGACGCCTGTGTCGCGCCCCCGGGGCCGCCCGCATGGGCCCCGGCGCGCGGCGATGGAATAATGCTGTGCACCATGAACGTGCCGACCTTGCTCACCTGGCTGCGCATGGCGGCCATTCCCCTGGTCGTCGGCGTGTACGCGCTGCCTCCGTCCTGGATGGACCCGCACGCGCGCAACCTCGCCGCAGCGCTGCTGTTCGTGCTGGCCGGCCTGACCGACTGGTTCGACGGTTTCCTGGCGCGGCGCTGGAACCAGGTCTCGGCCTTCGGCGCGTTCCTCGACCCGGTCGCCGACAAGCTCATGGTCTCGGCCGCGCTGCTGGTGCTGCTCGAGCTCGGGCGCATCGGCTCGCTGGTGGCGCTGATCATCATCGGCCGCGAGATCGCCATCTCGGCGCTGCGCGAATGGATGGCGCGAATCGGGCGCTCGCGCGCGGTGGCCGTCAACTGGCTGGGCAAGGTCAAGACCGCGACCCAGATGGTGGCCATCCCGTTGCTGCTGTACGACGGGCGCCTGTTCGGCTGGTTTTCCGCTGCATGGTGGGGCGGCTGGCTGCTCGACGTGGCCGCCGCGCTGACCTTGTGGTCCATGCTGTATTACTTCCGGCTCGCGTTGGCGGGCATCCAATGGTCCGATTGACTACCCCATGAGCACATCGTCCGAAGCCCCTCGTTCCCCCGGTTCCCCGTCGCGCGCCTGGCGCATTGCCGTGATCGCCGGCGACGGCATCGGCCTGGAGGTCATGCCCGAAGGCGTTCGCGTGCTGCAGGCCGCGGCCTCCCGGTTCGGAATCGCGCTGCAGCTCGAGGAGTTCGACTTCGCCTCGTGCGACTACTACCTGCGTCACGGCAGCATGCTGCCCGACAACTGGGAGCAGACCCTGGGCGACTTCGATGCCATCTTCTTCGGCGCCGTCGGCTGGCCCGAGAAGGTTCCCGACCACATCTCGCTGTGGGGCTCGCTGCTGCAGTTCCGGCGCGTGTTCGACCAGTACGTGAACCTGCGCCCGGCGCGCCTGATGCCCGGCGTGCGCTCGCCGCTGGCCGGCCGCACGGCCGGGGACATCGACCTGCTGATTGTTCGCGAGAACACGGAAGGGGAGTATTCCGACTGCGGCGGGCGCATGTTCGCCGGTACCGAGCGCGAGATGGTGGTGCAGGACACCATCATGACCCGTACCGGCGTCGACCGCGTGCTCGAGCATGCATTCGAGCAGGCCGCCGGGCGCCCGCGCCGCCTGCTCACCTCGGCCACCAAGTCCAACGGCATCTCGCGCACCATGCCCTTCTGGGACGAGCGCGTGCGTGCGGTCGGCGCGCGCCACCCCGACGTGCGCTGGAACCAGTTCCACATCGACGCGCTGTGCGCGCGCCTGGTGCAGCGCCCGCAGGACTTCGACGTGATCGTCGGCTCCAACCTGTTCGGCGACATCCTCAGCGATCTCGCCCCCGCGTTGTGCGGAACCCTGGGAATCGCGCCGTCGGCGAACCTGAACCCGCAGCGCAACGCGCCGTCGTTGTTCGAGCCTGTGCATGGCTCGGCCCCCGACATCGCCGGCAAGGGGTTGGCCAACCCGATCGGGCAGATCTGGAGCGCGGCGATGATGCTCGACTTTCTCGGGTACCGCGACGCCCACGACGCCGTGGTGGGCGCCATCGAGGCCGCGCTCGACCCGGCCGCGCAGGCGCCGCGCACGCCCGATCTGGGCGGCAATGCCAGCACGCGCGATCTCGGGCAGGCCATCGCTGCGCAGGTGGCTCGCGCGTCCTGACCGGCCGCGCGCGGCGTTCCCGCCACGCCGCGCGCATGCCCGCAGTTCCCTTGATTGACACGCGCTGCCGCGCTCGCTCTAATGCGTTGGCTGGTGCTGCAAGCCTTGAAATCCGCGGCGCTCGGCGCGATGAACCTGATGCAGCCAAGGTCTGCGCGAATACCCGGCATAGCATGTCGGGCTCGCTTGCCGAAGGGCCATCCGGCATCGCCGGGTCGTGACGATCCGACGCCGGGCGCAATGGTTGTTGGCGGTTCGGCGCGCGTGCGCAGTTTTCGGGAGGCATCACGGCAGCGATTCCGCGGGCATGCGCGAGCACCGCGGCAGCGCATTGTCGATTCGTCGTTCAACCCACCATCCTCAAGCAGGGGGCCAGAGTGAATAAAACAGAACTGATCGAACACATCGCCAAGAAAAGCGATATCTCCAAGGCCGCTGCCGCGCGTGCCCTGGACTCGATGATCGAGGGCGTCAAGGTCACCTTGAAAAAAGGCGGCAGCGTCACCCTGATCGGTTTCGGCACCTTTGCCGTGACCAAGCGCCCGGCACGTACCGGCCGCAACCCCCGCACCGGCGCGACCATCAAGATCAAGGCCGCCAAGGTGCCCAAGTTCCGCGCCGGCAAGGGCCTCAAGGACGCGCTGAACTAAACTGTCGCGCCAGGATCGCGCGGTTTGATGGAGCACGAATGGGTGCTTAGCTCAGTTGGTAGAGCGGCGCCCTTACAAGGCGTAGGTCGGGGGTTCGAACCCCTCAGCACCCACCAGATGTTCAAACCGCGCCCCACGCTGGGGCACACGAAGGCGAACCTCGGTTCGCCTTTTGTTTTTGTTTTTGTTTTTCGTGCCCCCTGTTTCCAGGCCCAACGCCGCCGGCCGCATCCCGGCCCGGCTCTTCGCTGCCATGTTCGAGTTCGTCCGCAAGCACAACAAGTTCCTGCAGGTGGTGCTGTTCCTGCTGATCTTTCCGTCCTTCGTGCTGTTCGGCATCCAGGGCTACAACCATTTCACGGACGACAGCAACCTGGCGGCCAAGGTCGCCGGAATTCCCATCAGTCGTGAGCAGCTCGACCAGGCGCAGCGCCAGCAGGTGGCGCGCCTGGAGCAGGCGCTGGGGCCCAACGCCGATGCGCGCTCGCTGGATACGCCGCAGATGCGCATGCGCACGCTCGACTCGCTGGTGCGCGAGGTGCTGCTGCAGGTGGCGGTGAACAAGCAGCACCTGAGCGTGAGCGACACCGCGCTGCAACAGGCGATCCTGCAGATCCCGCAGATCGCGTCGCTGCGCGACAAGAACGGCAACTTCGACGTCCAGGCATACCGCAAGCTGATCGAGGCGCAAGGCATGACCACCGCGCAGTTCGAGGCCAGCGTGCGCTCGCAACTGCTGCAGCAGCAGGCCCTGGGAGGCATGGGCGACAACGCCCTCGGCAGCCGCGACATCGCGCGCCAGCTGGTCGACTGGCGCACGCAGACGCGCAGCGTGCGGGTCGCGCGTTTCGACGCCGCTGATTTCACCAAGGACGTGCATCCCGACGATGCGCAGGTGCAGGCCTACTACAAGGCCCATCCGGAGCAGTTCCAGGTTCCCGAGAAGGCCACGGTGCAGTACGTGGTGCTCGGCATCGGTGACCTCGCGAACCAGGTGCAGGTCACGCCCGCGCAGGAGCAGGCCTACTACGACTCGCACCGCGCCGAGTTCAACACCGCCGCGCAACGCCGCGCCAGCCACATCCTGATCGCGCTGCCCGCGAAGGCCACGCCGCAGCAGGTTGCCGCGGCCAAGGCCAAGGCCGACGAGATCGCCGCCGAGCTGCGCAAGAACCCGGCCAGCTTCGCCGAACTGGCGCGCAAGGACTCGCAGGATCCTGGCACCGCGCCGTCCGGCGGGGACCTCGGCTGGTTCACGCCGGACGCCATGGTCAAGCCGGTGGCCGATGCCGTGTTCGCAATGCACAAGGTCGGGGACATCGCAGGGCCGGTACGCTCGCAGTTCGGCTTTCACATCGTCGAGCTGACCGGGATCCGGCCGGCCGAGAACAAGACCCTGGCGCAGGCCAAGGCGCAGATCGACGACGCGCTGCGCACGCAGGGGGCCAGCAAGCTGTTCAGCGCTGAGTCGGACAAGTTCAGCTCGCTGGTCTACGAGGACAGCCGCAGCTTCGACAAGGTGGCCAAGCTGCTGCACCTGCAGGTCTACACCGCCAACGACGTCACGCCCGAGCCGCTGAGCGGCGACCCCAAGTTCAACCCGCTGGCCAGCCCGGCGTTCCTGCAGGCCCTGTTCGGCAAGCTCAGCGTGCGCGACCGGCGCAACATTCCCGCCGTGCAGGTCGCGCCGTCGACCCTGGCCTCCGGACGCATCGTCAGCTACCAGCCCGCGGCGACACTGAGCTTCGAGCAGGCCAGGCAGCGCGCGCGCGCGCTGCTGGTGCAGCAGCTGGCAGCGCAGCAGGCGATCAAGGCCGGCGAGCAGGCGCTCGCGCAAGCCCGCGCCGGCAAGCAGCAACCGGCATGGGGCCCCACCCAGCAGGTGTCGCTCGCGCAGGCCGACAGCGCACCGGTGCCGCCGCCGGTGGTCAACGCGGTGTTCCGCGCCAACGCCGCCAAGCTCCCGCGCCTGCTCGGCGTGGCCCTGCCGGGCCAGGGCTACGACCTGGTCTCGGTCGACGCGGTCAGCCACGCCAAGCCGAGCGCCGAGGAATTGCGGGCCCAGGAAGGCACGCTCAACCAGATCCTGGGCGAAGCCTATGTGCAGGCCTACATCGACGCACTGAAGAAACAGTATGGGGTGAAGATCCTGTACAAGCCTGGCAGCGACACGGCCGGCTGAGCATCGATCGCGCCCCCCTTCCGGTCAGGGCGCGGACATGCCTATAATGAGCGGTTTCCGGTGGTGGCTGTAGCTCAGTTGGTAGAGTCCAGGATTGTGATTCCTGTTGTCGTGGGTTCGAGTCCCATCAGCC
The DNA here is from genome assembly GCA_021841865.1 of Pseudomonadota bacterium. Lineage (GTDB taxonomy): Bacteria > Pseudomonadota > Gammaproteobacteria > Burkholderiales > Burkholderiaceae_C > Thiomonas_A. Next base: position 28,857 of record JAKCDM010000037.1, read on the forward strand.
ACCCCACGAATTCC
>JAKCDM010000038.1 GCA_021841865.1 Pseudomonadota bacterium
TCTGGTGGCTGTAGCTCGGGTCGGTCAGGATTTCCTGGTAGCCGGTGATGGCGGTGTTGAACACCACCTCCCCTGGGCTTTCCCCGGCAGCGCCGATCGACACCCCTTCGAAGACAGACCCGTCCGCAAGGGCCAGGATCGCCTTCGGTTGCAACGGCAGCATGGATGTTCTCTCCGCTCTTGCGCCGCGCCGCGTGCCTGCTCGCCGACCGTGCGCGCGTGCCGACCGCGGCGGCATCGGCGCCGGGGGGTCGGGGCGGGGGCGGTTGGGCGAAGGCGCCTGGGCGGCGGCGTGTTGGGTTGGGCGCCGGCCGCCCGCCGCCCGCGGGCTGGGGGAACCCTGTCCAGGCGTTCCCCGGCTTCCCGAGCCGGCGCGCAAGCCGCACGCAAATCTTTCCCATTATATTACCCGTATTTACCCGCAGACCGAAGCGCGGAGCGGGGGTGGCGCGGCGCGCGCCCTTCAGCCCCGCTTCAGGCAAAGGCCCTACACTGCGCGACTAGCTCGTGGGGCCACCGCCGGTTGCGTCTCGCTTGCCCTGCCGCACGCGGGGGAACTTCGTCGCTGCTGGAGGGTCGAACCGGTCGGGGCGCCTGCCCGCATGTTGGTATGCTGGACAGGCTGTCGACGCCCGGTGGCGCACACGGCATCTCGTTTCGGGAGAACACACATGAACGATCGCTTCCAACCGCAATACCCGTCCTACGCCTCGGGCAGCTACGCCGTCGAGCGCAATCGCGTACTGCGCAACACCTACACGCTGCTGGCGATCTCCCTGGTGCCCACGGTCGCCGGAGCCTGGGCCGGCCTGCGCACGGGGCTAGCGCAGTGGATGATGCTCAACCCCGGAATGGGCATGCTGCTGTTCTTCGCGGGCGCCTTCGGCCTGATGTTCGCCGTCGAGCGCAACAAGAACTCCGGGCTCGGAGTGGGCCTGCTGCTGGGCTTCACGTTCTTCATGGGAATGATGCTGTCGCAGATGCTCAGCCTGGTGCTCGGCCTGGCCAACGGCGTGCAGCTGATCTCGATGGCCTTCGGAGGCACCGCGCTGATCTTCGCGGTCATGGCCTCGCTGGCCACGGTGGTCAAGCGCGACCTCAGCGGACTGGCCAAGTTCCTGTTCGTCGGAGTGATCATGCTGATGATCGCCGGCATCGCGAACATCTGGCTGCAGATGCCCGCGCTGATGATCACCTTCTCGGTGGCCGCGATCGGCATCTTCTCGGCGTTCATGCTGATCGACGTGCGCCGCGTGCTCGACGGCGGCGAGACCAACTACATCTCGGCCACGCTGGCGATCTACCTCGACCTGTACAACGTGTTCGTCAACCTGCTGGCGCTGCTGAGCATCTTCGGCGGCGGCGGCGGCAGCCGGCGCTGAGCCTGATCGCATGCCGCACGGGGCTTCGGCCCCGCATGTGAAAAAACCCGGCCTCGGCCGGGTTTTTCATGCGCGCTGCGACCTCGGGTCAGGCGTTGTGCAACGGGTCGAGTTCGAACACCGCCACCGACTCCACATGCGAGGTGTGGGGAAACATGTTGACCACGCCGGCCGCGCGCAGCCGGTAGCCGCCCTGGTGCACCAGCACGCCGGCGTCTCGCGCCAGGGTCGCGGGATTGCACGACACGTACACGATGCGCGACGGGGCCCGGAACTCCTCCCCGGGGGCTGCCGCCGCGGCATCCACCGGCTCGGCGCATTCGCCATCCGCCGCGTCGCCTCGTCCCATCGCCCGCACCAGCGCCTTGCACAGGGCCAGCGCGCCCTCGCGCGGCGGGTCGATCAGCCACTTGTCGAAGTTCCCCCTCGCGCGCAGGTCGCCGGCGCCGATCTCGAACAGGTTCGAGACCTCGAAGCGCACCCGGGCACCCAGCCCGCAGGCCCGGGCATTCGCCGTGGCGCGCTGCAGCAGCGACTCGCTGCCCTCGACCCCCAGCACGAAGGCCGAGCGCGTGGCCAGCGGCAGCGTGAAATTGCCCAGGCCGCAGAACCAGTCGGCCACGCGCTCGTGCGCGCTCGGCGCCAGCAGGCGCAGCGCGCGCGATACCAGCGCGCGATTGACGGCATGGTTCACCTGGGTGAAATCCGTCGGCCGGAACGGCATGCGCAAGCCGAACTCGGGCAGCTCGTACGCCGGCAGCGCCGCGTCGGGCTCGAGCGGCGCGGCAGTCAGCGGCCCACCCGGCTGCAGCCACCATTGCACGCGGTGCCGCGCGGCGAAGCCGCGCAGGCGCCCGAGGTCCTCGTCGGTCAGCGCCTGCAGGTTGCGCAGCACCAGCACCGTCGCATCGTCGCCCATGGCCAGCTCGATCTGCGGCAGACGATCGGGGCATGACAGCGAGCCGATCAGTTCGCGAAGCGGCAGCAGCAGCGCGGAAACCTCCGGCGGCAGCACCTGGCAGCTGCGCATGTCGGCGACGTAGCTGGAGCCGCGTTCGTGAAAGCCCACCAGCACGCCGCCCTTCTTGGGAACCAGGCGCACGGTCAGGCGGGCACGCCGCCGGTACCCCCAGTCCGGGCCGGCGAGCGGTCGCAGCACGACTTCGGGGCGCAGCTGGGCCAGGTGCGACAGGTCGTCTTCCAGCGTGCGCTGCTTGAACGCGATCTGGGCGCGCAGGTCCACATGCTGCATGCTGCAGCCGCCACAGACCCCGAAATGCTCGCAGCGCGGCTGCACGCGAGTGGCCGCGGTGGCGGCCCACTCCAGCACCTCGGCCTGCTCCCACTTGGGCTTGCTGCGCAGCACGCGCACGCGCACGCGCTCGCCAGGCAACGCCCCGCCGATGAACACGACCTTGCCGTCGGCGCGGTGCGCGACCCCGCGCGCATCGAGGTCCAGCGACTCGACCAGCAGCCACTCGCTCTCGGCGGCCAGCAATGCGGGATCCGCGCCGGGCGCGGGGGATGGACGTGGGCGGGAACTGCGACGATTCATGGCGAACTGGCAGGCATCGGACAACGCAAGTCGCCGCTTGCCGGGGCGGCGGCGGGCAGGTCAGGGAACGCGCGGCGCGCTGGTGGCGCCGCGCGCGATTGCGGATTCAGGATTCAGGATTCAGGACTGTACCGGCGACGGCGCGGGCCAGGCCTGCATGTACTCGGCCCAGTGCGGCTCGACGGCGGACCACTCGCCCACCGTGCGGCGCACCAGCTCGACGTCGTCGCCATACTGCTGCGGCGACAGCGCGCCGCGCATGAGCTGGAAGCGGCCGTACAACAGGTACGTGTTGAGCACGTCGGTCTCGCAATAGCGCCGGATGGCGTCGAGTTCACCGCGCAGCCAGGCCGCGTAGACCTGCGAGCCGTCCATGCCCAGCTTGCCGGGAAAGCCGCACAGCTGCGCCAGCGTGTCCATTGCCGCGCTGGCTCGCGCCTGGTACAGCGCCAGCAGGTCCATCAGGTCCAGATGGCGGTTGTGGTAGCGCGAGATGTAGTTGTTCCACTTGTAGTCGCGGTCATCCTCGCCCATGTCCCAGTACTTGGACGCCTGCACGCCGTGCACCATCGCGCGGTAATGCAGCACGGGGAGGTCGAAGCCGCCGCCGTTCCACGACACGAGCTGCGGCTCCAGGCGGTCGATGAGCCGGAAAAAACCCTGCACCGCGTCGGCCTCCTGGCCGCCGCGGTCGACGAAGGAATGCACCTTCAGGCCCTTGGTCGCGTCGCGGAAGATGCAGGAGATGACGACCACGCGCTGGCACACGATGGGCAGGAAGTCGCTTCCGGTGGCCTCGAGTCTGCGCTGCTGCGCCTGCGCGATGGCCGCGGCATCGTCCAGGCCCTCGTCGGCCAGCCCGGCGGCCCGCACGGCTCGCGCGTCGGGAATGGTTTCGATATCGAATACGACAATCGGTGCGGCCATGCCTGCGTCCCTGCCCTTCAGCCCTTGATTCACAACACCGAGGAACTGTCGACGCCGCCGCCTGCCAGGCGCCGCTTGAGCTTGCCCAGGGCTTCCTGCTGGATCTGGCGCACGCGCTCGCGCGTCAGGTTCAGGCGACGGGCCAGCGACTCCAGGGTTTCCAGGTCGCGCCCATGCAATCCGAAGCGTGACTCGATGATCTCGCGCTCGCGTTCGCCCAGCGTGCCCAGCCACGCGTCGACCAGGCGCTCGAGCTCGTGCGCCTGCGCGGTGTCGTCGGGCGACGGCGACTGCTGATCGGCGAACTGCTCGACAAAGCTCTCTCCCGACGCTCCCTCGCGCATCAGGTCCAGCGACACCGGCAGCTCGCTGAGGGTCAGCAGGTCCGCGACCTCGTCGGTGCCGCGCCCGGTCAGGCTCGCGATGTCGTCGACCGACGCGCTTCCGTCGGCGCTGGAGTCCTCCAGGTGGCGCCGGGCACGCAGCACCTGGTTGAGCTCGCGGATCACGTGCACCGGCAGCCGGATGGTGCGGGCCTGCTGCATGATGGCGCGCTCGACGTTCTGGCGAATCCACCAGCTCGCGTAGGTGGAAAAGCGGAAGCCCCGCTCGGGCTCGAACTTCTCGATGGCGTGCATCAAGCCCAGGTTGCCTTCCTCGATCAGGTCGGCCAGCGCCACGCCGCGCCCCGAATATCCCTTGGCAATCGATACGACGAGGCGCAGGTTGTGTTCGATCATCGACTGGCGCGCCGCGAACTCCCCTCGACGCGCGCGCACCGCGGTGTCGAATTCCTGTTGCGGGCTCAGCAGCGGCGTGGCGCGTATGCGATTCAGGTAGGCCTGCAGCACGCTCTGGCTGGCCATGTCCGCGTCGACGCCCAGGCTCGACGCGCCGGACGGTGCGGAAGCTTCCGCAGGGGGCTGCGCCAGCTCGTCGCCCGTCGGGCCGAACACGCCGTCCTGGTCGCCGGGGTCGTTTCGCGGCTCGCGCGATGGCCCGTTGGCGTCGGTGGCGGCTGGCGGGCGCGGTTTGGCGGGCATGGGCGAGACCGTGGCGCGAAGGCTGGGGGTCAATGCCGGGGCAGCACCTGCTCCGGATCGATCGGCTTGCCGCGCAGCCGGACCTCGAAATGCAGCTCCACGCGCGGGGCATCGGTCGAGCCCATCAGCGCGATGGTCTCGCCGCGGCGCACGGCCTGCCCGTCCTTGACCAGAATCTTCTGGTTGTGCGCGTACACCGAAATGTACTCGCTGTTGTGCTTGACGATCACCAGGTTGCCGAAGCCGCGCAGCTCGTTGCCGGCATAGACCACCTTGCCGTCCGCCGCTGCGCGCACCGGCTGTCCCGCCTGCCCGGCGATGTCCAGCCCCTTGCTGGTGCTGCCGTTGAAGCCGCGGATGATCCTGCCCTGCGCCGGCCACGACCAGGTCAGCGCTCCGGCATGCGTGGTGGCCGCCGGCTGCGGCGTCGACGCGCCGCGCGGAGCCGACGCGGCATGCTGCTGCGCACCGCGAGCCGCAGGCGCCTGCGCTGCCGGGGCACTCGCGCGCGCGCGCTCGGAGCTGGCCGGCGCGGGTGCGGGCATCGGCGCGGGTGGCGGTGCGGGAGTGGACGCGGGCGCCGACGTGGCGCCGCCCTGCGGCGCCACCGGGAAGGTCTGGGCCGCCGACGCCACCGCGCTGCCCGCGGGAGCAGGCGTCGCCATCGGCGCGCCCGGCGCACCCGGAGGCGCGACTCGCAGCAACTGCCCGACCTCGATTCGGTTCGGGTCGCTCAACTGGTTCCACGTCGCCAGCTCGCGCCAACCACGGCCCACGCTGCGCGCGATCGAACGCAACGTGTCGCCGCGCTGGACCCGGTAGTACCCCGGGGGGATCGCCGCGGCAGCCGCCGCCGAGCTCGCGGCGGCGGCAGGGCCGACGGGAACGGCGCTGCTGGCCACCACCGGTGCCGGGCGCAGCGAAACGGATGAACATCCGGCCAGGGCGGCACTCAGCAGGATCGCGGACAAAAGCAGGCGCATGGTGGCGGGGGTTGGCGAGGTCTTGGAGAGTTTGCGCGCGAGCGGCCTTCCGCGCGCGGCCCCGGGAGGCCGCGCCGGACTCGGCGGATCCCCTGCCGGACATGGACCGGCGCAGGGTTCCCGCTTCACAAGGTACCGGATTTTAGGGGGACGAAGTGGGCCTGCTCGACCACCCGGGACTCGAAGCGCCCGGCTCCCAGCTTGCGCATCACGGTCAGGCGCTGCGGCTGGCCCAGCGGAGCCAGCAACACGCCACCCGGACGCAGCTGCTCCAGCCACGCGGGCGGCGCATGCTCTCCCGCCGCCGCGCTGATCACGGCGTCGAAGGGCGCTCCGACCGGCGCGCCGGCCATTCCGTCGCCGAACAGCAGCCGCAGGTTGGGCAGGCGCAGCGCACGCAGATTGCGCCGCGCCAGTTCGTGCAGCGCACGTATGCGCTCGATGCTGTAGACCTCGTCGGCCACGCAGGCCAGCACCGCGGCCTGGTAGCCGCAGCCGGTGCCGATCTCCAGCACCTTGGCCGGGCGCGCGCCCAGCGCCTGCAGCATCACCGAGGCGGAGCGGGCGACGACGGAGGGCTTCGAGATCGTCTGGCCGTGTCCGATGGGCAGTGCATTGTCCAGGTAGGCCTGCGCCGCCAGTCCGGGCTCCAGGAACAGGTGGCGCGGCACGCGCGACATCGCGTCGAGCGCCTGCGGGTGCATGCCGGGCTGGGCGCGCAGGCGTTCGACCATTCCCGAGCGCACGGCCTGGGAGTCCATGCCGGCGCCGCTGGGCATCGGCGGCACCGGCTGGCGCTGCGCGAGCGGCGCCGCGCGCACCGAGCCCGCTGCGGCCGACTCGGACAACCGCGCGGGAAAGCTGGCGCGCCTCGGTGGAATGGCCATCGGGGTCCGGCGGGTCAGAGCCCGCCCGGGCTCAGGTCCGCGAAGCGCCCGCGGCATTCCTCGAGCAGCGCGTGGTGGGTGAGGTCGAGCTGCAACGGGGTCAGCGCGGCATAACCCTGCGCGATGGCATGGAAATCGGTGCCCGGCTGGTCGTCGAGCGCGTCTCCGGCCGAGCCGATCCAGTACACGGGCTCGTCTCGCGGGTTGCGCTGCATCACCACCGGCTGGCTGGGGTGACGCTTGCCCAGGCGCGTGACCTGCAGGCCGCGCAGCTGTTCGCGCGGCACGTTGGGCACGTTCAGGTTGTAGAGCACGCCCGAGGACTGCGGCCGAAGCGCGATGTGCTCGGCGACGCGAACCGCCACGTCCACCGCGGTGTCCAGATGCGCCCAGCCCTTGTGCACCAGCGACACGGCCAGCGCCGGCAGCCCGAACAGGTAGCCCTCGGTGGCGGCAGCGACCGTGCCCGAGTAGATGGTGTCATCCCCCAGGTTGGCGCCGTTGTTGATCCCGCTGACCACCAGGTCGGGGCGGAAATCCAGCAGCCCGGTGAGCGCGATGTGCACGCAGTCCGACGGCGTGCCGTTGACGTACAGGAAGCCGTTGTCCGAGCGCAGCACCGAAAGCGGTCGGTTCAGGGTCAGTGCGTTGGACGCGGCGCTGGCGTTCTGCTCGGGCGCCACCACGGTCACTTCTCCGAGACGGCAAAGCCCGGCGTACAGGGCGTGCAGCCCGGGGGCCAGGTAACCGTCGTCGTTGGCAAGCAGGATGCGCATGTTCGCAGTGTATCGGGCCGCGAGCACGGGGGAGCGGGTCAGGCGAGCAATTCCTGCAACATCGGCAGCACGTGCTCGGCGGCGCGCTGCCCGGCGGCCATGGCCTCCTCGCCGCGGTGGTAGTCCATCGGGCCGATGCTCGCCACGCGCGGACGCACGACCACGTCGGCCGGCTCGCCGGCGAGCCGGCTGTTGGTGATGCGCACCTGCATGATGTTCAGGCTGGCTGCGAGCACGCCCAGCATCGACGGCATCGGCAGCGCCGGCGGCTCGTCGCTGCTGGGCCACAGTCGTTTCCACAGCGAGTCCAGCGTGCGCGCTCGCGCCGGCGCCGAAGGCGCGCCGCGCGGCTCGGCATACAGCGACGGCGCGCTGTGCGTGCGCCGGCCCACCAGGTCCCAGTTCAGGTCCACCGCGACGACCACGTCGGCGCCCATGGCGCGGCACAGCGACACCGGCACCGGATTGACCAGCCCGCCGTCGACCAGCAGGCGACCGTCGCGTTGCATCGGCGTGAACAGCCCGGGCAGCGCGATGGACGCGCGCACGGCGTCGATCACCGGGCCGTCGCGCAGCCATACCTCGCGCCCGCTGTCGAGCTCGGTGGCGACGCAGGCGAAGCTGCGCGGCAGCTTCTCGATGCCCGGATCGTCGAAGCGTTCGCGAAAGTAGCGCATCAGCTTGCGCCCCTCGATCATTCCCGACGACAGGCGGAAGTCCAGCAGTCCCATCACGCCCTGGCGGGTCAGCGACGCGACCCAGGGCTCCAGGCGATCGATCTCGCCGGCCGCGTAGGCCGCTCCCACCAGCGCCCCGATGGAGCTGCCGCAGACGATGTCGGGCTCGATGCCGGCGCGCAACAGCGCGCGGATCACGCCGACATGCGACCATCCGCGTGCCGAGCCGCTGCCCAATGCCAGGCCGATGCGAAGATGCCGATGCGCGCCCAAGCTGCTCTCCCGAGGGGTTCCCGGATGCACCATAGCACCCCCGCCGGCCAGCTCGCGGGCGCCGCGCGAGACGCGACTGCAGCTACAGTTGCGCGCTGGATTTCGCTGCGCGCCGGTGTGCGGCGCGCACCCGCCGCCGCATGAGCTACGTCGACCGTCACCTGCTGAACCACGAACGCGTGCTGTATCGCGCCCACCTGAGCCGAACCGTGTTCGCGCGGCCGGCGCTCGTGCTGCTGGTGGCCGTGGGCCTGCCGCTGCTCGGCGGCGCCGCGATCGGGCTGGGCGCGCTGCTGGGGCTGATCGCGCTGGGCTACGGCGTCGGCGCATGGATTCGTTACGCCGGCTGCGAATTCGCCGTTACCGACAAGCGAGTGATCATGAAAACCGGGCTGATTCGCCGCAGTTCCCTGGAAATCATGCTGGACCGAGTGGAAAGCCTGATCGTCGAGCAGGGCCTGCTCGGGCGCCTGTTCGACTTCGGCTCGGTGTGGATCGTCGGCACCGGCGGAACCCGCGACCCCTTTCACCTCATCGCCGATCCCATGGGCTTGCGACGCGCGGTGCAGGAACAACTGGCCTCGCGCGCCGGCTGACGGCATCCGCGACGCACACCCGACACCATGGACAACGACGAATCCCAGATCATCGTCCCGCCCTCCTTCGTCGAGCTGTTCCTGGAGCCGGGACGCGCCAGGCCCACGGCCACGCGCGCGCACATCACGCTGCGCTACGAGTTCTGCGAGGACCTGGCGCAACTGCTGTGCCAGCGCAGCCAGGAGATCCGCGCCGACCTCGGGGTGACCGAGGACGACGTTCTCGAGCGCATGCGCCGCGGCCTGCAAGGCGCCGACTCGGGCGTCGACGCGGGCGAGGCGCGCTGGGTGTTCACGCGCCTGCTCGAGCTGCTCGGGCGTGCGCCGGACCCCGATCGCCGACGCGGCGACTGAACACGGGGCCCGGCGGCGCCCGGCTCAGGCCGGCAGCTTGTCGCCGCGGGTCTCGAGCGCGAACGGAATCACCAGCAGTCCGGCGACGAAGGCCACGGCGGTCCACGCCACCGGAGTGCCCAGCGTTCCCATGCTGCTGACCGCGGCGGCCAGCACGAAGTTCACGACCGCGCCGAGGAAGCGCCCCACCGAGGTGTTGAACGCGAAGGCGGTCGCTCGCACCCGCGTCTCGTACTGCTCGGGGAGCCACAGGCTGAACATGGCGAAGTTGCCGCCGAAGAAGCCCAGGAAGAACAGGCTGGCGATGAAGGTGCGCAGGCCGCCCGGCAGGTAGAAGGCCCAGCCGAAGCTGACCACGATGCAAACCGCCATGCCGATGAAATACAGCGCCAGCGTGCTCTTGCGCCCGATGCGCTCGGCGAGCACCGGAAGCGCCAGGCAGCCGAGGATGGTGCCGATCGACAGGATGCCGGTGCCCACCGAGGCCATGTGCACGGCCTGGATGTGGGTCATGCCTTCCTTGAGCGCGAGCTGGATGATCGCCGCCGGCTCGTACACCGCGCCGGCCCACAGCCCGATGATGGCCACCGTCAGCAAGGTGGCGTTGACCAGGGTGCGACGACGGTACTGGGTGTGGAAGATCTCGGCCAGCGGGCTGCGCTGCACCGGCTTGCCGGCGTGCTGCCACTTCTCGGGCTCGCGCACCTTCAGCATGGTGTAGATCGACACCACCACCGGCACCAGGCCGCACAGGAACATGGCGCGCCAGCCGTAGTGCGCGCCCACCGTGAAGTTCAGCGCCGCGGCGATGAAGAAGCCGGCGTAGTAGCCGGTCTGCAGGTAGCCCGCGCCCATCTTGCGCCGGTCCTCCGGCCACGATTCGGCGACGTAGGTCCCGGCCAGCGCCCATTCACCGCCGATGCCGATGCCGGCCAGCAGCCGGAACAGGCCGAGTTCCCAGACGTTCTGCGACATCGCCGCCAGGCCCGTGAACAGCGCGTAGCCGAAGATCGTGGCAGCCAGCACCCGCGTGCGCCCGAAGCGATCCGCGATGGGGCCCCAGATGAACGAAAGGCCCCAGCCGACGAGGAACAGCGCGAACAGGATCGAGCCGGCGAGCCCGATATGCGCGGGGGTGGCGGTGATGCCCGACTTGGGCAGCAGCTCGGTCAGCGCCGGCACGAGCACCAGCGCGTAGATGATCGAGTCCATGCCGTCCAGCGTCCAGCCGAACCAGGCCGCCCAGAAACCGCGGATCTGGTCGCGGTTCAACGGGGTTCGCACGGGCCGCGTGGCGACGTCGAGAGTGCGTTGATTCATGGGTTTGTCTCCTGCATCCGGGTGAGCCCGGCTTTGCGAATGCGCACCCGTCACCGGGCGCGAACGACCGGTCGGCTCGCCCGAGCCGACCACGAAGGGTGGGTCATGTTGGCTGCGTGACTCCTCCCTGCGGACATGCGCGCCGGACCCGAAGGACCAGCGAGCGAAGACTGGAACCGTCGCTGGCCAGCGCGTCGACCTGGCAGCTCAGGTTGTGCATGAAACGGGTCAGCGCCTGGCCCGGCGGCATCTCGACGCTGCAGCGCACGCCGAGCTCCACCAGCAGGCGATTGGTGTCGTGCCAGCGAACCGGGCGCATGACGCCGTCGGCCAGGTCGCGCGCGACCTCGACCGCCTTGTGCAGCGCGCGCGCCGTGGTGTTGGCCACGTAAGGCACCACGGGGTCGCGCAGGGGCAGCGCGCCCAGCTGTTCGGCCAGCTCCGCCGCGGTGCCGGCCAGCAGCGGGCAGTGCGACGGCACCGCCACCGCCAGTCGCTCGACCTGCCGCGCCCCCGCGCCGCGCGCCGCGTCGGCCAGGCGCGCGAGCGCGGCGTCGGCGCCGGCGACGACGAACTGCGAACCCGAGTTCAGGTTGGCGAGGTAGGCGCGCTGCGCCGGCGCCAGCTCGGCCCCGCTGCGATCCGGGTCGGCGTTGACCTGCTCGAGCACCGCCTCCAGTGCAGGCTGGCGCAGCCCCGACACGGCCAGCATGCCGTACCCGTGGGCAAAGGCTTGCTGCATGCTGCGCGCGCGCAGGTCCACCAGGCGTAGCGCATCGCCGAACTCCAAGCATCCGCAGGCCACCGCCGCGCCGAAGGCCCCGACCGACAGGCCCGCCACCGCGTCCGGGCGCACGTGCTCGGCGGCCAGCGCCCGCGCCTGGGCCACTGCGGCGACCAGCAGGCCGAGCTGGACCGCAACGGTCGAGCTCAGCGCCGGCTCCTGGTCGAGCTCGGCGATGTCGGCCCCGAGGAGCTCGCCCGCCTCCTGCAGCGTGTCGCGCACGCAAGGATGCTCCGGCAGGCGCCGCAGGTAGCCGGGCGACTGCGAGCCCTGCCCCGGGAACAGGAAGGCCAGGCGCATCAGGCGGCCTCCTCCGCGACGATGCCGACTCCCACCGGGCGCGTGCCCGCCCGACGCAGCCGTGCACCAAGACGCGTGCGCAGCAGGTAGGGTCCGCCGGCGGCGAACTCGGCCAGCGCGGCGCCGCCGGCGGGCCACTCCAGCAGCACGTCGATGCGCGCCGGGGCGTCGTGCGGCAGCGCCCGCAGCCAGGCACGCGCGCGTGCCGTCGACGGCGCGCGCTCGCAGCGCACGACCACGTCGAGGTCGCTGTGCGGGCCCGCCGTGGCGACCCCGCTGGCCAGCTCGAATCCCACGCTTCCGCCAGGGCCCCAGTGCATCGGGCCGTGTTCGCGCCACGCCCGCTCCAGGCTGCGCAGCGCGGCAAACACCGGCAGCTGCGCGCGAGCCGGCGCCAGCAAGCCCGCGCGCGCGCGAAGCGCGGGCGGCTCGCGCAGGCACAGCACGCCTGCCGCATCCAGCCAGGCGGCGGCGCGCTGCGCGCGAGCGCTGCCGCGCACGCCGACCGCCAGCCAGGCGCCGCGCGCGGCGGCCCGGCGAACCACCACCCACGGCGCTGCGCCCAGCGCATCGCGCACCCAGGCCGGCGCAGCGCCGTCCCAGCGCAACGCACCCGGGTCGCGCAGGCGCAGCAGGTCGTGCACGCGCACGTCCCCCACGATCGCGTGCGCGGCGCAGGGCATGCTCATGTCCCGGGCACCGACCACTGCGCCGCCAGACGCTCGCGAACGCGCACCGAGGCCTCGCGTCCCCGGCGTGCCGTGGGCGTGCTCCAGCGCACGGCCAGGTCATGTTCGTCGGGGGCGATGTCGCGCAGCGCCTGCAGCAGCGCCTCGCGCACCGCATCCACCTGCTGCGCGCTCGGCGCGTCGGCATCGACGCCGCCGATCAGGCGGTGCAGCAGGCCGAGCCCGGCGTAGTCGGCGATGCGATACGACATCGGCGCCTGCGCGCTGGCGAACTCGTCGAGCTCGGCGACACTGCGTCGGGTCACGCGCGCCGCGGCGTCGCGCCCCATCGCGTGCACCGCGACGCCCGGGTCGTCCAGCGCGAGCAGCCGATGCGCCTGGTAGCCGTGCGCCAGGAAGGCCCCCGACATGGCGCCGCCGACCAGCAGCGCCAGCACCGGATGCCCGGCCTGGCGCGCGCTCGCGTAGGCATCCACTGCGGCCGCGCAGGCCAGGTGGATGCCGAGCATCTCCTCGCGCCGACCGTAGGCCTGGCCGGGTACATCGACCACCGCCACCAGCGTTCGGCGCACGCCGTCGCGATCGGCATGTTGCGCGTCGCGCACCGCGTGCGCCAGCGCCCAGGCCTCGCGCAGGCCGACCTCGCCGCGCCGCGCGCGCGGGAAGGGGCTGCACGCATCGGGAACGACCGCCAGCACGCGCGCGGCCCGCCCGCCCAGCTCGGTGTCGGCCGCCAGCACCGACGCGGGCAGCCCGCCCAGCAGCGGCGCGTCGTCGCGCAGGTGATCGAACCAGATTCTTCCGCGGCTGCTCATGCAGGGCTCCTTGTCGTTTCGGGGAATGTGCTGGCGCAAGGCCTCAGGCCCGCCCGCCGGGCGCGGCCTGCCAGGCCCGGCGCAAGGCCGCGGGATCCAGGTCGGAGCTCGCGGCGAGGGCCTCGATGCGCTCGCGCCACATGTCGACCTGCTCGCTGCGCGCCGGCGCCGGCGGCTGCGACTGCAGGCGCGCGAGCTGCTCGCGCACCTGGGCCACGTCGTCGTCGACGAGCACGTCGGCCAGCCCGGTGGCCACGCGCTGCTCGCCGCCGATCAGGCTCCACACCAGGCGCCGGTCGGCCGAGTCGAGTTCCTCGACACCGGCCTCCTGCTCGATCACCTCGGGGCCGTTCATGCCCAGGCGCGCCTGGCGGGTGATGATCAGGTGCGAGCACAGTCCGGCGACCAGCGACATGCCGCCGAAGCAGCCCACCATGCCGGCGATGACCGCCACCACCGGCACATGCCGGCGCAGCGCCACCACGGCCGACTGGATCTCGGCGATCGCCGCCAGTCCGAGGTTGGCCTCCTGCAGGCGCACGCCGCCGGTTTCCAGCAACAGCACCGGCAGCACCGGGCGCCCGGCCGCGCAGTCGCGCAGCGCCAGCTCCAGGCTGCCGGCGATCTTGGCGCCGCACACCTCGCCGATGCTGCCGCCCTGGAAGCGGCCCTCGAGCGCCAGCACCACGGCCTGCCGACCCTGCAGGCGCCCGCGCATCACGACCACGCCGTCGTCGGCCTGCGGCACGATGCCCTGTCGCGGCAGCCAAGGCGAGTCCAGCGCGTCGAAGGGTCCCAGCAACTCGCGCTGGCCATCCGCGTCGAGCAGGCTGCGCGCGCGCTCGCGCGCTCCCAGCTCGATGAAGCTTTCACGCGCCAGCACCTGCTGGCGCGGCACTTGCTCGAGGGAATTCATCGACTGGCCTCCAGCGCCTGCTCCAGACGCAGCGCGACCACGCCGGGCGTGGCGCCGAAATCATTGATGCGCACCGACGCCGCGACGCCGTGGCGCTCGAAGAAGCGCTGCAGCACGCGGCCCCAGATCTCGCCGTAGCCGTCGACGCTGGTGCACACGCGTACATGCGCGCCCGCCGCGTCGCGCGGTTCGATGAGGATTTCCAGGTCTCCGGAGCCGACCACGCCGACATGCGCGCGCCGCGCGATCGGCGAGCCGGCCTGAAAGTCGAATTCGAGGGTTTCCATGATGCTGGGTCGATGGATCGGGAGGGGAAGTCGGCGTCAGCGCGCGGTCACGCTGTCGAGGAACAGGCTCGCCGACAGCAGGTCGGCGCTGCCTCCGGGCGAGGCGTTGCGGGCCAGCAGCTCGGCGTCGAGCGCGAGCAGCGCCGCATGGCCGGCCGGCTCGGCGCTGCCGCCCAGCGCCAGCACGCGCCGCGCACCGTGCTGCGCAGCGCGCAGCGCCGCCACGCCGCCGCGGTGCAGCAGGCAGGTGTCGTCGAGCTCGGCCATGATCGCCAGCAGCGCGTCCAGCCGTGCATGCTCCGGCCTGGCGCCGGCGGCCAGGCGCCCGCGCAGCATCGGCAGGCCCCAGCGCAGCACATGCGGGAAGCCGCTGCAGGCCTGGCCCCGGGCACCGGCGACGCCGTAGCGCCGCACCGCGCGCGCGCCATGGCTGGCTGCGGCATCGGGGCATTGCGCATCCGGGTGGCGCGCGATGCGCGCGGCCGTCGCGCAGACCTCGGCGGCGTCGGTCGTCGCGCCGATCTGCGCGCGCGCCCCGAGCAGCAGGCCCAGGGCCCAGATCGCGCCGCGGTGCGCGTTGCTGCCCTGGGTGGCCAGCAGCATGCGCTGCTCGGCCACGCGGCCGATCGCCGCCAGGCGCCGGCGCAGGCCTGCGTCGGGCAGCGCGCCCTGCGCGGCGAGCGCCATGTCCGCGAAGGGACGGCGCAGCGCACGCGCCGAACGCAGCATGCGCGCCAGGTCGAGGTCGGCATGGGCGCCGCTTCCGCGGGAGTCCACCAGCGCCGGCTTCGGGCTCAGGCGAGCCTCGTCGCGCAGCGCCTGCACCGCGGCGTCGGCCAGCCAGGCCGCCTGCTCGCGTGGCTCGACGCGGACCGGGGTGTCGGACAGCGGCAGCATCGGGTCGGCGCTCACCAGCTGCGAAACCGCGCCGGCGGCTCGTACAGGCCGCCGGACCAGGCGACCAGGTCCTCGATGCTGCGCGCCGCAAGCAGCGAGCGCTTGGCCTGCAGCGGACTGACGTCGAGGTCGGAGGCGAAGGCCACCAGGCCGCGCTCGCGCAGTTGCTGCACGCGCTGCGCGTTCACGCGCTGCCCGACGGGGGTGACGCCGGCCACCGCGGCCAGCGCGTCGCGCCGCTCCTGCTGGCCCTGCGCCTTGTAGAGGTAGGCGATGCCCTCCTCGGTGACCACGTGCGTGACATCGTCGCCGTAGATCATCACCGGAGCGATCGGCATGCCGCTCATCTTTCCCACGCGGACCGCGTCGAGCGACTCGACCAGCGCGGGCACGCCTCCCTGCTGGAAGGTCTCCACCAGCTGCACCACCAGCTTGCGCCCGCGCACCACGGGGCTGTCGGCGGTGATCAGCGACAGCCACGCCGGGCTGGCATGCCGCCGCCCGCGCGGATCGTGACCCATGTTGGGGGCGCCGCCGAAACCGGTCAGGCGCCCCAGCGTGACGGTCGACGAGTTGGCGTCTGCGTCCATCTGCAGCGTCGAGCCGATGAACATGTCCACGCCATACTGCCCGGCGAGCTGGCACAACACGCGGTTCGATCGCAGCGAGCCGTCGCGCCCGACGAAGAACACGTCGGGGCGCGCCTCGATGTAGCGCTCCATGCCGACCTCGCTGCCGAAGCAGTGCACGCTTTCCACCCAGCCACTCTCGATGGCCGGGATCAGCGTGGGATGCGGGTTGAGCGCCCAGTTGCGGCAGATCCTGCCCTTGAGCCCGAGGGATTCGCCGTAGGTGGGAAGCAGCAGCTCGATGGCCGCGGTGTCGAAGCCGATGCCGTGGTTCAGCGACGTCACTCCGTAGCGCTCGTAGATGCCCCGGATGGCCATCATGCCCATCAGCACCTGCAGGTCGGTGATGTGGCGCGGATCGCGGGTGAACAGCGGCTCGATGGCGAAGGGACGATCGGCGACGACCACGAAATCCACCCAGGACCCCGGGATGTCGACCCGCGGCAGCTCGTCGCACAGCTCGTTGACCTGGGCGATCACGATGCCCTGGCGAAACGCGGTGGCCTCGACGATGGTCGGCGTGTCCTCGGTGTTGGCCCCGGTGTAGAGGTTGCCGGCGGCGTCGGCCTTTTGCGCGCACACCAGCGCCACGTTGGGCTGCAGGTCGATGAGCATGCGCGCATACAACTCGACGTAGGTGTGGATGGCGCCGATCTCGAGCTTGCCGTCCTCGAGAAGCTGCGCCACGCGCAGGCTTTGCGGCCCGGCGTAGGAGAAGTCGAGCCGGCGCGCGATGCCGCGCTCGAACAGGTCCAGGTGCTCGGGTCGGCTGATGCTGGAGATCAGCAGGTGCAGCTCGTTCACCCGGCCCGGGTCGAGGCTGGCCAGTGCGCGCGACAGGAAGTCCGCCTGCTTCTGGTTGTTGCCCTCCAGCGCGACGCGGTCGCCCGGGCGCAGCAGCAGGCCCAGCGCGTCGACCAGGCGCTGCGTGGGCAGAACTCGCCCGTCGGCCAGGTCGGCAACGGCCGCCAGGCGCCTGGCCTTCTCGGCGCCGCGCCGCGCCCAGGGCGCGGCAGTCTGCGCAGGCTTCGCTGCGGGTTGGTCGAGCATCACGGCAACGGCTCCGGGAAAATACAAAAAGATGTTTTCTGTATTTTTGTTGAAATGTCCTGTATGACGCATACAGGGTTTTCCTGTACACCGGCGCCGAAACGTATGCAAGCACGTTCCCGCGGGCCTACGATCACCCCCATGGACAAGACCTCTTCCCTGGCCGACCGGCTGCGCGACAGCATCGAGGAGTCGATCGCCACCGGCGCACTGGCTCCGGGCGCGCCGCTGGATGAAATCGAGCTGGCACGCCAGTACAACGTGTCGCGCACGCCGGTGCGCGAGGCGCTGCTGCAGCTTGCCGCCACCGGCATGGTGGACATGCGTCATCGGCGCGGCGCGGCGGTGACCGAGCTCGGCGCGCAGCGCCTGATCGAGATGTTCGAGGTCATGGCCGAGTTCGAGGCCATGTGCGGGCGCCATGCCGCACGGCGCATGTCGGATGCCGAGCGCGCCGCGCTGCTGGTCGCGCACCGCGCCTGCGAGTCGGCCGGGCTGCAAGGCGACGCCGATGGCTACTACCAGCTCAACGAACACTTCCATTACCTGATCTACGCCGGCAGCCACAGCGAGTTCCTGCGCGAGCAGGCGCTGGCGCTCAAGCGCAGGCTGCGACCGTACCGGCGCCTGCAGCTGCGCGTGAAGGGTCGCCTGGGAGCTTCGTTCGCCGAACACCAGGCGATCGTCGACGCGATCGTCGCCGGCGACGGCGACCTCGCGGCGCAGGCCCTGCGCGCGCATGTCGTGGTGCAAGGCGAGCGTTTCGCCGACCTCATGGCCGCGTTGTCGCAGTGGCGCAGCGCCAGGCCGGCGCCAGCCGAGCCGGGCGCCGTCGCCGCCGGCGCCTGAACGGCGCGACACCGCCACGCGCTGCCGCCATGCGCCTGCCGCGCCGCCGAATGCTGCTCGCGTTGATGCTGGCCACGCCGGCTTGCGGCCTGCCCGCCGCTGCGGAGGCGGCCGCGCCGGCGGCGCCGCCCCCGGCGTCGGCGGCGAGTTGCGCCAGCGGACCGGCGCGGCAGGATTACGTCAGCCTGCGCGCCGCCACGCCGTCCGCGCTCGCTTCCGCAGTCGCGGCCTGCGAACGCCTGGGTTACCGCCGCATCGGCGGCGTGGCGCGCGCGCTGGTCGCCAATCCCGGCGCGCCGGCGGCCGAGTGGTACTACCAGGTGGTGATCATCCCGGCCGGAGCGGGCAGCGCTGCCGCGGCGGCATCGGCCGCGGCACGCTGACGCCGCTGCGCCAGCGCTTCAGCGTGCGCCGGCGGGGCGCAGCAGTCGCGCCATGCTGAACACCCCGGGCAATCCGGTACCGGCGAAGTTGCCCAGCGCGAGCAGGGATTCACGCCACTGCGCGCAAAGCATGCGGCAGGCCCCTGGCTGCCAGCGCACCGCGTGCAGCACGCGGTGATTGCGCAGGAACAGAACCTCCCCTGGCTGCAGCACCAGCCAGACCGCGCGCTGGCGCGCGGCGGAGTCGATCTCGCGCAATGCCTGCAGCGCCGCGGCATCGCCGCAACGCGCCGGAATCGTGCAGGACAGGTCCAGCGCCGCGAGCGTGCCGAGCGGGCTGTTCCGGAACAAGCCGCTCGGCGCGCTCGCGCTGCCGGCCGCGGCGGCCGCGACCGGCGCCGGCTCGTGGCGAAAGCGCGCCTGTCGGGCCGTCTCGCGCAGCCCGGCGGGCAATGCGGCGACGAGCGAGTCGACGTCGACCACGCCGATGGCGCTGCGCGCGCGGTTGGCGCAGCAGGTCCACGACAGCACCTGCGGCTGGAAGGCCGGGCGCAGCGCCGCCGCAGCGGTGCGGAAGGCTTCCGCGGGCGGCTGCGACGCCGCGGCGATGTCGGCCGTTTCGAGCGGGCGAAAGACCCCAGCGCCCTGTTCCAGCCAGCCGAAGGGCTGGCCGGCACCGAGCCAATGCGCGGCGACGCAGGTCAGCACGCAGCGGTGGAAATCGCGCTCGGGCCACGCCGCGGCGTCGAAGCGCACCAGGCAGGCCTGGTGCAGCAGCTCGGGGCGCGGCGCCGCGCCGAGCTGCCTGCACGCGGCACGCGCCGCGGCCAGCACGCTGCGCAGCTCCGGGCGTGCGGCGGCAACGGCGGCGGCCGGCGCTCGCGCGCCCAGCAGCGCACGCTGCACGACGTCGCCATCCACGTCGAGCGTCGGGATGGGCAGGCTGCGCGTGGCGGAGGACATGGCGGAATCGGAACCAGGAGCACGAGACCTGCGATATTCGCATCGCGCGCAAGCGATTGCCGGGAACGGGGAATCCATGTCTTCCGGAAATTTCCGCCATTGGCAATTTTCTGGCAGGAAATGCTGTTTTCTAAACGATCCTTCCGACGGAAATTTCTCGTCAGCGAAACGAATCCCGGAAAGGACGCCATTCCGCGCAATCCTGGAATTCACCAATTTTCCTGAATAACCTGATTGCCGCAGCCACCCATATGGTCGATGGCTTTTCCCTAGCATGGTCGGGTGGATGAGGCGCCCGGATTCCCGGGGCCGGCATCCGGGGAGGCGACTGGCCACCTGGGACTCCCATGCAAACCCACATCGAATCAGCGAAACCACAGCGCACGCAACGCCCCGCAGGCGCGGCGGACCCGCTCTGGAACGAGATCGAGGCCTTTCTCTGCCGCAGCACGCTGGTTCCGGCGCCGCATCGACTCGGGCCGCACACGCGCCTGCGTCGCGACCTGCGCCTGAGCCCGCGCGAGCTGGAAGACCTGATGGAGCGCTATTTCGGGTACTTCCGCGTGCGCCGCGGCGACTACGACCGCGAGCACCTGGCACGAGCCCGGGCGTGGCCGTGGCGGCGGGCCCGACGCGCCCCCGAGATCACCGCGGAAATGTTGCTGCGTGCGGCCCGTCGCGGCTGCTGGAGCAGCAGCGAGCCGAGCTGCGCGCAGGCTTCGTCAGCCGGTCGTGCCCAGCAGTGAGCGAACCGCCTTCAGCAGCTCGAACTTGCCCACCGCGTCGGCCTGGTCGTAGATGGCCCGCACGCGGCCGCGCTGGTCGACCAGCATCAGCACGTCCTCGTGCGTGATGTCGTAGGGCACATCGGCCTTGGTGGCCAGCGGATTGACGACCTGCGGCTGGGGATCGCTGCCGGCCACCGCCAGCGCGGCTGACGACGAATCACCGGCGGAGCCCTGGTCCATCACCTTCTGGTAATCCACGTGGAAACCGCTGGTGACCACGCTGCGAATCTGCGCGGGGGTTCCCGTCAGATACTGCCAGCGCGGATTCGAAGCATCCCAGCCGTATTCCTGCAGGAACTCGCGCATCTGCCGCGGCCCCGTTCCGCCCGGGTCGACATTGAAGCTGACGACGTCGACCTTGTCGGCCAGTCCCGAGCTGGCCAGCAGATTCTCGAAACCCACGAGGTGCGCGGCAATGACCGGACAGAAGGTATTGCAATAGGGAAACAGAAACGCGACCACCTGGACCTTGCCGTCGAAGGCCTGCGACGACACCTTGTCGCCGTTCTGGTTGAGCAGGTCGCGGTAGGCGGGGGCCTTGAACAGCACCGGCAAGGTCCGCTGCGCGGCGGATCGGTGCATGGCTGCACGCCAGCCGATGGCACTGCCCAGACCTGCGCCGAGCACAAGGCACAACGCGGCGATGCCGCCCCGGACCAGCGGGCGCGAAACGGCATTTGTCGGGGGTTGATGCTGCACCTTTGATCTCCTTGTCAAACCCTCGATCATAGGGCGTGCAGCTCGTGGGCCGGGCCGCTGCGCCACTTGACGGCCCCTCACAAGCTTGCATTGCGCCCGCAATAAAGCGAGAATCATTCGCATTTGCAAGAACCTGACGGAAAATGACCAACATGCGCATTGCGAATCGCCGGCTGGCAGCGGTCCTGGCGGCGCTCGGCATGGCCTGGAGCGCGGCAGCCGCCGCCCAGTCCTGCGACGTGGACGACTACATCACCAAGGCCATCGGCATCGAGGAGCCGTGGGTCGAGAATGCCGCCTACCTGTACACCCAGGTCGACAACAACGGCAGTCCGCAGGCGCTGAGCCTGGCACCCGAGCTCGAGGCTCGCTTCAGCGACCGCGTGGGCATGGAGCTGGACCTGCCCGCGTACACCGCGCAGGAACCCATCGGTCGCGCACCCGGCGCCTTCGGCCCGCTGGCCGCGGGCCTGAAGATGGCCGTGGCGCATGAGTGCGACATGGGCCGAGGGCGCGCGACCCTGCTCACCGGCGAAGTGGAGGGCCAGTACTGGGCAGACCGACGGCCGCAGGTCCTGCCGGGCGAAGGCAACTCGGTGACCGCGCAGGCCCTGTGGGCGCAGCTTTGGTACCCGTGGTTCACGCAAGGCGAAGCGGGATACACCCAGCGGGTCGGCACGGGCGTGACCAGCGGCTGGTTCGTCAACACCTCCGTCGGGCGTGCGCTGGGCACCGCATACGCCGTGCAGCTCGAGATCGCGCTCGACAACCAGTTGCCTCTGGACGGTGGCGGACGCGGTGTCGAAGGCAGCGTGATGCCGCAGATCGCCTGGCATGTCTCGCCGCGCTGGCTGCTCGCGCTGGGTGAGCAGGCCGCGTTCCAGCAGGGCAGTTCGCGTTCGCAGTGGTCGACCTGGCTGATGGTCGAACGCGAGCTGTCGCCTTGACGCCGGCAACCCGGCGCCGAGCCCGTCGCCCCATTTTTGTATGCTATTTTTTGGCTTTATGCATACCTTCAGGGGCTGCGCGCTCCGATTCCGGCAACGACCTCGACCATGCACCCCGCGACGCTTCCCGACGCCCGTCTCGCCGAGCTGATCCGCAGCAGCCCCAAGGCCGAGCTGCACGTGCACATCGAAGGCACGCTGGAACCCGAGCTGAGCTTCGCGCTGGCTCGACGCAACGGACTGACCCTGCGCTACGCCGACGTGCCCGCGCTGCGCGCGGCCTATGCCTTCGACGACCTGCAGTCCTTCCTCGACCTGTACTACGCGGGGTGCGACGTGCTGCGCACCGAGCAGGACTTCTTCGATCTCGCGTGGGCCTACTTCCAGCGCGCGGCGGCGGACCACGTGGTGCGCGTCGAACCGTTCTTCGACCCGCAATCCCACACCGCGCGCGGCATCGGCTTCGAGGTGTTCATGCCCGGGCTGCTGCGCGCGTCCCGTCGCGCGCGCGACGAACTCGGGATCAGCTGCGGCTGGATCCTGAGCTTTCTGCGCCACCTGTCGCAGGAAGATGCCCTGCGCACCCTCGACGCCGCGGCACCCTGGCGCGAGCACCTGGTCGGCGTGGGCCTGGATTCCGCCGAGCTGGAAAACCCGCCGGGCAGGTTCCAGCGCGTGTTCGCCGCGGCCCGCCGGGCGGGGCTTCATGTCGTGGCCCATGCCGGCGAGGAGGGGCCGCCGGACTACGTGCGCGACGCGCTCGACCTGCTGCGCGCAGAACGCATCGACCACGGCGTGCGCGCCAGCGAGGACGACGCGCTGCTCGAGCGCCTGGCGCGCGAGCGCGTGGCGCTGACGGTGTGCCCGTTGTCGAACGTGCGACTGCGCGTGTTCCCGGCCATGCACCAGCACAACCTGCCGCTGCTGCTGGAACGAGGCCTGCGCGTGACGGTGAACTCGGACGACCCCGCGTACTTCGGCGGGTACGTCAACGACAACTACCTCGCCGTGTTCCAGGCCCACCCGCAGCTCGGCCCGCGGCAGGCCCACGAGCTGCTGCGCAACAGCCTCGAGGCCAGCTTCGCCGATGCCGGCGAGATTCGCGCCTGGGTGGCCCGGCTCGATGCCCTGTGGCAGGCTGCCGCTGGCACCCAGGCGTGATGCCGCGGCCCGCTGCGCGACGCAGCGGGCGCATCGGGCTCAGCCCATCAGGTTGCGGCGGGTCGGCGTGCGCCAGGCAGCCAGCAGGTAGGCGGCGGCGAGCGCGGCAGTGCACAGTCCCAGCGTACCGGCCAGCCCGCCCGCGCCGCGGGCGACCAGCGACACCAGCACCGGCATCGACCCGCCAAGCGCGAAGCCGATGTTCCACGACACTGCGGTGCCGCTCGAGCGGATCGCGGTCGGGAAGCGCTCGTTGAGCACGATCAGCAAGGGCGCGTAGCAGAAGGTCCCGGCGGCGCTGAGCAGCACCGAATACACGCCGATGCGCAACAGCGAAGTGGCCTGCGCAAGGCCCAGGTAGAGCAGCGGGATGGCGACCAGCGAGCCCGCGCCGTACAGCAGCATCGCCGGCTTGCGCCCGATGACGTCGCTGAGGTGTCCCGACAGCACCGACGACGCGATGACTGCCAGCGCCGACAGGCTCAGGATCATGCCCAGGTCCCTCGGCGCGACGTGGTTCACCAGCTTCATGAACGTCGGCAGGTAACCAGAGGTCAGGTACGACAGGCCGCCGCCGGCGGTGCTGAGCACGATGCCGAGCAGGATCGCCGGCACGAAGTCCGCCAGGCGCGGGCCGGCCTGCGGCGGCGCGGGCAGCGCGCCAGGCTGCCGGGGCGCTCGCTGCAGCGCCTCCCACAACGGCGATTCGTGCAGCCGGGTGAACACGAACAGCCCGAGCAGCGAACTCAGCAGCCCGCTGAAGAACATCACGCGCCAGCCCCACTCGACATAGAGGTGGCCGGGAAGCAGGGTACTCACCAGCAGGAACACCAACGACGCCAGCAGCTTGCCGACTCCCGAGCCGCCACCGGAGATGATGCCCGACGCGAGTCCGCGACGCGCCGGCGCGATCGACTCCGTGCCCAGCGTATGGGTCGACGCGACCATGCCGCCCATGAACACCCCCTGCACGAGGCGCAGCGCCAGGAACAGCACGGGAGCCGCCAGTCCGATGGCCTGCACCGTGGGCAGCGTGCCCATCAACGCGGTGGAGATCCCCACGCCGATGGCCGCGACGACCATCGCGCGCCTGCGCCCGTTGCGGTCGGCGTAGCGCCCGAACAGCCAGCCACCCGCGGGACGCATCAGCAGCGTGGCGGTGAATGCGGCGTAGACGCCGGCCAGCGACAGCATCTGCCGGTCCGACGCAAAGAACACCTTCGCCAGCACCGGCGCGACGTACAGCAGCAGGAACAGGTCGAACAGGTCGAAGGCCCAGCCGAGGGCGGAAAAGGCGATCGCAGCGGTGACCTGGCGTTGGGTCAACGCCGGCGGCGCATCAGGGTTGGGTGCTTGCACGCAAGTGTCTCCGTGGTTTCATGTTCCGCGTGCGCGGTGCCTGGGCGCGCAGCGCGGGTGATGCAGGTCAAGCCCGCGGCGCGCCGGGCAGCGCCATGCCCGTGCGCGACGAGAGATGATCGCATGCAGTCCCGTCGCTTGCCGGCGCGCCGGCTTCGCGCGCCGGCTCCCGACGGCAGGCACGGTCCGATCGCAACCCGGGAGAATCCAACATGAACCCGCGCATCTCCATCCTGATGTCCCTGCTGCTAGGCGCCGCGCTGCAGGCGCCGGCGCAGGCGGCCGAATCGGCCGTCTGGTCACGCCCCATGCTCACGCCGCAGGCAGCGCTGCAGGCGGCCCAGGCCGCGCAGGCCGAGTGCCGTAAGCAGGGCTGGCAGGTCACGGTCGCGGTCACCGATGCCTCGGCGGTGCCGCTGGTGGTGCTGCGCGATCGCTTCGCCGGCTGGCATACCGTGGACGCGGCCACCGACAAGGCGCGCACCGCGGCGAGCTGGCGCAGCGACACCGCGTCGCTGGCCCGGCGGGTGCTTCGCCCCGGCGCGCCCGAGCGCTCGGTGGAACATATCCCGGGGGTGCTCATGCTCGGCGGCGGGCTGCCGGTGGAGGCGGCCGGCCAGGTCGTCGGTGCCATCGGCGTGTCCGGTGCGCCCGGCGTCGACAACGATGTGCTTTGCGCCAGGCCCGGGCTGGCGGCGATCGACGACGAACTGGCGTTCTGACAGCGTTCCGGCGCGAGCACAATGGGGGACCGTGACCCCTGCGCTTCCGACGATGCTCGCCGGCAGATCCGTCGAACAATGGCTGCACACCCACCCGCTGCTGCGCGACATGGTCGCGCTGCGCGAGGTGACGTGGTTCAACCCGTCGCTGGCGCCCGCGGCGCAGGCGCTGGGCGACGCAGGGCTGGGCCGCGCCGACGTCGACGCCGCGGCCGCGAGACTGGCGCGATTCGCGCCGTGGCTGGCGCAGACCTTCCCCGACACGGCCGCCGCGGCCGGCGTGATCGAGTCGCCGCTGCGCGAGCTGCCGGAGATGCACGACGTGCTGCAACGGCGCTACGGCGTGCGCCTGGCGGGGCCGTTGTGGGCCAAGCTCGACAGCCACCTGCCGGTGTCGGGTTCGATCAAGGCGCGAGGCGGCGTGCACGAGGTGCTGCAGCATGCCGAGGCCCTGGCGTTACGCGCCGGCGTGCTGCGCCAGACCGACGATTACCGGGTGCTCGCGCGCCCGGCAGCGCGCGAGCTGTTCGCCGCGCGGCGCCTGGCGGTGGGCTCGACCGGCAATCTCGGCCTGTCGGTGGGCATCGTCGGCGCCGCGCTCGGATTGTCGGTGACGGTGCACATGTCGGCCGACGCACGCGAGTGGAAAAAGCGCCGCCTGCGCGAACGCGGCGTGACGGTGGTCGAACATGCCGCCGACTACGGCGACGCGGTGCGCGAGGGCAGACGCCAGGCGCTGCAGGATGCGGCCTGCCATTTTGTCGACGACGAACGCTCACGCGAGCTGTTCCTCGGCTACGCGGTGGCCGCGCTGCGCCTGCGCGGCCAGCTCGACGCCGCCGGCGTGCGCGTGGACTCGCGCCACCCGCTGTGGGTGTACCTGCCCTGTGGCGTGGGCGGCGGCCCCGGCGGCGTGGCGTTCGGGCTCAAGCTGGTGTTCGGCGACGCCGTGCACTGCGTGTTCGCCGAACCCACCCATGCGCCGTGCATGCTGCTGGGTCTGCACACCGGGCTGCACGACGCAGTGTCGGTGCAGGACTTCGGCATCGACAACCGCACCGCGGCCGACGGGCTGGCGGTGGGACGGGCTTCGGGCTTCGTCGCCGGCGCGATGCGGCGCCTGGTCGATGCCTGCTACACGGTGGACGACGACGAGCTGTTCGCGCTGCTCGCGCTGCTCGATTGGCACGAAGGCCTGCGACTCGAGCCTTCGGCGGTGGCCGGGCTGTGCGGGCCGGCGCGCCTTCGCCCCGGCGACGCGGCGCAGCCGGGCACCCACCTGGTGTGGTTCACCGGCGGCAGCATGGTGCCGGCCGACGAACTGCAGTCCTACGTGCAGCGTGGCCGGCGCGAACGCCAGCCGGCGGCACGAAACCCAGGTGCCTACTGGCCGTAGCGCAGCAGCTTCCACTCGCCGTCGCGGATCTGCGCCACGGCCACGGCGCGATCATCCAGGCCGTTGTGGTTGCTCGGGCTCATGTCGTAGACACCCTGCGCGCCACGCAGGTCGTGCAGGCCTTCCAGCGCATTGCGCAGCGCCGCCCGCAAGGCCGGCAGATCGTCGGGCCTGGCGTGACGCAGCGCCACCGGCAGCGCATGCTCCAGCATCACGCCGGCGTCCCACGCGCCCACGCTGAACTGCGAAAGTGTGTTCTTGCCGTAGGCGCCCTGGTAGGCGTTGGCGTAGGCCATCGCCGAGGCCTTGATCGGAGCCGACGCCGGCAACTGCCCGGCCACCACGCCCGGCGAAACCGACAGGATCGTGCCGTTGCAGTCGGCGCCGCAAACGCGCAGGAAGTCGGGGTTGGCCACGCCGTGGGTCTGGTAGATCTGGCCCTGGTAGCCGACCTTCCTGAGCTCGCGCTCGGGCAGCGCGGCCGGCGTTCCCGACGCGGCGATCAGCACGGCCTGCGGATGCGCGGCCAGCACGTGCAGCACCTCGCCGGTGACCGAGGTGGCGGTGGGGGCGAAGCGCTCGACGTCGACGATGTCGATTCCCGCGCTCCTGGCTTCCGTGCTGAAGTTCTGCAGCCAGTCCTCGCCCAGCGCGTTGCTGAAGCCGATGAACGCCACCTTGTGCACGCCGTGCGCCACCATGTAGCGCGCGGTCGAATGCGCCATCAGCGCGGTGGTCTGCACCGAGTTGAACACGTACTCGCGGTTGCCCTGCACCGGGAACACGACGCTCTTGCCCGAAGCCAGCGAGATGTTGGGCACCTTGGCCTGGCCGACGACGTCGACCATCGCCAGCGAGCTCGGCGTGGTCGACGCGCCGATGACCAGCGCCACCTTGTCGGCGTCGATGAGTTCGCGCGTGGCCTTCACTGCCTCGGTGGGATCGGAGCGATCATCGAGGACCATGTAGTCGATCTTCTGGCCGGCGATCTGCCTGGGCAGCAGGTCCAGGGTCTTCTTTTCCGGAATGCCCAGCGATGCGGCCGGGCCCGTCAACGACAGCACCAGCCCGACGCGCACGTCGGCCAGTGCCGGGGACGCGAAGGCGGCGGCGAGACTCGCGCCCAGCGCGATACGAGCGAACAGTTTCAAGGATGTCTCCTGCGTGTGATGGGACGGGGATCGGCCACTGCGAGCCGCCCCGCCGGACGCCGCTGCATGCAGCGCGGGATCGGGTCTTGCGATTTGGCGTAATTTTCATACGCTTTGCGTAATACAAGCCGCCGGGAATACCCTGAGGCAGCGCGCGTGGGCTATAAACACCCCCGTATCCCCCACGCCGTACAAGTGGTTTTCCACCCTTCTGCGCATCCCCCGATGGCCCGCACCTCCACTCCTCGCCCGGCGCCTGGCGCGCCGCCCGAAGCACCGGCGCGCGCACGCCGCCAGCGCGTGCAGGCCGCATCCACCGGCGTGGCCGTGCTCAAGGCGCTGGCGCGCCTGGGAGGGCGCGCCAGCCTGAGCACGCTGGCCGGCGCGCTGGCGGAGCATCCGGCCAAGGTGCACCGCTACCTGGCCAGCTTTGTCGAGGAGGGCCTGGTGAGTCAGGACCCGGTGACCCAGCAGTACTACCTGGGGCCGGAGGCCATCCTGATCGGCGTCACGGCGATGCGCCAGGCCGACCCCGTGCGAATCGCCGAACCTGCGCTGGTGCGCCTGCGCGAGCAACTCGGCCTGACCAGTTTCCTGGCCGTCATGGGCAACAAGGGGCCGACCATCGTGCGCTTCGAGGAGCCGGTCCTGCCGGTCACCGTCAACGTGCGCATCGGCTCGGTCATGGCCTTGCTGTGGTCGGCGACCGGGCGCATGTTCCTGGCCCTGCGCGACGACGCCGAGATGCTCGCGCAGGCACGCGCCGAACTGCACGCCGCCACGCCCGAGCAACGCGCCGGCCTCGACCCCGCGGACCCGATCGGCGCGCTGCGACGCCAGGTGCGCGCACTCGGCATCGCGGTGATCCGCGACATCTACCTGCCCGGCATCAGCGCCATCGCGGCACCGCTGTACGACGCCTCCGGCGCGGTATGCGCGGTACTCACGGTGCTCGGCGCCAGCGGCGGCTTCGACGCCACGCCCGACGGGCGCATCGCACAGGCCGTGCGCCGCGAGGCAGCGGCCTGCAGCGCCCTGCTCGGCTTCGGCGCCGGCACGGCGTCATCCACCACCCCTGGAGCCCCGGGGAACGACATGGGGCATGCACTCGAACCCGAAGGAGACCTGCGATGAACCAGCCAGCTTTCGCGGCCGCCGGCGCCTGCCCGATGCATGCGCCGGGCGCCGCCTGCCCGGCGCATGGCGCCGAGCGCTTCGACCCCTTCGACAAGGCCTATCTGGACGACCCGGCCGAG
>JAKCDM010000155.1 GCA_021841865.1 Pseudomonadota bacterium
GTCTCGACACCGCTGAGCTCCGCGCCGCCCGACACGGCCGCGCTGGCCTGGGTCCTGGAGCAGGTTCGCGACAACCTGCTCGGCGCGCTGGCCGCGGTGCGGCGCCAGGCCCAGCTGGGCGCCCTGGCCGGTGCCGAGTCGGATACCACCAGTGCCTTGCTGCAGGCGCGCACCCACGTGCACCAGGCTGCCGGCGCGCTGGAACTGCTCGGCCAGGCGGGCGCGGCCCGCGTGCTGCACACGGCCGAGCGCGCGCTGATCGGAGCGCTGGAACAGCCCACGCGCCTGGACGCGCCGATGATCGAGGCGCTGGAGTCCGCGCTGCACGCGGCGCTCGACTTCCTGGAGGCGCGCGCCGGCGGACGCGACGAGCCCGCCGTCAAGCTGTTCCGGCAGTATCGGGCGCTGGCCGACCTCGCGGGAGGAGAGCCCGCGCACCCGGCGGACCTGTGGGATGTGCCGTGGGACTGGCCCCACCCGGCGGGCGACGACACGGGCGCGCGCCCGCTCGGGCAGCAGGCGCGCAGCGACTACGAGCGCGCGCTGCTCGACGTGCTGCGCGCCGGCGACCTGCGCGGCGCCGGCCGCGCCATGCAAGGCGTGGCGCACCAGGCCAGCCAGGCTGCGAGCTCCGACGAACGCGCGCTGTGGTGGATCGCCGAGGGCTTTTTCTCGGCGCTCGGCGACGAGTTGCTGGACACCGACATCTACGTCAAGCGCCTTTGCAACCGGCTCAACCTGCAATTGCGCCAGATGCTGGCCGGGCAATCGCAGGCATCGCGGCGCCTGGGTCACGAACTGGCCTTTTTCTGCGACCAGGCCCTGGCGCGCGCGCGCGCGCTCGATCGCCCGGCGCCCGAGGCGCTGCAGTCCGTGGCGCGGGCGCTGGGCCTGCGCGGCGCGGAGGTGGTCGACTGGCAGCAGCCCTATTTCGGCCTGGTCGACCCGGCACTGGTGCAGCAGGCGCGCAAGCGCATGCTGCAGGTCAAGGACGGCTGGGCGCATATCGGCAATGGCGACTTCAGCCGCATCGCGCGCCTGCAGGAAAACCTGCAGCAGCTCGGCGTGCTGATGCGCCAGCTCTGCACCGGCGCCGAGGTGCTGCCGGCGGCCGCCGAGCGCATGGTGGGGGTCATCGGCGAGCAGCATGCGCTGCTGACTCCCGAGCGCGTGCTCGAAGTTGCGACCGCGTTGCTGTTCCTGGAGGCTTCGCTGGTGCATTTCCGCGCCGACGATGCCGATTTCCTGCCGCACGCGCGCGAGCTTGCGCAGCGCCTGCAGCGCAGCGCCCAGGGCTACGCCAGCGAGGCCTTCGCGCCGTGGATGGAGGAGCTGTACCGCAAGGTCTCGGAGACCCAGACCCTGGGAACCGTGGTGCAGGAACTGCGCCATGACATGGGCACGGTCGAGCACCTGCTGGACGCCTACTTCCGGAACCCGGCAACGCTGCCCGAGCTGGAGCCCGTGCCGCGCCTGCTGGGCCAGATGCGCGGCGTGCTGTCGGTGCTCGGCATGGACGTCGGCGCCCAGGCCCTGGGGCACATCCGCCACAGCGTGGAGAACCTGCTGGCCACGGCGCCCGACGAGACCGCGGCGCGCCAGCCGGGCGGGCCCTTCGACCGGCTCGCCGCCAACATCGGCGCGCTGGGCTTCATGATCGACATGCTGGGCTACCAGCCCGAACTGGCGAAGGCTTCGTTCCAGTTCGACCCGCGCACCGGCGAGCTGCGCCCGGTGGTGCCGCACGCCCGTCAGGCGGCGCCGGCGCCCGCGCAGGCCCCGGCTGTCGCGCCCGCCGAGATGGCGGCGCTCGACGCTTCCGCCGCGGCTTTCGCACCCGCTTTGACTCCGGAGCCTGCCGCGCCGCAGAGCTTCGCGCCGACCACGGTCGACGACGCCGAAGCCACGCCGACCGAACCGCCGCCGCTGGAGGAAGCCGACACCCTGGTGCCACCCGCGGAGCCGCAGGATGCGACGGAGCAGCTCGGGATGCCACAGCAGCAGCCGGCTCCCGCCATGCTCGAGCCGGACCTGGACGCGCTGCTGCTGCAGGCCGCGCCTGCGCAGCCGGCGCCGGCAGCCGACGAGGCTGTGGACCCCGAACTGCTCGAGATCTTCCTCGACGAGGCCGACGAGGTGGTCGGCGAGGGCCGCCAGCGCGTGGCCGACCTGCGCTCGGCCGAGCCGGCCGACGACTCGCTGACCGCGCTGCGGCGCTGCTTCCACACCCTCAAGGGCAGTTCGCGCATGGTCGGAATGCGCGACTTCGGGGAAGCGGCGTGGGCGCTGGAGCAATCCTTCAACCAGGTGCTCGCCGAGGGCGGGCCGGCGCCCGCCGAACTGCTGGACCTGGCCTCGCACGCGCTGGATCGCCTGGAGGCCTGGGCCCACGCGCTGCGCGCCGGCGACGCGCAGGGACATTCCAGCACCGAGCTGGTGCGCGCGGCGCAACGCCTGCGCGACGGCCAGCCGGCCGAAGTGCTCGCCGCGGTCCCGCCCGCCCGCGACGCGACGCCGCAGTCGCAGCCCGAGCCGCGGGCGCAGGCCGAGGCGCATGCGCAACCGGAGGCTGAGGCGAGCCCCGAGCCGCAGGCCGAAGCCCTGCCCGGGCTCGAATTGCCCGATCTGGCGCTGGCGCCGGAGCAGCCCGCGCCGAACGACGAGGAGCTGGCTCGACTGCTGCAGGCCGATGCCTTCGAGCCGGCGCTGGAGCAGCCGCAGGCGGAGCAGGCGTCGGATGCCGCCGAGACCGAGGCGGCCCAAGCGCCGCTGCCCGAGCCGGCATCCGAGGCGGCGCAGCCAGCGCCGGACGAAGCCGGCCTGGCAGGGGAAGAACCCGCAGGCGAAGACGCGCAACACCCCCCCTTGGCCGAAGCCCCGGCGTGGTTGTCCCGGCCGGAGATTGCTCCGTGGCCCGACGCCTCGCTGCTCGACCTGGACGGTGCAGGCGCGCAGGCCGGGGCCGCGCAAGAGCCGGCGAGCCCGCCCCCGCACGCCGAGCGGGCGGATTCCTGGCAGCCTGGTGCTGCGTCAGAGCTGCCCGAGGTCGCGGCACCTGCGCACGAAGCGCACGAAACCCACAGGACCCACGAAGCCCAGGAACCCCTGGAACCCCTGGAACCCCAGGAAGCCGAGCAGACCGGGGACATCCACGCAGTCGACGAAGCGCAGCAGCCCCGGGAGTTCGAGCACCCGAGCCCGCAGGCAGCCGGGCAGGACGCCGGTGCGACGAGCGACGACCAGGAATCCCGCGTCGACGAGTCGCGCATTCCGCAGGCGCTGCAGGCGATCTATCTCAACGAGGCCGACGACCTGGTGCGGCGCCTCGACCAGAGCCTTTCGGCGTGGGCGATGCTGCCGCAACTGGCCATCGGCCCGGCGCCCATGGCGCTGGCGCATCAGCTGCGCGGCAGCTCTGCGACGGTGGGGCTGCGCAGCGTGCAACAGCTCGCCGGCCTGCTCGAGCAGGCCATCCAGGCCCAGGGCGCGCATCCGCTGGCGCTGCTCGAAACCGAGCGGGACCTGCTGCCGCAGGCGCTGGAGCAGATCCGCGGGCTGCTGCATCAGTTCGCCGCGGGCTTCCTGCGCCCGCCACAGGCCGAGCTGGTCGATGCCTTGCAGTCGCTGGTGCGACGCCTCGAGGAGCTGGGCCCCGAAGCCACGCCTGAACAGCCGGACGAGCTGTCGCCGCCGACCGACGAGGCCGCGGCATCCGCGCACGCCGACTCCGCGCCGGCGCCGGCCTGGCCGTGGGAGCTGGAACCCCAGGCCTCCGACGCGCTCGACGCGGTTCCGCAAGCCCCGGGGCCCGCCGTGCCCGCGGCACCGACGTGGGCGCCCGCACAACCCGGCGACGAGCTCGAGGTGCACGAGCAGGCGCCCGCGGCGCTCGCCGACCTCGCCGCGGACTGGCTGACCGACGAGCTCGCGCAGGGCGGGCCGGCGGCGCCGGCTCCAGCCCCGGCTCCAGCCGCGGTGCCGGACGTGGCACCCGAGCTGCGCGACAGCATCGACGCCGAGCTGTTCCCGATTTTCGAATTCGAGGCCGCCGACCTGCTGCCGCAACTGGGCAACGCGCTGCGCCAGTGGGAGAGCCACGCCGGCGACCGCGCCGCCCCGCGCGAGGCCATGCGCCTGCTGCACACCTTCAAGGGCAGCGCGCGCATGGCTGGCACGATGGCCCTGGGCGACATGGCGCATGCGCTGGAGTCCGACATCGAGGCCCTGCTGTCCGGCGACGGCCGCCCCGACGAGCAGGCGGTGATGGAGCTGACCGGGCGCTTCGACGCGCTCAACACGCGATTCGAACGCCTGCGCGAAGCCAACGCGCGTGGCGAATCCGAGCTCGGCGACATCCACCCCGAGCGCGCGCTGCTCGAAGAGCAGGCGATGAGCGTCGAGGAGCCGGCCCGGGTGCCAGGCGCCGACGACGCCGCGCACGCGGCCGCGGCGTCGCAGCCGCTGCGCGGCTTCGAGCGCTCGCAGCCGGTTCGCGTGCAGGCCGCGCTGCTCGACCGCCTGGTCAACCAGGTCGGCGAAGTGAGCATCGCTCGCGCCCGCCTGGACAACGAATTCGAGCTCATCCGCGGCAGCGTGCGCGACCTCGGCGACAACCTGTCCCGACTGCGCGCGCAGGTGCGCGACATCGAGCTGCAGGCCGATGCGCAGATGGCTGCCCGCACGCAGGCGGCGCGCGACGACGGTCGGGGCTTCGATCCGCTGGAATTCGACCGTTTCACGCGCTTTCAGGAACTCACGCGCATGATGGCCGAGTCGGTCGACGACCTGGCGCTGGTGCAGAACTCGCTGGGGCGCGCGCTGCAGTCCACCGAGGACAACCTGACACGCCAGTCGCGCCTGACGCGCGAGCTGCAACGCGACCTGCTGCGCACGCGGATGGTCGAGTTCGACAGCATTTCCGAGCGCCTGTATCGAACCGTGCGCCAGGCCAGCAAGGACGCCGCCAAGCCGGTGCGCCTGGACATCCAGGGGGGCACCATCGAGCTCGATCGCGGCGTGCTCGACCGCATGGCGCCGGCCTTCGAACACCTGCTGCGCAACGCGGTCGCGCACGGGCTGGAGACCCCTGCCGAGCGCGAGGCGGCCGGCAAGCCGGCGGTGGGCACCATCACGCTGCGCCTGCGTCACGACGGCAGCGAGGTCGTGGTGTCGGTCAGCGACGACGGCGGCGGCCTGCGCTACGGCGACATCGCGGCCAAGGCACGCTCGCAGGGCCTGCTGGGCGACGGCGAACAGCCGACGCAGGCGCAGCTGCGCGAATTCATCTTCCAGCCCGGATTCTCCAGCGCGGCTCGCACCACCGAGATGGCCGGACGCGGAGTCGGTCTCGACGTGGTGCGCACGGACACGCGCGCGCTGGGCGGGCGCGTCGAGGTCGAATCGGTGGCCGGGCGCGGCACCACCTTCACGCTGGTGCTGCCGCTGACCACCGCGGTGACCCAGGTCGTGCTGCTGCGCAGCGGCGAACGCATCCACGCGGTTCCTTCCAGCCTGGTCGACCTGGTGCTGCGCATGCGTCCGTCCGAGCTCGACGCCGCGCTGCGCGAACAGCAGCTCGAGCACGGCGGGCAGCAACTTCCGCTGTACTGGCTGGGGGCGCTGACCGACGAGTCCGGCGCCAGCGCCGAAGTGCCGTTGCGCACGGTGCCGGTGGTGCTCGTGCGCAGCGCCGCGCAACGCCTGGCGCTGCACGTGGACGAGGTGCTGGGCAACCAGGAAGTGGTGGTCAAGAACCTCGGCCCGCAACTGTCTCGCGTGCCGGGCCTGGTGGGCATCTCGGTGCTTCCCGACGGCGGCGTCGTGCTCATCTACAACCCGGTGGCGCTCGCCGCGGTGTACGGCGACAAGGCCGCCGCACGCATGCGCGAACAGGCCGGCACGCCTCGCGTGGAGGCCGTCGTGGCGGCGCCGCACGCCGCGACGCCCAGCGCCAACACGGTGCTGGTGGTCGACGACTCGATCACGGTGCGCCGCGTGACCCAGCGCTTCCTGACCCGCAACGGGTACTCGGTGATGCTCGCCAAGGACGGACTGGACGCGCTGGAGCAATTGCAGCAAAGCCTGCCCGACGTCGTGCTCACCGACATCGAGATGCCGCGCATGGATGGCTTCGACCTCACGCGCAACATCC
>JAKCDM010000039.1:0-19896 GCA_021841865.1 Pseudomonadota bacterium
GCGCCGCGGTTGCTACATTATTGAGCTTCCGTCCCGTGGCTGCACGGGCGTTCCCGCACCAAGTCTCGACCGTGGATTCGACACAAAGCCTTCCCTCTCATCCCGAGCCCATCCTGCGCATCAACCCGATGCCGTCCGACGTGAACATGCACGGCGACATCTTCGGCGGATGGATCATGGCGCAGGTCGACATCGCCGGCGGAATCGTCGCTGCAAGGCGCGCCAAGGGGCGCGTGGCGACCGTGGCGGTGAACCAGTTCGTGTTCAAGCACCCGGTGATGGTCGGCGACCTGCTTTCGCTGTACGCGAAGGTGGTGCGCGTCGGGCGCACGTCGATCACCGTGGACGTCGAGGTCTATGCCGAGCGCGGCATTCCCGACACCAAGGTGTTCCGGGTCACGGAAGCCACGCTGACCTACGTGGCCGTCGGCGAGGACCGCCGCCCGCGCGTGGTGCCGGCCGAGTAACCGCGGCCAGCCCTGCCCCCAATACAGGAACACCGCCCGAAGGCGGTGTTCCTGATGCAGCTCGCGAAGCCCGAGCTCAGGCCGCGGGCGTGGCCTCGGCGGCCTCGTCGCCGGCGGCAGCCTCGCCACCGCCCTTGGTCAGCACCGTGGCGATCGCCGGGTTCTCGGCGCCGTGCGTGACCACCGACAGGCCCTGGGGCAGCTTCAGGTCGCCAACGTGCAGCGACTGGCCCTTGTGCAGCGTGCTCAGGTCGACCTCGATGAACTCGGGCAGGTCGGCCGGCAGGCAGGAGACTTCCAGCTCGCTGACCACGTGGCTGATCATGCCGCCTTCGAGCTTGACCGCCGGGGATTCCTCGGCGCCCTTGAAGTGCAGCGGCACCTTCATCGAGATCTTGCGATCCGCGGCGATGCGCAGGAAGTCCACGTGCAGCACCTGGGCCTTGAACGGGTGCGCCTGGAAGGCCTTGAGCAGCACCTTGGTGTTGCTGTCACCGACGGTCAGGTCCAGCACCGACGAGTGGAACTGCTCCTTCTTGAGGGCATGGAACAGCGCGTTGTGATCGAGCTCGATCAGCTGGGGCGCCTGATCCCCTCCATAGATGATGCCGGGCACCTTGCCGGCTCGGCGCATGCGGCGGCTCGCACCGGTACCTTGCGCCTGACGTTCGAACGCGACGACTTTCATGTCGACTCCTGCGAAGGGGCCCGCGGGCCCCGAGGTTGAAGGCGCCCTGCTCGCGACCAGCAAGGCGCCCGGGATGCCGCGGCCGGGACGGCCACGGCGCAAAGGAATTTCAGAACAGGGTTTCCTGTTCGTTGAACAGCTGCAGCACCGAGCCGCCCTGGGCGATTCGCATCATGGTCTGCGCGATCAGCGGCGCCGCCGACAGCTGGCGCACCTTCGGGCTGCCCAGCGCCGCCTCGCGCAGCGGAATGGTGTTCGTGACCACGACCTCGTCCAGGTCGCTGGCGTTGATGCGCTCGATGGCAGGGCCCGAGAACACCGGATGGGTACAGTAGGCGACGACACGCTTGGCGCCGCGCTCCTTGAGCACCTCGGCGGCCTTGGTCAGCGTGCCCGCGGTGTCGACCATGTCATCCATGATGATGCAATTGCGACCGTCGATGTCGCCGATCACGTTCATCACCTCGGAGACGTTGGGCTTCGGGCGGCGCTTGTCGATGATCGCCAGGTCGCAGTCCATCAGCTTGGCCAGCGCGCGCGCGCGGACCACGCCTCCGATGTCCGGCGAGACCACGATCAGGTCCGAGTCGCTTTTCTCGCGCAGGTCGCCGAGCAGGATCGGCGACGCGTAGATGTTGTCGACCGGAATGTCGAAAAAGCCCTGGATCTGGTCGGCGTGAAGGTCCATGGTGACCACGCGCGCGATGCCCACCGTCTGCAGCATGTTGGCCACGACCTTGGCGGTGATGGGCACGCGACTGGAGCGCGGACGACGGTCCTGGCGGGCGTAGCCGAAATAGGGAATGACCGCGGTGATGCGCTCGGCGGACGCGCGCTTGAGCGCGTCGGCCATCACCAGCAATTCCATCAGGTTGTCATTGGTCGGCGCGCAGGTCGACTGCAGGATGAACACCTCGCGCGCGCGTACGTTCTGCTGGATCTCGACCGTCACCTCGCCGTCGGAAAAGCGACCGACGAAGGCCTGTCCCATGCCGATGCCGAGCTGCTCGACCACCTGTTGCGCCAGCGCCGGGTTGGCGTTTCCGGTGAATACGACAAAATCGGCCGCGGGGGATGTCATGATGGGAACTGCTGCTGGCGCTGCGAGGGTCGCCGAAACCGTGCACCTGGCCTTGCCGCCCCGGCGGCGTGCAAGCCACCGGGCGTCGGCCGGACCCTCAAGGGGGGCTGGGGAGGAAGGATTCGAACCCTCGAATGCCGGAATCAAAATCCGGTGCCTTAACCAACTTGGCGACTCCCCAACATCTCTACGCAACCTCGCGACAACTCGCGGGGCTCGCGGAACCAACCGGACTTCCTGGCGAGATTGAAACTCGCGAGGAACCCGGACGGCTCCTGAATTCTACGCAATCTCGCGGCGCTTTCGACACGTCGCGGCAGCTGCGTCGCTGCTCCTGCACCACAGTGCCCGGCGGCACCGCTATTGCGACGACGCCACCTGCTCCGGCGCCCAGTCCAGCAGCGGATGCCGATTCAACGCACTGCACACCCTCACCGACCAGGACCGCGGCACATCGCGCGGCACCTCATCGGCACTTCCGGGCCACGGCGCGAACATCGCCGAACCCGAACCGCTCATTCGCGCAACACTTCCGCAACGCGCCTCGAGCCAGGCCTTCACGTCCTGCAGCAGCGGCAGTTGCTGCGAAGCAGCGCGCTGCAGGTCGTTGACTCCGAAATCCAGCGCCCGAATCATGCGAGACGCACTCGCCAGCCTCGAACCCGAACTTGCGAAGTCTGAACCGGGCGAACCCGGCCCAGCCGCACCGAGGTTCTGCACATAGGCCTGCGCATTGCCTCGGACATGATCGCCTTGGACATGATCCTCGGGCACGTTTTCCGCTAGAGCCCTTTTGAGGCTCTTGCAAAAGCCCTCCATTGTGCAAGCGGGTGTATCCCTTGTCAAGGCCGGGCTGCCGAACACCTGCGCGGTCGACAGGCCCGCGCCGGGCCAGGCCACGAGCACGCGCCAGCGCGGCAACTCGAGCTCTCGCAGGCGCGTTCCCACGCCCTCGGCGAAGGCGTTGCGCCCGAACACGAACACCGGCACGTCGGCGCCCAGGCCCTCGCCCAGCGCCTGCAATTGCGAGCGGCGCAGGCCGAGCCCCCACAGGCGATTGAGCGCCAGCAGCACGCTGGCGGCATCCGAGCTGCCGCCGCCGAGCCCGGCCTGCGCCGGGATGTGCTTGCGCAGGCGCATGTGCACACCGAACCGGCAGCCCGCGAAATCGCGCAGCGCGCGCGCGGCCCGCACGCACAGGTCGTCGTCCGGCAGCCCTTCGCCGCCTTCGCGCGAGATCCCTCCGTCGTCCCGCAACTCGAAGTCGATCTCGTCGCACCAGTCGATGAACTGGAACACCGTCTGCAGCTCGTGCAGGCCGTCGTCGCGCCGTCCGGTGACGTGCAGGAACCAGTTCAGCTTCGCCGGTGCCGGCACGCCCAGCAGTTCCCGCAGCGGCGCCGGCGATGCGCCGAGGAAGCCGCGCACGACGCCGCTCACGACGCCGATTCCGGCGCGCGTTGCGCCGCGGCGCTGGCGGCGGCCGCCGGCCGGCAATCGGCACCCACCGACGCGCGACGGTCGATGACCAGGCTGAGCTGCTCGGTGGTGTCGCCCGCGACTCGCGTCAGGCGCAGGATATGCGGCACGCCGTCGCGAAGCACCATGCGCACCTGCCAGCCAAGCTGCTCGAAGCCGCCCTGCCCCAGCTCGCGCCACGGCAACTGCCGCGCCGGACGCCCGCGCACCCAGTCGCCCAGCGCCTGGCGCGGCAGGCGCAGTCCCAGCGTGGCCTGGGTCATGTCCTCGAAGGAGCCGAAGGCGCGGCGCGCATGCCCGTCGTCCACGCTGGCCGAGTCGGCGTCCCAGCTGGCACGCGCCAGCACCTGGCCCAGCGGCGAGGCAAGCTCGAGCGAGCCGCCCTGGCCGGAAAGCCGAAGCTCGAAGGAACCGTACAGGTTGTGCGGCTGCGGCCCCTGCTCGACCACGGAGATGCGCCCGCCGTAGTCGAGCGCGCACCCAGGGCTGGCGCCGCCCGGGCCGCGCTGCGTGGCGCAGGCGCCCAGCAGCAGGGCCAGCGCCAGCGCCGCGCCCGCGCGCGTTCCGCGCAGCGGCATCGCAAGCCGCCGGGTCATGGGAACGTCAGGTGCAGGCGGCGCATCGCGCCCAGCACTCCGGAATCCGCCGGCGCGGCCTGCCAGGCCTGGCGCAGCACCTCGGTGGCGCGCTGGTGCCTGCCACGGTGCCAGAGCACCTCTGCCAGGTGCGCGGCGATCGCCGGGTCGTTGCGCCCGTCGTAGGCCTGCTCGAGCAGCAGCTGCGCGCGCTCGAGGTGGCCGAGACGGAACTCGACCCAACCCAGGCTGTCCATCACGAAGGGGTTGCCGGGGCTCAGGCGCAGCGCGCGCTCGATCAGGCCGCGCGCCTGGGTCAGGTCGCGCCGCTGGTCGGCGAGCGTGTAGCCGAGCGCGTTGAGCGCAGGCTGGTAGCGCGGGTGAGCCGCGATGACCCGGCGCAAACCGGCTTCCATGCGTCCCTTCATCCCCGCCTGCCCGGCCGCCATCGCGGTCTCGTAGGCATAGTCGGCCTGCCGGCCCCACGCCCGCATGCCCGACTCGAGCGCCGAGTAGGCGCGCCTGGGCTCGTGCACATGCTGCAGCAGCTCGGCCAGCGCCAGCAGGCGCTGGCGCCGCGCTGCGTTGGTGTCGCGCGGCAGCGCGCGAACCAGGTCCAGCGCCGCGCCGACCTGCCCCTGCGCGACCAGCAACTTGGCCCGCTGCAGCACCACCGCGGGATCGTGCACGCCCTCCGGAACCAGGTCCAGCCACTGCTGCGCGCGCGCCGTGGCGCCTTGCTGCAATGCGGTGTCGGACAGCGCCAGGTAGACCCGCGCCAGTTCCTGGCTGGACAGCGCCTCCGGCGCCGCGGCGCCGTTCGCCGGCGCGGCGCCGCCCGGGGCCGATGCCGCGGGCCGCGGCGACGATGCGACGGGCGCCTCGGCGGCAGGCACCCAGCCCGCCTGCCCGATCACGCGCTGCAGCGCGGCATCTCCCGGCATGCTCAGCTCCAGGAAACGCACCAGATCTCGTTCGGCCTGCCGTGCCTGCCCCAGCTGCTGGCGCAGCGAACCCATGATCAGCCAGATCTGCGCCAACGCGGGCTTGTGCCGGGCCAGCACTTCGCATTGCGCCAGCGCGATGCTGTCGCGCTGCTGCCCGGTGGCGGCATCGACCCAGATCATGCGCAGGGAATCGTCATCCGGGCGTGCCGTGAAATACCCGCCCAGCAGCTTGTCGGCGCGCACCGGATCGACCTGGTAGTGCTGCAGCAGCAGCATCGCCGCGGCGCGCAGCGACGGGTCGGCGCGCAGCGCGCCCGCGGCACGTGCCACGCCCGCGGAAACATCGCCGGCGCGCACCTGCATATGGGCGATCACCACCTGCGACTGCGGCAGCGACGCATACGGAGCCAGGCTGCGACGGGTCAGCGCCAGCGCCCGCGCCGCATCGGGCATGCCCTCGAACATGCCGCCCAGCGCCAGGATCGACTCGGGCCGCTCGGGCTGCGGAGTCATCGCGAGCAGGCGCGCGACGGCGGACGAGGCGTCGGAGTCGCGCCCCATGCCCAGCAGCAATTGCACTCGCCAGGCCTGCGCGCGCACCGAGCCGGGCTGCAGGTCGAGCCACACGCCGACCGCTGCCAGCGCCTGCTCCGGGTGCTGCGCGCCCAGCGCCACCTGCACCACGCGCTCGAACAGCTGCGGCGAGTTCATGTCGCGCGCAGCCCGCAGCAGCTCGGCGTAGGCCGTGTCGGAATGCCCGGTCAGCGCGGCGATCTCGCCGGTCAGCGTGGAATAGAACCAGCGAGCCTGCTGCTCGGCGTCGTCTCGCACGCCGCGCGACGGCACGCTCTGCGTGATCGCGGCCACCGTGGTGGGTGATTCGGCGCCGGCCTGCCGCGCCCACGGCGCGGCGGCCAGCGCAACCAGCAGCGAGGCGGCGAGAACGACTGGGCGCATGGGCGAACGGGAGGCGAGGCGGCTGGGCACCGCATCAGTGTAGTGCGCGCGCAGCGCGCGCCTGACGCACAATGCGCGAATGCCTGAATTGCCCGAAGTCGAAGTCACCCGGCGCGCACTTGAGCAGCCCCTGCTGGGCAGCCGCATCCGCGGCGCCAGCCTGGGCAAGCCGCTGCGCTGGCCGCTGCTGTGCGAGCCGCAGGAACTCGCCGGGCAGAGCATCGATGCACTGCGGCGCCGCGGCAAGTACCTGCTGCTGGGCCTGCAGCGCGGGCAGCTCATCGTGCATCTGGGCATGTCGGGCTCGCTGCGCTGGCATCCCCAGGGGCCCGGCCTGGCGCCGCTGCAGCCGCCTGGGCCGCACGAGCACTTCAGGCTGCTCACCGACCGCGGCGAGCTGCGCCTGAACGACCCGCGTCGTTTCGGTGCCGTGATCTGGCATGACGACCCGGCGCAGACCCATGCGCTGCTGCGCCGCCTGGGGCCGGAGCCGCTGCAGCCCGAATTCGACGGCGAGCTGCTGTGGCGTGCGCTGCACGAGCGGCGCGCCGCGGTGAAACTGCTGCTGCTGGACCAGTCGGTGGTCGCCGGCGTCGGCAACATCTACGCCTGCGAGGCGCTTTTCCGGGCGGGAATCGATCCCCGCACCGCGGGCTGCCGCCTGTCCCGCGCGCGCTGCGCGGTCCTCGCGCAGGCGCTGCGCGAGACCCTGGAGCAGGCGGTGCGCGCCGGCGGCAGCACGCTGCGCGATTTCTGCTCCAGCGATGGCGCGCAGGGGCATTTCCAGCTCGAGGCCCAGGTCTACGGCCGCGCCGGCGAGCCCTGCAAGGCATGCGCCCGTCCGGTCGCCCAGCTGGTGCAGGGCCAGCGCAGCACGTACTTCTGCCGCAACTGCCAGACGCGCTGAATCGTTGCGCTGCCGCGCCAGCTTCGAACACGCACAGCGCCGGCTTGCGCGCCGCCATGCCCAAAGCGCTCGCGGCGGGTTACGCTATGTACGTCGTGACCCAACGGCCCGCATGGCCCGCCGCCGATGACCGATCCGATCCGCCCCACTCCCCCGTCGAACAACTGGAGCCGCTTCGGCGCCTGGCGCGACCAGCGCCTGGCACGCCTGTCCGCCCTCGGCGGCTGGCTGGGAGACACCTCGCTGGATGCGGGACTGTGGCGCGAGCCGCTGGCCGAGCTCGAGCGGCGCCTGCAGCGCGATCAGGCGCAACTGGCCTTCGTCGCCGAACTCTCGCGCGGCAAGTCCGAGCTGATCAACGCGCTGTTCTTCGGCTCCAGCGGCCAGCGCGTGCTGCCGGCCGGAGCCGGGCGCACCACGATGTGCCCGCTGGAGATCTTCAGCGAACCCGGGCAGAGCGGCGTGCTGCGACTGCTGCCCATCGAGACCCGCGCCGAATCGCGCCTGCTCAGCGACTGGAAAAGCCGCCCGCAGGAATGGCAGGAGCACAGCTTCGCCGCCGACGATGCCGTGGCCATGAGCCGCGCGCTGCAGCGCCTGTGCGACACCATCCGCGTGCCGCTGGCCAAGGCGCGGGAACTGGGCCTGCACCTGGACGAAGAACAGCCGGACTCGCCCCGCTCGCCGGACGAGCAGGTCGAGATCCCGCGCTGGCGCCATGCGCTGCTGAGCATCGAGCATCCGCTGCTGGCGCAGGGCATCAGCGTGCTGGACACACCAGGGCTGAACGCGCTGGGCGCCGAGCCCGAGCTGACGCTGTCGCTGATTCCTTCGGCCGCCGCGGTGGTGTTCCTGCTCGGCGCCGACGCCGGGGTCACGCGCAGCGACCTGCAATTGTGGACCGAGCACATCGGCGCCGCCGGGCGTGCGCGCAGCTTTGTCGTGCTCAACAAGATCGACATGCTGTGGGACCCGCTGCGCAGCTCGGCCGAGGTACAGGCACAGATCCGCAGGCAATGCGAATCGGTGGCGCAGACCCTGCAGGTGCCGCTGT
Organism: Pseudomonadota bacterium; assembly: GCA_021841865.1. Classification (GTDB taxonomy): domain Bacteria; phylum Pseudomonadota; class Gammaproteobacteria; order Burkholderiales; family Burkholderiaceae_C; genus Thiomonas_A. The sequence goes on from JAKCDM010000039.1 coordinate 8,156, forward strand.
CGCGCGTGTTCGCGTTGAGCGCGCACAAGGGGCTGCTGGCGCGAATCCACGGCGACGACACGCTGCTGCAGCGCTCCGGGCTGCCCCAGCTCGAAGCGGCGCTGGGCGAATGCGCCGATCGCGAGCGTCGCGAATGGCTGGACGGAAGCTGGCGCGCCACGCTGCTCGACACCCGGCAGCGACTCGAGCGCGACATCGATGCGCGGGTTCGCCAGTCCGACGAGCAGCGCCTGGAACTCGAGGCGCTGCGTGGCAAGAGCAAGCAGGCGGTGGCCGCGCTGCTGCAGCGCGCGAACGCCGAACGCCATGAATTCGACGCCGCGCTGGGCCTGGTCCAGGCGGTGCAGGCGATCAACACGCGCCAGCTGACCCAGGTGGGCGAACTGCTCGACGCCAGCCGTGCGCTGCTGCGCCTGGAGAACCTGCGACGCCAGCTTCGCTCGTCGCTGCTCAAGACCGGCTTGCGCTCCGCGCTGTCCGAGGCCTGCGACGAATTCGGGCTGTGCATGAACCGTGCCGAATCGCTGCTCGAGGAAAACCAGTCGATGCTGGCCGGTGCCTGCATACGCCTGAACAACGAATTCGCCTTCTCGGTGCCGCTGCCCAAGGCGCTGCGCCTGGATGGCGCGCGGCTCGACCTGGAAGCCATGCGCGCCGACTACATGCGCTTCGCCGGGGCCGTGCAGTGGCTGCGCCTGCAAAGCGCCGCCTACGCCGACCGCGTACTGCTGTCGGCACAGGCGCGGCTGCGCGCGATCCAGGAGCGCGCGGTGGCCGACGCCGAGCACTGGAACCGCGCCGCGCTGGCCAGCCTGCAGGCGCAGACGCGCGAGCGCCGGCGCTCGGTGCGGCGGCGCCTGGCCAACCTGCAGCAGGTGGCGCAGGCCGACGGCGAACTGACCCTGCGCATCGAGCAACTGCGCGAGCGAAGCGAGCAGCTTCGTGAATTGCGCAAGCAATTGCGCAACCGCTTCGAGCTCGCGCTGCCCGGTTCCGAGGCGCTGCCCGCGGCGGCCTGACGCAGTGGACGCAGCAACGAGCAGTCCGGGAATCGACCCGGCGGGCTTCGCGCCGCGCGTCGTGGCCTGGCAGCGCGCCCACGGGCGCCACGACCTGCCGTGGCAGCGCAGCCGCGACCCCTACCGCGTATGGGTATCGGAGATCATGCTCCAGCAGACCCGCGTGGAAACCGTGCTGCGCTACTACGGCCCCTTCCTGCAGCGCTTTCCCGACGTGCGAGCGCTGGCCGACGCGCCGCTCGACGCGGTGCTGGCGCAGTGGAGCGGCCTGGGCTACTACCGGCGTGCCCGCAACCTGCACGCCTGCGCGCAGCAGGTGTGCGAACGCCACGGCGGCGAGTTCCCGCGCGAGCGCGCCGAGCTGGAGGGCCTCGCCGGCATCGGCCGCTCGACCGCGGCGGCCATCGCGGCGTTCTGCTTCTCGCGCCGCGAGGCCATCCTCGATGCCAACGTGCAGCGCGTGCTGGGGCGCGCCTTCGCGCTGCCCCGCCCGCGCGACGCAGCGTCGCTGCGCGCGATGTGGCAGCTCGCCGAATCCCTGCTGCCGGCCCGGCACATCGAGGCCTACACGCAAGGCTTGATGGACCTAGGAGCCACCGTGTGCAAGCCCGCCGGGCCCGACTGCCAGGCCTGCCCGTTCGCGGCCGACTGCCCGGGCCCGGCCACCGCCGTCGACGCTGCGCCGGCGGCGCGCGCAAGCCGCGGTGCCGCGCGGCGCACCCGCGAATGGGTGCTGCTGTGGGCCCGCAGCGACGAGCCGGATGCCGGCCGCGTCTGGCTGCAGCGCCGCGACGCGCAGGGCATCTGGCCCGGCCTGTGGAGCCTGCCCGGGCACGACGACGCCGCGGCTGCGCTGCGCCAGGCGGCCGAACTCGGAGAGGTGCTGGACCAGCAGGCTCGCGAGCCGGTGCGCCACGCGCTCACCCACGTGGACCTGCTGCTGCGCCCGCTGCTGGTGCAGCTGCGCGCACGTCCGCGGGCCGGCGACGAGGCGCAGCGCGCCGGCTGGTTCACGGTCGACGAGGCGCTGCGCCTGGGCCTGCCGGCACCGGTGCGCAAGCTGCTCGGCGGCTGACTGCGACGAGCGGGCCTGTCAGGACGAAGCCGCGGCGTCCAGTTCGCGGTGACGCACGATCACGCTGTACTCGCGCGCGAAGTGCTTCCCCAGCTGCTCGACCAGGAACACCGAGCGGTGTTGCCCGCCCGTGCAGCCGATGGCCACGACCACGTAGCTGCGCTGGTCCTCGGCCATCGCCGGCAGCCAGGTCTGCAGGAAGCCCTGCAGCTGCGACAGCATTTGCATCACGCTGGGCTGCGCGCGCAGGAATTCGGCCACCGGCGCATCGCGCCCGTTGAGCGGGCGCAGCAGCGGGTCGTAGTGCGGGTTCGGCAGCATGCGCACGTCGAACACGAAATCGGCGTCCAGCGCCACTCCGTGCTTGAACGCGAAGGACTCGAACAGCAGCGTGATGCGCGAGGCCTCCAGCTGCACCGCCTGGCGCACCCAGGCCCGCAGTTGCGCCGGGCGCAGGCCGCTGGTGTCGATGTGCAGGCCCAGCCCGGCCACGGGAGCGAGCAGTTCGCGCTCCAGCTCGATGGCCTCGACCAGCGCCGGCGCCGAAGCCGGCGACGGCTGGCCCGACGCCCCGCGCGCGAGTTCGCCGCGCCGGGCCGTCAGCGGGTGCGCGCGGCGCGTCTCGGAAAAACGCTGCACCAGGGTGTCGGTGCCGCAGTCCAGGTAGATGAAATGCAGGTCGCATTGCGCGCGCAGGCGCCGCACGAGCTCGGGCAGCAGCGACAGGCCCTCGGCGCCGCGCGCGTCCATTGCGATGGCCAGGCGCCGGTAACCGGCCTGCTGCGTCACCCGCAGGAGCTCGTCGACCAGTTGCACCGGCAGGTTGTCGACGCAGTAGTAGCCGGCGTCCTCCAGCGAATTGAGCGCGATGGTCTTGCCCGAGCCCGACACGCCGGACAACAGCACCACGCGCAACGCGCGTGCCTCGCGTGACGCCTCGGGGACGGTGCATGACGGCGTGTTCATCGAAGGCTCCGGTGCACGATGGCGAGTATGTACGTGACGCTGCCTCGGCGAGCGCAGTCCTGCGCCATGCCATCAGCCCGCGCGGCGCCCGCGCCGCGCGCGGGCGCCGGCGGCCCCCTGCGCGGCCCCCTGCGCGGACGGCGGCGCGGCGGCGAGCATTTCCCGGGCGTGCGCCAGCGCCACGTCGGACGAGGCATCGCCGCCCAACATGCGCGCGATCTCAAGCGTTCGCGCGGGCTCGTCGAGCGGGCGCACGCTGCTGAAGGTGCGGCCGTCGCGGGTGGTCTTGTCCACCTGCAGATGGTGCGCGGCGCACGCCGCCACCTGCGCCAGGTGGGTGACGGCCAGCACCTGGCGATCGGCGCCGAGCGCTCCGAGCAGCCGGCCGACGGTGTGCGCGACGGCGCCGCCGATGCCGGCGTCGACCTCGTCGAACATCAGCGTGGCCACCGGCTGCTGCGACGCGGTGGTGGCGGCCAGCGCCAGCGCGATGCGCGAAAGCTCGCCGCCGGAAGCCACGCGCGCCAGCGGACGCAACTGCGCCCCGGCATGGCCCGCCACCAGCAGCTCGACGGCCTCGGCGCCACCGGCCTGGATCTGCGGCAGCGCGTTCAACGCCACGTCGAAATTCCCGCCCTTCATGCCGAGTTCCTGCATCAGCTGGCGCACGCCGCCCGCCAGGCGCCCGGCGGCGTCGGCGCGCAGGCGGCTCAGCGCCGCCGCTGCGTCGCGCAGCAGCGCATGCGCCGCGCGCTCGGCAGCCGCCAGCGCATCGAGATCGGCGCCGAGCTCGAGCTGCTCCATGCGCGCGCGCAGGCCCTGCCAGTGGGCGGGAAGTTCGTCGGCGGCGACGCGGTGGCGGCGCGCCTGGCTCATCCAGGCCGACAGGCGCGCGTCGACGTCGGCCAGGCGTTGCGGGTCGACGTCGGCCTGGCGCAGGCGCGCGGCCACCTCGTGCCCGAGTTCGGCACCGACGGTGCGCAGTTGTTCGAGCTGGTCGACCAGCGGCTGCAAGGCCGCGTCGATGCCTGCGGCTGCCTGCAAGGCCTGCTGCGCCCGCGCCAGCAGGCGCACGGCGCCGGTTTCGTCGTCGTCCAGCCAGGCGCCGGCCGCCTGCAACTGCTCGATCAGCTCGGCGGCATGGGCCAGGCGCCGGTGCTCGGCGTTCAGCGGCTCCCATTCGTCGGGCTGCGGCGCCAGGCGCTCGAGCTCGGCGAGCTCGATGCGCAGCCCCTCGCGCTCGCGCTGCATCTGGCCGGCATCGGCGCGCGCCGCGCGCAGGCGCTCGTCGGCGTCGCGCCACGCGCGCCAGGCCAGCTCGCAGGCCTGGCGCTCGGCGGCGGCGCCGGCGTGCGCGTCGAGCAGGTCGCGCGCGGCGTCGCTGCGCGCCAGGCTCTGCCAGGCATGCTGACCGTGAATGTCGACCAGCGCGTCGCCGGCCTGGCGCAGCTGCGCCAGAGTCGCCGGGCTGCCGTTGAGAAAGCCCCGCGAACGGCCCTGCGCATCGATCACGCGGCGTAGCAGCACGGTCTCGCCCGGCTCGAAACCCTGCTGTTCCAGCCACTGCGCCAGTCCGGCCGGGGTATCGAATTCTGCGGAGATCTCGGCGCGCGCCGCGCCCGGCAGCAGCACCGACGCATCGCCGCGCTCGCCGAGCGCCAGCTTGAGGGCGTCGATCAGGATCGACTTGCCGGCCCCGGTCTCGCCGGTCAGCGCGGTGAAGCCGGGACCGAACTCGAGTTCGAGCTCGTCGACCAGAACGAATTGGCGAATGTGGAGTCGGCGCAGCATGCCCTGGGCCCGCTCGTTTCGGAAGGTGTGGATGAATCGACCGTGATCGACCGTGGCTCAGTCCTCGGCACCGAGGATCTCATGCCAATGCAGCTTCTTGCGCAGCGTGGAGAAATAGCTCCAGCCCGGCGGATGCAGGAACAGCGCGCGATACGGAGCGATGCTCAGGTGGATATGGTCCCCGCCCAGCAGGTCCGCGAAATGCTGCATGTCGAAATTCACGCCCACGTCGCTGCGCGACGCGACCTCGATGTCGATGCGCACCTGCTCGGGCAGCACGATGGGGCGGTTGGACAAGGTATGCGCGGCGATCGGCACCAGCACCAGCCCCGGCAGGCTCGGGTGCAGGATGGGGCCTCCGGCCGACATCGCGTAGGCCGTCGACCCCGTGGGGGTGGCCACGATCAGCCCGTCGGCCCGCTGCGCGTACATGGCGCGACCGTCGACCTCGACGCGCAACTCCACCAGCCCGGTGGCGCCGCTGCGGTTGACCACCACGTCGTTGATCGCGATGCCGGTGTAGATGGCTTCGCCGTCGCGCAGCACCTGCCCGGAAAGCACGGCGCGCTGCTCGCGCTCGAAATGCCCGGCCAGCATCGACCCCAGCGCCTCGCGCCACTCGGACTCGGCGATGTCGGTGATGAAGCCCAGGCGACCGGAGTTGATGCCCATCAGCGGCACCCCCCACGGCGCGAGTTCGCGCGCGGCGCCGAGCATGGTGCCGTCACCGCCGACCACGATCGCCACCCAGTCGCCGCCCGCACGGCGGCCGATGTCGAGCAGGCTGGCGCTGGCATGCCCCGGCAGCTCGCATTGCAGCGAAGTCTGCTGTTCGATGACCGGCTCGACCCCCTGCCCGGCAAGCCAGGCCGCGATGTCGCCCAGCGTGTCGGAAACGCCGGCCGCCTGGTGCTTGCCGATCAGGACTGCGTGCTGGAAGACGGGTGTGGGCATGGGTGAAATGCGGAGGGACACGGGCACGACAGCACGCTACGTCGGCGCACGCTGGAAGGCGCCCAGGCACCGGGCCCACCGAGCATGACGGCATTACAGCACAGGCTCTTGAGAAAACGCAGGGCCGCCCCAAGTTTTCTCAACCCCCTCGGGGGGCGGGTCGGGCCCAGGGCCCGGCCCTGGGGGCGCACTCATGACTGGACGCCACGTCGCCCGCACGGGGGTCGCGGCGCGCGAAGCTCGCGAAGATTTTAAAATCCGCGCATGGACGAACGAGCCCGCCTGCTGCTCAAGACCCTGATCGAGCGCTACATCGCCGACGGACAGCCCGTCGGCTCGCGCACGCTGTCGCGCGCGTCGGGGCTGGAACTGTCTGCGGCGACCATACGCAACGTGATGGCCGACCTCGAGGAACTGGGCCTGATCGCCAGTCCCCACACTTCCGCCGGGCGGATTCCCACGCCGCGCGGCTACCGCCTGTTCGTCGACACCATGCTGACGGCACGCCCGCCCGAGGGAGCCGAGGAACTGGAACAGCGCTTCCGTTCCGAGCTGGCCGGCATCGAGCCGCAGAAGGTGATCGTCAACGCCGCGCGCCTGCTGTCCAACCTGTCGCATTTCGTCGGTGTCGTGATGAGCCCGCGGCGCGACGCGGCGTTCCGGCACATCGAATTCCTGCGCCTGTCGGAGCAGCGCATCCTGGTCATCCTGGTCGACGCCACCGGGGGCGTGCAGAACCGCATCGTCGCCTCCGCGCATCCGTACACCCAGGGGCAGCTCACCGAAGCGGCCAACTACCTGAACGCGCATTGCAGCGGCCTGAGCTTCGAGCAGATGGCCGCGCAAATGCGCGGCGAGGTCGAGAACCTGCGCGGCGAGATCGTCGCGCTGATGCAGGCCGCGGTCGCCGCGGCCAGCCAGGCCGCCGCCGAACAGGACGAGCAGCTGGTGATCTCGGGCCAGCAGCAACTGCTCAAGGTCGACGACCTGTCCAGCGACCTCGCCAGTCTGCGCCGCCTGTTCGACCTGTTCGAGCAGAAGTCGCTGCTGCTGCGCTTGCTCGAGAGCTCGGATCGCTCCGAGGGGGTGCGCATCTACATCGGCGGCGAAAGCGAGGTCGTGCCCTTCGAGGAGCTGTCGGTGATCACCGCGCCCTACGAGGTCGACGGCCGCGTGGTCGGCACGCTGGGAGTCATCGGCCCGACGCGCATGCCCTACGACCGCATGATCCGCATCGTCGACATCACCGCCAAGCTGGTCGGCAACACGCTCAGCCAGCGCTGAAGCGCGCGCCGCGCGAAGCCCCTAGGAGCGTGGGCGGCAGTTCACCGGCTGCTCGCGCACGCGCCCGCTGGCGGCCATGACCAGCTCGCGGCCGTCGGGCCTGCGCGCCGAGGCGCGCAGCGGACACACCCGCCAGCGTCCCATCAGCAGCGCTCCGGCGGGCTGGCGCGGCCAGCCCGCGGCATCGAAGCCGGCGCCATGGGCCAATGGGGCGGAGGCGTCGATGCGCACCCCGGCCAGGGCCCCCTGCACGGCCAGCGTCATCTCGTCCGGCGATCCCGGCGCGGCCAGCGTCACCCAGCCCTGCTCCCAGCGCGCCTGCGAATCGCAGGCGCGGCCATCGCGGCTGGGGCACAGGCGCACGTCGCGGGCATGGGCTCGGGCATCGAGACGGGCCAGGCGCAACGCATCGTTCAAGACCTCGCAAGCTGCGCGCACGCGTTGCGCCTGAAGCGAATCACGCCAGGCCGGCAGCGCGAAAACCAGGCAGATGCCGCCCAGCGCCAGCGCGACCAGGCATTCCAGCAAGCTGAATCCACGCAGGCGTCGCCCCATCGCCGCATTGTTCGGGCGCGCGCAGCGGCACGCCCGCCGCGCGCCCGAAGCCCTCGACGCGGCCGGTAGAATCCGCCGCTCGGCTGGCACGCCCGTCGCGGCGCGCCAGCCCATGGGCCCTTAGCTCAATGGTCAGAGCAGCGGACTCATAATCCGTTGGTTGCGGGTTCGAGCCCCGCAGGGCCCACCACGATCCGAGGCTCACTGCAGCGTGATGACGATGGAGCCGTTGCCGCCGGGGAACAGGGTTCCACCGTTCGTGCCGACCGTGCAGGTGCTGCCCGGCGGTCCGACGCTGCCGCCCGCAGCACCTCCGCCGGCGGAAGCGTCGCCGCCGCCTCCGCCGCCGTAGCCACCGCCGCCTCCGGCGCCGAACACCGGAAACGCCGTGCCCGGGTCGTAGCCACCCTGGCCACCGGATCCGCCGCCCACGCCCACGCCGCCGCCTCCCGGCAGCAGCTGCGGGCCGCCGTTTCCTCCGGCGCCGCCGTCGCCGTTGCCGCCGGCCGAACCGGCAGGAAAGCCCGACGCCGAGACGCCGCCGGCACCGCCGACGCCCCCGCCGCCGCCGATGGCGGCGACGGAGCCATGCGGCGCAGCGAATTCGACCCCGTTGCCTCCAGCGAAACCGTTGCCGCAGCCATCGCCGCCGGAATCAATCCCGATGGAGCCATCGGCATAGCCGCCGCCGCCTCCGCCGGCGATGATCTGCGACGCGCTGCCCGCGTCGACCGAGGTCGCGCCACCGCCGCTGCCACCGCCGTAATGGGTCCCGCCCAGCGCGATGCCCGTGCCGCCTCCCATCTGCCCGCCACCGCCGACGAACAGGTCCAGCAGCTGGCCCGGCGACACGGCGAGCGTCGAGGTCACGACGCCGCCGTTGCCGCCGAGGCCCTGCCCGGAGGTGTAGGCGTCGCCGCCGCCCGCGCCACCGGTGGCGACGACCCGGATCGAGCTCACGCCGGCGGGGACCGTCCAGGTCGCCGCCCCCGGCGTCGCGAACGACACCGTGGCAGCCGTGCAGGTCACTGCGATGTCGGTGACCGAGGCGCTGCCGACCCTGCCGCTGCCGTGGGTCACTCCGCAGAACTGCCCGGCGGGCTGCCGGCTCACGGTGACGCTGTACGCCGACGTCGAAACCAGCTGCGAGCCGAAGACGAAACCGCCATCGGCGAACACCGTGACGCTGTCGGTGTTGTTGTCGAGCAGGGTCACCGAGGCGCCGGCGGCCAGGCCGCCGACACTGCCGCCGATGCTGTAGCTTGCGCTGGTCGTCGGGGGCGGGCTCGGCGTGGGGCTCGGCGACGGATTCGGGCCGGACGCTGCAAGCGCTGGCGTCGTGGAAGCCGACTCGCCACCCCCGCACGCCGACAGCAGCAGGCTCAGCGCTGCCACCGGCAGCAGCAGCCAGGGTCTGCGGCTGGGGATCATGGCGATCTTCCGGGGCAGCGAATCGAGATGGAGCTCCCTTGTCGGCAGGCCTTCTCCGCGGATGCCGACGCGCTGGCAACGCCCTGGCCTGATGCTGCGCCGCACGCACGAAAAACCCGCGGACCTCGCCTGACAAGCAAGAGTCTCGCACACGACGAAGACGTCGCGAAGCCTTGGTTGCAAATCGATGCGTTTGAACTCCCGCCTGCGCGCAAGCAGGCGCCGCGGCGCCGGCGGACCTACTGCTGCAGCAGTTGCCGCAGGTCGTGCGTGATGGCCTCGGGCTTGGTCAGGTCGGAGCCGATCAGGATGCCCTTGCCCTGCTTGTCGAACACGTAGATGGCCGCGCTGTGGTTGACCACGTAGTTGCCGTGGGAGTCCTTGTCGCCGTAGCTGAAGGCCACGTGGTAGAGCTTGGTCATCGCCACCACCTCGGGCAGCGTGCCGCGAAGCGCCACCGCCTGCGGGCTGAAGGCCTGCACGTAGGCCTTCAGGATCGGCAGCGTGTCGCGCGCCGGGTCGACGCTGACGAACAGGATGCGCACGTCGTCGGCCCGCGGGCCGAGCGCTGACACCGCGCTGGCCAGGTGGGACATGGTCAGCGGGCAGACGTCCGGGCAATGGGTGTAGCCGAAATACACCACCGCCACCTTGCCGCGGAAGTCCTTCGCGCTGACCGGCTTGCCGGTGTCGGCCGAGACCATGCCGAACAGACGCAGGTCGGCCAGCACGCCGCTGACATTGCTCATGTCCCAGTGCTGGGGCTTCCTGCCGCAGCCGGACAGCGGCAGCGCGGCCAGGCTGGCCAGGGTGGCCGCGAACAGCAGGCGGCGCAGGCGGTCGATGCGGAGAATGGGCATGGGCATGCCCCGATGGTAGCGGCCCGGCAACACACCCATGCCGGGCAGGCCTTGCCGCGGCGGCATCAGGCCACGGCCTGGCTCAGATGGCGCTCGACCTGGGCGGCCGACATGGGCCGGCCGTACCAGAAACCCTGCGCGAAATCACATCCGAGCTCGGAGCTGGCCCGGGCCTGCGCCGGCTGCTCGACACCCTCGGCGACGACCTGGATTCCCAGCTGGTGCGCCAGCGCGACCACGGCTCGCGCGATCGCGCGGTGGCGCGGGCTGTCGGGCAGGCAGCGGGTCAGCGAGCCGTCGAGCTTGAGCAGGTCCAGCGGAGCGTGCCCCAGCATGGCGAGGTTGGAGTAGCCGGTGCCGAAGTCATCCAGCGAAATGCCGAAACCGGCCGCGCTGAGCTGCCGCAGGTGCTCGAACATGTCCTGCGGACGCTCGCTCATCACGCGTTCGGTGATCTCCAGGGTCAGTGCCTCGGCCGGCAGACCGATGTCGTCCAGGTGGTGCAACCACAAGCGCAGCGCAGCGCGCGACGCCAGTTGCAGCGCCGACACGTTGACCGCGATGCGCACCGGCAGGCCCGTGACGCGCCGCAGGCGCCGGCATTCGTCGGCCGCCGCGCGAAACACCCAGTCGCCGATGTCCAGGATGAGTCCGTTGCGCTCGGCGCTCGCGATGAAGCGCTCGGGAGCAACCGCACCGAGCACGGGGTGCTGCCAGCGCAGCAAGGCCTCGAAGGCAGGCGCCGCGGCGTCGCGCATGCTGCAGATGGGCTGGTAGACCAGCCCGAACTCCCCGCGCCGGCAGGCGCCTGCCAGCTCGGCCTCGAATCCACGCGGCGCAAGCGCCGGGGCCCGCGGGCGCGGGCCCGCGGCGGCTGCCGCCACGGCGTGCGGCAGCACACGCCGTGGCGTGGAGCGCCGAGCCTGGCGCATCAATGGTCGCCTTGCGACATGGACTGCTCGCCGTCGGAGGAGTTGCGACTGGACTCCGACAACTGCGACAGGAAGCGTCCCTGGATGTTGAGGATCGCGCTGCCCTGGTTCGAGGCGCTCGACGAAATGACCATCGAACGGCTTCCCAGCACGTAGTACGCAGTCCCCCCGATCGTCGCGCGGGTGTTCGACGGGACCAACTTCACGTCGCTGGCCTCGAGCACGTAAGCCGCTGCGGTCGGCGTCACGGCTTCGTTCCAGACAATGCCGCCGTTGGTGCTCGTGGTTTGCGTCAAGGTCGCTCCCGGCATAGCGTAGACAAAACCGTTGTAGTCCTCGCCGAACGAATTGGTTCCGTACGACGGTTGCCACATGGTCCAGGAAGCCTGACTGCTAGCAGTCGGAGCGACGCACACGGCCAGGGCATCGAAGGCATCATCGGACGTGGACCCGTTGCCCGCCAAGGCACTGAGATCGAAGCGCAAGGGCAATGGCGTGCTCGTACTTTGCACCGCCGACTGGAGCGACGAAGGCACCGTCGAGCACCCGCGAACCCCGCTGCCATCCGAACCTTGCTGCGCATTGAGATTCGCGTTGGACCAGAAGGCATCCCACTGGGGAGCCGAAGGGGTGTTGCTGTTGCCGGTAGGTACCAGATCGGCGCTGAACATGGTCAGCGCCTGGCTGGCGGTGTTCACGCCGCCGCCCTGCACGTTGTAGGCCTGCTGGCCGCTGCTCAGCGCGGTGGGCAGCGAGCCCACCTTGGTGCGCAACTGATAGACGTTGCCCGACGGATCCTTGATCTGAAGCCGCAGCAGATTGCCGTACAAGGTGCCGCTGACGGCGTTGTCGGTCGACGTGACGTTGCCGCTCG